>SXZT01000065.1 GCA_005787785.1 Actinomycetota bacterium
GATCCTGTGCATCTCGGCCCACTGGGCGCCGACTCCCGCCGGTGCCACGCTCGTGCAAACGAGCGACAACCCGAAGATGATCCACGACTACTCAGGTTTTCCGCCCGAACTCTCGCGGTTCCGCTATCCGGTGGCCGGCGCACCCGGTGTCGCGCTGCGCGTCGCCGACCTTCTCCGACCCATGTGCGCACCCGCGCCGATCGGCCGCACCACCACGTGGGGTGTCGACCACGGCACATGGTCGGTGCTCGCCCACGTGTTCCCCGACGCCAACGTTCCGGTGACGCAACTGTCGATCGACTTGTCCCGGCCCGCGGCCTGGCACGTCGAGGCAGGTCGCAAGTTGGCCGTGCTGCGACAGGAAGGCGTGCTCATCCTCGGCAGCGGCAACATCGTCCACAATCTCGGCGCCATCGACTGGTCGGTCGATGCACAGGCCCACCCCGCCGCCATCCGGTTCCACGACTTCATTGTCGACGCGATCCAACGCGACGACATCGCCGCAATCGAACGGTGGCAGGAACACCCCGACGCGGCCTACGCGGCACCGACGCCCGAACATTTCCTGCCTCTTCTTTACGTGCTCGGTGCACGCGCAAAAGCAGAGCGGCCGAAGGTGATCACCGACGGCTACGTCTATTCGTCTCTTTCCATGTACTCCGTGCGCTTCGGCTGACATTCCTGTCGTGCGCCCCTAGGGTGGGTGCATGGAAATCGAAATGGTCGTCGAGATCCCACAGGGGTCGCGCAACAAGTACGAAATGGACCACGACACCGGTGCAATTTGGCTCGACCGGACGCTGTTCACCGCAACGCAGTACCCGCTCGACTACGGGTTCTTTCCGCACACACTGGGCGAAGACGGAGACCCACTCGACGCGCTGATTCTCCTTCCACAACCCACGTTCCCGGGTTGCCACGTCTGGGCGCGTCCCATCGGTGTGTTCTGGATGCAGGACGAAAAAGGTCCCGACGCAAAAGTGTTGTGTGTACCAGCACGCGATGCGCGGTACGAAAAGTTCAACGACTTGTCCGATGCACCCGATTTCCTTCTCGCTGAAGTCGCGAATTTCTTCGAGGTCTACAAACTCATCGAACCGGGCAAGGACTCGCAGGTGGGCGGTTGGGCCGACAAGGTGGCGGCCGAAAAGGAGATTCAGGCGGCTCTCGCCCGTTACAAGAACTGACCCGAAAGGACGGTGCCAATGGCTCTCGTCTCGTTCCAGGATCGCAAGTCATTCGGCGAACAACTCGACCCACTCGTGGCCGACGGTCGCCTCACACGCGCAGAGGCCGATGATCTCGAGATTGCGCCACGCATCTTCATACCCCTCCGCGAAGTTCTCGGCTCCCTCGGCGGTCTCGTCATTCTCGTCGGTGTCGTGTGGACGACCACGGCCGCACTGGAGGACGCATCTCCCATGTCGATCGCCGCATTGCTCTACATCGCGGCGGCGATTGTGCTGTCACTTGCCTTCTGGATGCAGGTCCGCTTCGCGCGCGCCGACAACGTGCTCGGCCGTCGTGGCGGTGAAGTCATCGAGTTGCTCGGCTCGGCCGCTCTCGTCGCCGCGGTCGCGATCACGTTGAACGAGCAGAACCTGCGAGGTGAACATGTGGTGCTGTGGATCGCAGTCCCGGGTCTTGTGTGGTCGTTCCTCCGTCTCGAGCGTTCCATGTTCGCCGCCACGATCGCATCGTGCGTCTCGTGGATCGCGGTCGTTGCGGCCTCGGTGTCGTTGCTCGACGCGGGCGATTCGTGGACTGCGGTGATCTTCACACTCGGTGGTTTCATGCTCTTCGCTTTCAGCCTGTCCGAGCCACCGTTTTCGTTCGCACCGCACGCGGTCGGTGTGCTCACCATGATCTTCTCGTCGAACGGCATCAACGGTGCCGACCGCAGCGCATGGTTGACCCTGTTCCCGCTGGCGGTCGCCGCTCTGCTGTTCCTCTACGGTGCGGCAGGATCGCGCCTCGAGGTCATGCTCGTCTCGGGAATCGCCGTCACCGTCGATGTCGGAATCCTCGTCGGTCGGTCAATCGAAAGCGATGTCGTGAGCGGACTCGTCGTCACCGCGGTTGGTGCCGCACTGCTGGCGGCCAGTATCTACACCGTCACTTCGTCACGACGATCGTCACCGACTTCGTCGTCTTCGGCGTCGATTCGAACTTCGCCGTCGTGACACTCAGTTGACACGTCGTCGCGCGCCTCGGCGCGGTGATTCGTGTGTTCGATTCGTTCAGGGTGCAACCGCCACGAACTTTCCACGTCGCCTTGCCGCGCGAAGCCGGTCGCACGTACGTGGTCGGCGATGCAACACGTCCCAGTTTCAGGGTGACGATCGGCTTGACGCTGATCGACTCGGCCGAGGCTGATCCGGCTGCTTCTTCACCCTTCGGGGCGACCGTGACGGTGTATGCCACCGATGGGTCGAGGCCGCGAATGATGCACGAACCCTCGTTCGACGTGCACGTGCGACCGCCCGGCATCGCGGTGGCCGTGACGTAGCCCTGCTTGGCGGCGGGCTGTGACCACCACAGCGTCAGCGACCTGTCGGCGACCGCCTTCACCGCCGTCAGCACGGGCTTCGAGGCGATCACCGTCAGACCGCTGTCGATGGGTAAAGCGGCCTGGCGTTCATCGGCGGTCTTCGCCGCGGCCTCCGCGGCACCATTGGACTCGCGCTGTGCTTGGGCAATCTCGCGTTCCTGTCGCGGTGTCGCGTCTCCCTTGGTCTGTTCGGCGGCATCGGGCGCAACTGCACCCATCGCGCCGTCGACCACGCCGGCCACGGTGAGGCGCAGCACCAACACGTCGACATCCGCTTTGAAGTCGCTGATCGGTGCTGCCAGATACACACGCGCTTCGGCGTCGACCGCACCGACGAGTCGCACGCCCGCGCTGTAGAGCGCGTTCGTCGTTCCGTCGAACGTCGCCACACCGTTCGTACCGAACGTGGCATCGGGCGCGCCCGCCAACGTGAACTTCGCGATGACCGCGTTCGATGTCACGTAGTCCTCACCGTCGAAGACGTCGCGGTAACCCACCACGTACAGACTCCCCTGCGCGTCGACCATGTAGTCGGTCACCCCCGTGAAACCGACGGGAACAAGGTCGGCGACTGCTGTTCCCGTACCGACCGCCTTGCCGAGGGTCGTGAACGCAGCCCACGACACGGTGTGCGGCGCTTCCGAACAGTCCTCTGCGTCGTCGACCGACTTCGGGTCGTGGTCGACGACGAGCAATGCAACCACTCCGGGTCCGCTTTCCAGAACCTCGTCCCATCGACAGTCGTCATCGCGACGAATCCCGGAAACTGTCGCGTGACCATTGGTTCCGAAATCGACGTCGACCGAGCCGTTGTCGACGTTCACCTTGTACAGACGCACCTCGCGACCACTGTCACTGAACACGTGGGCGCGCAGTGCAAGCGACGAATCGTCGATGCGTGCCACGGAATGCTTTGCTCCGGTGTAGGAGGAGATGCCGAGCGGCAACGACAAGGGCACCTCGCGCGGGTCCTCACCGGCATCGGACACGAGAACCATGTTCGGTTCGTAGTCACGTCGGGTCGACCCGGTGGTGGCAAGGCGTCGTGTACCCAGCACATTCGCGGCATCCACCCACCGCACGTTGAACGTGTTCAATACGTTGTTCTCTTCGATCTCTTCGGATTCGTACGTGTTGAAATCACCACCGAACGTCGACGGCTCACCCACAACCGCCGACCCGTCGGGCGCAAAGGAAAGAACCTGATAAGGCACGTCCCCAAGCAATGTTCGGGCGGTGTGCACGACCACGTGCACACCGGCTGCGTCGACTTGCATCGATTGCACGGTTGTCCACGAGCCCTCGGCAGGCGAGATGTCGATAAGGGCGCGCACCCCTGGCACGTCGTCCACGTTGCAGATCTGTTCGTCGAAACAGATCGCTGACGAGGTCACGCGTTCAGCGGTGTCGTTGTAGATCTCGACCGAAAACCGCTTGCCTTCGGATGACAGATCGGCAACGAACGCGCCCGTTCGCGACATTGCTTTGCTTGCCGTGCGAAACGGCATGTTGATGGGTCGCACCGTCACACCCTGTGTCGGCGATGCAGATGTGAAGGTGACGGCATCGTTCCCGTGCTCGTTCTGCGGTGTGTATCCCGTCCCGTACGGCACACCGGTCATGTGGACGTCGAGCGAGTTGTCGATGTCGAGAATCGCGTTGCGCACACCGACACTTTCGAGACCGGTCCTGAGAGAGTTCACATACGCGCCGTTTGCGGCATCCATCGTGATCGGCCCACCCGAACGCGGCGCCCGTGCGACCAGTCCCGTCAGTTCGACTTCGTCGGGCCTCCACGCCTTGATCCTCGTCGGGTTGGGAACCAAAGAAGTCACCGCAGCGCCGATCATGCCCTTGACGGTGCTCAGCCCCGGGTCGGCCAATCTCACGTTCCACAACGCATTCGTGCCGAAACTGGCGAGACTGCCGCGCAACGAGATCGTGCCCGAGCCACCCGCGCCAACCGCCGTGTCGGGCTTGCCGTCAGCCGTGAAACCCGCGATCACAAGATCCGTTTCGGTGTACGAGTCGTTCGAGGTGTCGTAGGCCGATCCGGCCACGACGAGTCGCGGTTTGCCATCGTCGCCCATTTCGCGCAGTGCAATGTCGTACACGTCGTCGATGCCCGTCGACTTCGACACCACGATCCGACCCTTGTCGCCGAGCGTCGTGTTGGGCCGTCCCGACGGCAGATCGTAGAACTCGATCAAGCCGGCCGATTCGCCGTCTATCTCGGCGGTCGGAAACGAAACCGCGAGCAGTTCACGCGACACGACCGTGAAGGCGTTCGGGATGTTCACCCACTCACTCGACTTGACCGGCATCTCGATCGACACCCGACCCGCATCACCAAAATTGCGCATCGGGTACGAAGCCGGGTCGTCTCCCTCGGTCGTGAATCCATCGACGTGCAGCGTCGCCGACACTTTGTCGCTGACGGTACGAATGACTTTCGTGACAACGAAGAGGTCGCGGAAGTTCGCGACTCGTCGCCCACCAACCTCTTCGTAGCGAACGCGACGGAACACGCGTGTGTCGAACCGGGTCTCCACGTTCTCCGCCAACTGCGCAGAGGCGACACCAGCACCGTTTTCACCGAAGCCGGATGTACCGACGTTGCGGTCGCGGTCGTCATCGTCGGCAGCCGTGTCGGCCGGAGCACTGTCCGTCGACACGGTGTCGGTCGTGGTGTCCGCGTTGTCACCACATGCCGCCGCAAGCAGCGTCGCCACGACGACGAGCCCGAGAATTTTCCTTGCTTGCCCCACGTCCGGCCCCTATCGCGTCATCTGGACTGACATTCATACCAAGACGGCGCACCGGCACAAACCCGTCGGGCCCCGCGCGGTTAGCCTCGCTCGCATGTCGCTACGGGGAAGGGCCTTCATCGCGGGTGCGTTCGAGCACCCACTGCGCACCATTCCCGACAAGACCGTCGCCCAGGTGCACGCCGAGGTCGCCGGCGGCGCCCTCGCCGACGCCGGTCTCACATTCGCCGATGTCGACGGATACTTCTGCGCGGGCGATGCACCGGGCTTCGGGCCGTTGTCGATGGCCGAATACATGGGAATCTCACCGACCCACATCGACTCGACGGAGACCGGCGGCTCGTCGTACATCGTGCACGTGCAACACGCCGCCGAGGCGATAGCAGCAGGTCACTGCAAGGTCGCCCTCATCACACTCGCCGGTCTGCCACGGTCGTCCGGCGCGGGCATCGCCGGCGCGGGCCGCTTCGGCAACTCCCCCGAGGTGCACTTCGAGAACCACTTCGGCATGTCGATCGTCGCCGGCTACGCGATGGCCGCCCGACGCCACATGCACGAATTCGGCACGACTTCTGAACAACTCGCAGAAATCAAGGTTGCCGCGTCCACCCACGCACAGCACAATCCGAACGCTTTCCTGCGCGACGTCGTCACCATCGAAGAGGTTCTCGCCTCGCGCATGGTCGCCGATCCTCTGCACCGGCTCGCCGGCTGCGTCGTCCCCGCCGGCGGTGGAGCGCTCGTCGTCGTCGCTCCGGAGATCGCAAAGTCGCTACAACGGCACTGCATTCCGGTTCTCGGCACCGGCACCGGCGTGAAGCACGTCGACAATGGTCGCATCGACCTCACCCACACCGCAGCTGTGCAATCGGGACCGCGCGCCTTTGCAGAGGCCGGCGTGTCTCCCGCCGACATCGACTACGCATCGATCTACGACAGCTTCACGATCACGGTTCTCGTCGCCCTCGAAGACCTCGGCTTTTGCGCCAAGGGTGAAGGTGGTCGCTTCGTCGCCGATGGCGCCCTGCAGGCACCCTTCGGGCGGTTGCCTTTCAATACCGACGGGGGTGGTCTGTGCAACAACCACCCCAGCAACCGTGGCGGCATCACCCAGGTCATCGAAGCGGTCCGCCAGTTGCGCGGCGAAGCGCACTCCGCGGTGCAAGTGCCCGACTGCGAGATCGCCCTCGCCCACGGCACCGGCGGCAACCTCGCCACCCGCATGGGTTCGTCGACTCTCATCCTCGGGAGAAGCCTGTGACCGCGCCGTTCCTTCCTCTCGCCGACGTGGAGACCACGGTCGAGAACAGGCCATTCTGGGATGCGCTGCGCAATGGACGGCTCGACCTTCCTTACTGCGCTCCCTGCTCCGCGTTCGTTTGGTATCCGCGCGCCATCTGTCCCGCGTGCCACAGCGGCAACGACATCATGTGGCGCACGCTCCCGGGCACCGGTCGTGTCTATTCCTACAGCGTTGTCGCCAAGGGTTCGGGCCGCTGGAAGGAATCCGGTCCGTACGTCGTTGCGTACGTACAACTCGACTCAGGGCTGGTTGGCGTCGATGGTCCACGCGTTCTCACCAACATCGTTGGTGATCAACCACAACAAGAAGTAAAGGTTGACGCCGCAGTACGCATGATTATCGACTCCGATGTGAAGAACGATGCGAAGCTCGGTGATGTTGTGAGAAATCTTCTCCGATTCACGCTCGTGTGACTTTTTGTAAAAAGCCCGCAATCAGCGTGTTTTCACCTTTCACGCAACGTGGGTCGCGCTTTAGATTCGAGGTGATCGCAGGTGTGTGACTCACCCATCCGCGATTCCCAGACACCACCCACTTTCCCAGGAGGAAAACTTGACAAAGCGTCATTCATCCAAGTGGTTGGCACTGTCAGCGACCGTCGCCCTCGGCGTCGGTCTCGTCGCATGTGGCGACGATGACGGTTCCAGCACCGAAGACACAACCGCGGTAGCCGACACAACCGCCACCGCCGATACCACGGCAACGGCCGATACAACCGCCACTGCCGACACAACCGCCCCCGCTGCTGCGACCGAACCAGGCTCGGTTTCCTGGGAAACCAACTTCACACCATGGGACGCCAGCGCCGAGGGGCGTTCGTGCCGCGCAAGCGAGGACGAGCCACTGAAAGCCGCATGGGTCTACGTCGGGCCGATCAATGACGGCGGCTGGACGACCGCACACAACAAGGGCCGCGAGGCCGTACAGGCCGAGTTCGGTGATGACATCGTCACCACGTACAAGGAAAACGTTCCCGAAGGTGACCAGACCCTGCAGGTGATCGAAGACCTCGTCGCCGACGGCAACACGATGATCTTCGGAACGTCGTTCGGCTTCCAGGACTCCTTCGTCACCGCAGCCGAGAAGTACCCCGACGTGTGCTTCGAGTTTGCAACGGGCTACAAGAGCGCTCCGAACCTTTCGCAGTTCACCGGCGCAGCGGAGGATGCCGCGTGGTTGACGGGAATGGCAGCAGGCGCTGCGTCGAAGACCGGCAATCTCGGTCTCCTCGCTTCGTACCCGATTCCGGAAGTGTTGCGCGGCATCAACGCATGGACGCTCGGCGCCCGCGCGGTGAACCCTGATGCAAAGGTCAAGCTCATCTGGACGAACACATGGTTCGACCCGGCACTCGAGCGCAAGACTGCTGAAACCCTGATTGCCGGTGGCGCCGACGTTGTCGGTGTGGTTGCACAGGACTCACCAGCTTCGGGTGAAGCCGCCAACGAAAAGGGAGTTTTCTGGTCGGGCTACGACTCGGACCAGAGTGCAAACTTCCCCGAGGTGTGGCTCACGGCCGCTACCTACGACTGGTCGGTGTACGAGATCCCGCGCGTGAAGGCAGCCCTCGAGGGCACCTGGGTTGCGGGCAACTACTACGGCGACATGGCTGATGGTCACATCGTTCTCGCTCCGCTCGGCAAGAGCATCTCGGAAGAGACGCGCGCGCTGATCGCCGAAAAGACGAATGTAGTCGTCGGTAACTCGGGCATCATGTTCAAGGGTCCGCTGAAGGACAACACCGGCAAGGAAATCCTCGCCGATGGAGTCCAGGCCACCTACGAACAACTGATGGGGATGGACTACCTCGTCGAGGGCATCGACGGCAAGGTCGGATGACCGTTTGAACAAGGTCGGATGAC
>SXZT01000066.1 GCA_005787785.1 Actinomycetota bacterium
CCGAGGTCGAGGCTGTCGTTGCCGAGCATCCGGGGGTCAGGGCGTGCGCCGTGGTTGGTGTGGCCAATCCACACACCGGCGAGGCCGTCAAGGTGTTCGTCGTCGTAGCTCCCGGTGTGCACCTCGACGAAGAGTCGATCATTGAGCACTCGCGCAAGAAACTGTCGCGGTACAAATGCCCGACAAAGGTGCACTTCGTCGATGAACTGCCGCTCAATGTGACGGGGAAAGTGCTGCGGCGAGCGCTGCACTGACACGTGGTCGGCTGCCAACGGCATTCGACGCAATCATGAATCCGGTGAACAAGACCACGACGCCAACCGCGAGCGTGACGGAAAACGCCTTGTCCTTGCCGAGTCGACCCGCGAGCGTGCCACTGGCCGAGAGAATGATGGCGCCCGCCGCGATGAGCAAGTTGCCGACGGCCAGCATGCGCGGACTCGTGGCCGCTCGGCGCGCCGAGGTGGTAGCGGCGGGGATGCGGCCACGCGCGACTCGCACAGCCGACCACAGTGCGCCGACGATGATGATCATCGCCGGCACCCCCGAGCCAACTGCCGCAAGTATGCGGGGAGTCGTGCCGAACAGATCCTTGGCGGTGGGGAAGGCATCAGGGTCGAGGGGCACCTTCATCGGGGCTGTTGCAACGACGCCGGTCGCATAGCCGGAGAGAACGAGAAGGATGGTGCGTGTGGTGTCGCCGACCCGGCGTCCAAAGAGCAGGTAGACGGTGCCGAGCGCGAGCCATGCAACGTTGAGAACCGCTCCGGCGAGGAAAAAGACGCGGAATGTGGTCGAACTCCAGCCGCGACCTTCGGCCCACCACAGGGCACCGGCACCCAGAACGAACAGGGCCATCGCCACGGACCACGCAAGGTCGTGGGGGCTGCGTCGGCGGAACCAGCGATCGAGGGTGAGGAGACAAAAGGCACTCGCCACGAGACACGCGCCCGCGGCGAGCGCAGTGGCAAGGGCGTCGGCTTGCGTCATGTGTCGCAGGTTATAGGTCGAACCCCGACGAGGACTTTCTGGTGGGGGGTGTAACGGCATAACGTGAGAGGCGTGTCGGATTCCCCCCGCCGTCGCATTCCGGAAGCTGCGCTTTCGCGCCTGCCTCTCTATCTGCGCATCCTTGGTGAACTGTCGAACGAGACCGTCAATCAAGTCTCGAGTGAACAGTTGGCAGAACTCACTGGCATGAACGCCGCGAAGGTCCGCAAGGATCTGTCGTATCTGGGCAGCTACGGCACACGAGGTGTCGGTTACGACGTCAATTTTCTGATGTACCAAATCCAACGCGAACTCGGACTCAACCATGACTGGCCGCTAGTGATCGTCGGTGCCGGCAACCTCGGTCAGGCACTCGCCAACTACGGTGGATTCACCGAACGTGGATTCTCCATCGCCGGTGTGTTCGACACCGACGAGTCGAAGGTTGGCAGCGTTGTTGGTGGAGTGCGTGTGCGTCACCTCGACGAACTGTCACAGGTTGTTCAGTCGAAGAACGTCAGCATCGGCGTTCTCGCCACCCCAGGCACGGCGGCCCAGGAAGCGGCCAACCGACTCGTGCGCGCCGGGGTTGGTTCGATCCTCAATTTCGCACCCGTGATTCTCTCTGTCCCCCGCGGGGTGTCCGTGCGGAAGGTCGATTTGGCCGGGGAACTGCAGATTCTCGCCTACTACGAGCAGCGTCGGGCCGCAAATGCCGTGGCCCGCGAGGCCGCCGGTGCCCCCGCGCGGGGCGTGAGCGCATAGCGTGGGGTTGCTATGTCGGTAGTGGTCATCGGTGTGAACCACCGGACGAGCCCCCTGCGGGTTCTCGAGCGTGTGGCGGTCGGCGTCGGCGCGATGCCGAAGGCACTCCACGCACTGTCGTCAAAGGACAACATTCGCGAGGCGGTGGTTCTCTCCACGTGCAACCGCACCGAGGTGTATGCGGTCACCGAGAAGTTCCATGCCGCCTACGACGACATCGCTGAGTTCTTCTGCGAACTTGGCGGACTGCGCAGCGACGAACTTCACCAGCATCTCTACAGCCAGCATGACGAAGCAGCGGTGCGTCATCTCTTCGAAGTTGCATGCGGTCTCGACTCTGCCGTCATCGGCGAGAACGAGATTCTCGGTCAGGTTCGCGACGCATGGTCGCTCGCCCAGGCATCCGGTGCATCGCGTACGACCCTCAACCTCTTGTTCCGTCACGCACTGGAAACCGGCAAGCGGGCACGTAGTGAGACCGGCATATCCCGCTCGACCACTTCGATCTCGTTTGCGGCGGTGGAGATGGCGCGAGAACTGCTCGGAACCCTCGCCTACCGCAAGGTGCTCATCGTCGGTGCAGGCACGATGGGTGAGGGCGTTGCCATGGCGCTCACGATGAACTCCACCACGGAAGTGACGGTCATCAACCGCACCGAGTCACGTGGTCGCAATCTTGCGGAACGACTTGGCGCGTCGATGTGGCCGATGTCGGGGTTGCGCGATGCCCTCCTCGACACCGATGTCGTCGTCACGTGCGTCGGTTCCGGTTCGTTCATTCTCGACCGTGATCTCGTCGAGCCGATCATGTCGGGGCGCTCGGGTCGCACGCTGTTGGTCGTCGACATTGCGGTGCCTCGTGATGTCGAAGAAACCGTCGGCACGATCGCCGGAGTGGAACTGCGCAATCTCGATGATCTTCGCGACTGGGTGAAGTCGGGTGTCGAGACCCGTGAGGGTGAGGCCTCGAAGGTGTCCGCGATCGTTGCCGAAGAGGTCGAGCGTTACGGCCTTGAAGCCACGGCTCGTCATGCCGCACCTCTCATTGCTGCGCTTCACGCCGCCGCCGAGAAGGTGCGCATCGCGGAAGTTGAACGCCACGCCAGGCGCCTCGCCGAACTGTCACCCGAGCAGGCCGAAGCCGTCGTAGCCCTGACGCGGGGAATCACTGCAAAGTTGTTGCACGAGCCGTCCGTGCGACTGAAGGAGAGTGCGGGCACCCCACAGGGTGAACGTCTGGCCGACGCACTGCGCGACCTTTTCGACCTGCACTGACCAGATGGCCGCATCACGGGGCGATGGCGAGACGATTCGCGTCGCGACGCGCCCGAGTCCACAGGCGCGCACCCAGGCGCAGGCGGTTGCAGACGCGATAAGCGCCACGACGTCACGTCGATGCGAACTCATTTTCGTGGAGAGCACCGGTGATGTGCGTGCCGAGGTTCCGTTGCACCTGATGGCCGGCCAGGGAATCTTCGTAAAGGAGGTGCAGCGTGCGGTGCTCGACGGCCGCGCCGATGTCGCGGTGCACTCTGCGAAGGATCTTCCGACCGAAGGCGACCCGGGTCTCGTCGTTGGGGCATGGTGTGCACGCCGTGACCCACGTGACGCACTCGTCGGTGCACGACTGACCGAACTCGCCGACGGTGCGACTGTTGCAACCGGTTCGGCGAGACGACGCGCCCAACTGCGCGCTGTACGTCCCGATCTTTCGTTTGCCGAACTACGCGGCAACATTGGTACCCGTCTCGAACGCATTCCCGACCGTGGTGCGATCGTCATGGCCGCCGCAGCCCTCGAGATTCTTGGTCTGACCGACCGTATCGCCGAGTTGCTCGACGCGACGGTCTTCGTGCCGATGGTTGGACAGGGCTGTGTCGCGGTCGAGCACCGGTTCGGTGACGGTGCGGTGCGTGAGGCACTGATGGCAATCGATGATGCGGCAACGCGGCGGGCGATCGAAACGGAGCGCGCGTTCCTCGCCGTCCTCGGCAGCGGATGTTCCCTGCCCGTTGGTGCGCACGTCGATGAATCGGGCACCATCACCACGTTTCTCGCCGAGGCCGACGCTCCGAAGGCGCGCTCCGTCGTGATGCAGGCCGATGTGACCGACCCCGACACGGCGCGACTCGTCGCCGCCGAGTTGGCGCGGGTGTCGCGTCGCGAACTCGCCGGACGGTGACAATGGAACTCGGCCAAGGGGACGGCGCGTTGACTGGTCGACGAGTGGTCATCACCCGTCCGCGGCACCAACAGGATGAACTGGCGGGTGCTCTCTCTGCAGCAGGTGCCGATGTCGTGCGCCTGTCACTCATCGATATCGTCGAAGTTCGCGGTGGTGTGGAAGACCTGCGCAGCGAACTGGCCGATGCTGACGCAATTGCCTGGCTCGTCGTGTCGTCGCCCAATGGCGCACGTGTCGTGGCTGCACTGCACGAGGAAGGTTGCGCGATGCCTTCCGTTGCGGTGATCGGCGAATCTACGGCCCGAGTGATTGGACATGCCGTCGACCTCGTGTCACGACGTGCGAACGCAGCCTCGCTCGTCGCAGAGTTCCCGACGGGGGAGGGTCGAGTCGTGGTGGTGCAGGGCGTGCGCGCCGATACAACGTTGGTCGACGGCCTCACCGCAAAGGGATGGCGGGTCACGCGGTGCGATGTTTATGAAACGGTCAACACCGCGCCGTCCGCCGACGACCTTGCGCGAGCAGCATCGGCCGATGCGATCGTGTTCGCGTCGGGGAGCGCAGCCGAGAATTGGTCGCGTCAGAGTGGCGCCGACTTTGAAGGTGTGGTCGTCGTCATCGGACCGGTCACGAAGACCGCAGCCGAGTCAGTTGGCCTGCGTGTCGATGCAGTCGCGGCAGAGCCGTCGGTCGAGGGGCTCGTTGCGGTACTTGCTTCGACCCTCAGCCCGTAGCATTGGGGTGTGTTTCCCGTTTCGCGCCCCCGTCGCCTGCGTTCATCCGCGGCAATGCGTGAACTCGTCGCCGAAACGCGACTCTCGGTCAACGACGTCGTGGCCCCGCTCTTCGTCCGTGAAGGTGTCGATCGACCCCAACCCATTGCGTCGCTACCCGGTGTCGTCCAGCACTCGCTCGCGTCACTCGAGACCGAGATTGCCGATTTGATCGACCTCGGTGTGCGGGGTGTTGTTCTCTTCGGGGTGCCATTGTCGAAAGACCCGGTCGGTTCGGGAGCATTCGACCCGAACGGCATCGTGCAAGTGGCATTGCGTCGCCTGCGCGAACGTTTCGACGACCGCATCGTCTTGATGGCCGACTTGTGCATCGACGAGTACACCTCCCACGGCCACTGCGGCATTGTCGACGACAAGGGACACGTCGACAACGATGCGACTCTCGAGGTGTACGTGAAGGCCGCCTTGGCGCAGGCCGCCGCGGGTGCACACATCGTTGCCCCGAGCGGCATGATGGACGGCCAGGTCGCCGCAATCCGCGCGGGTCTCGATGACGGGGGATTCAACGACATTGCAATCATGGGGTATTCGGCAAAGTACGCATCCGCGCTGTATGGCCCGTTCCGCGACGCGGTTGACGTGCACATCTCGGGTGGGGGAAACCGCAAGGGTTATCAACAGGACTGGCGCAACGCCCGCGAAGCACTGACGGAAGTTGCCGCCGACATCGAACAAGGTGCGGACATCGTGATGGTGAAGCCTGCGCTGGCCTATCTCGACGTCATCGCCGCTGTTCGCGCGATGACCACCCTGCCCCTCGCCGCGTACCACGTCAGCGGGGAGTATGCGATGTTGAAAGCCGCCGCCGCGAACGGTTGGATCGACCATGACACGGTTGCGCTCGAGCACCTCACCGCCATCAAGCGTGCGGGTGCCGATTTCATCCTCACCTACCTTGCCCGTTGGTTCGCCGAGTCGGTCCGATAGTGCGCGAACAGCGGTAACAAGCAAACGCGGTAGTAAGCAAACGCGGTAGTAAGCAAAC
>SXZT01000067.1 GCA_005787785.1 Actinomycetota bacterium
GGACACGATGATCAGGTCCTTCGCGCGGTCAACAATGAAGAGATTCCCGTCGTCATCCGCGACGGCGATGTCGCCGGTGCGCAACCATCCATCGGGTGTGAGCACGCGCGACGTTGCCTCGTCGTCATGCCAGTAGCCACCGAACACGTTCGGGCCCTTCACCCAGATTTCACCTTCGTCGCCCGGCAGCGCGTCGTCTCCCGCCTCGTCGACGATGCGGATCGTGACGCCTCCGACGGGCACACCGATCGACCCACGCGGCGAACGAACCGCCCCGTCGACGATGCGCGCCGTCGTGACGACGGGCGATGCCTCGGTGAGGCCGTAGCCCTCGGCGAGAACGATTCCACTCTTTGACTCCAACAACGACGCCAAGTCTTCGGGCATCTTCGCTGCGCCGGTGACACCGAGTCGCACCGTCGACATGGACGCACGATCGAGACCCGGCATCTGTGCAAGGGCGGTCCACATGGCCGGCGCACCGGCCATGACCGTGACTCGTTTGTCGACGATCGTGTCGAGTGCGCTTGCCGGGTCGAAACGCTCGACGAGCACGATGGTTCCACCCGTCGCCATGACGCACCCGAACATCACGTTGAGACCGAAAATGTGGAACATCGGCAGCACGCCGAATGACAGGTCGTCGGCATACATCGGTATCGCCTCGATCGTGCTGCGAATGTTCGAGAGCAGGTTCGCGTGCGACAGCATCGCGGCACGGGGTGCACCGGCCGTGCCGCTGGTGAAAATGAGGACGGCAAGATCATCGGGATGGACGTGTGCTTCCGGTGCCTCGGCGCCGGTTCGCAGCATGTCGTCGACCCGGTCCGCGGCGAGGACCTGCTCCACTGTCGGCACCGACGTCCCGGAGATCCGCGCCCACGACGGCACCCCGGATGGTCCGACGATCACGGCTTTGGCACCCACTTCGTTGATCTCACGCTCGATTTCGGTTGGCGTAGCGGTGGCATTCAGCGGCACGGCCACGGCACCCATGCCGACGACCGCAAGGTACGCAACGACGAAGTGACGCCCATTCGCAGCGATGATCGCGACGCGATCGCCCCGAGTGATACCGATTTCCTGCAAACCACCCCGGAACCGGCGCACCTGACCGACCAGTTCACCGTAGGTCGTCGGCCGACCCCGGCTGATGATCGCCACCTTCTCAGCGGCATGACCGACGATGATGCCCGCCACATTGTCGGAAGCGGTCTCGATTGTCGGCATTATTCCCCCGAGGCTCGTCAGAGCATCAACAACTGGACGATGCCCGCCACCAGGATGACCCCGATCAGCAATGCAATCGTCAGGGTGGTCGCGGGCCTCACGTTGCCAAACTAGTGGCGCGTGCCGTCGGGCGCGGTTCTTCCGAGCGAAACCCTCGTCGTCGTGCCGTTTTCCCCCGATTGCGCGGCGCGCAGTTCTACTTGGTCACCGCTTGCCAGACCAACGTCTCGGGCGGCTGAATCCTGGCGCTTCGCCAGCGCGAGCATGCCGTAGGAATCAACGACGAGCCCGAGCGCACCGTCGGAGATGTCGTCAAAGGCCGTCACCAGGGCTGCACTGCGCTCCACACCGCCAACGACGACGTTGAGTCGACGCAACGCACCGGCCAAGGTCGCCACGTCTTCGGGCCCGACGTTCAACTGACAGTTGCCGTAAACGTCGACCCACGTCACCTCGGCGAGGATCACGTTGTCGCCAACCTGCGGAAGACCGACCAGACCCGGCATGAGAATGTCGGGGTCGACGATGTCACCGAGTGCGTCGAACGCGACACCGTTGCAGAGGTGCGCCGCCACCGGGGCGAAAATGTCTCGCCCCGCGAACGTCGCACCCGGTGCCGGTAGGTGCAGTTCGGCGTTTGACAAGACAACCGCACGCTCGACCCCGCCGACCAACGCCGCAGCTGGCACGAGCAGACCGTTGTCCGGTCCGATCAACACACCCTCACCTGCCGCAACCTCGAGTGCGACCATACGCCGCTTCGTCGCAACGCCAGGGTCGACGACTGCAACGACGACGCCGCGCGGTACGTATTGAATCGCACGCGCCAACATGAGTGAACCGGCGCGAACGTCGTAGGCGCGAACGTTGTGGCCGATGTCGGTGATGCGCGCGTGCGGTGCGATGTCGGTGATGACCGACTTCATCACGCCGACGAATTCATCGTCGAGGCCGTAGTCCGTGAGCAACGCAACGTGATCAAAGGACGTATGGGTGCTCACACCTCCAAGTGTGTCGTGCAAGCGAACGAAATTTTCTCCGTACAGAAAATAGAACGGGGAGAAAACGAAGGGGTCGGTGTCAACCCCCCGATGACACCGACCCCTCGGCGCGGCCCTTTCGGGCGCGACTCCCGCCCGGCGAACCGGTCGGTGATCTGTCTCAAACCATACGACCTCGACCGGGAGCGACAAAAGCGCCGCCGCACTTTTCACAAAAAAGTTTCGGGCTCGTGCAAAGTTGCACAAGGCGTCGTTGGCGTGAATTTTTACTGCTTAATTCAGCGGGTCCATTCGGTCGGCCTCATGCTCCAAGTTCGACACTGCGCGCCGTCGCCGCGCGGACCGCGGCGACGAAAGCCCCGTGGCCACCCGCCGCAGCCAACGCCGCAAGACCGGCAGCCGTTGTGCCGTTCGGTGACGTCACGTTTTCGCGCAAACGCGTCGGCGAGTCGGAACTTTCTGCAAGCAGCATTCCCGCGCCGAGGAAGAGTTGCCGCACCAACGCCTCTGCCGTCTCGGCGGGCAGACCCTCGGCGACCCCGGCAGCGATCAACGCCTCGGCGACATAGAAGAGGTACGCCGGCCCCGACCCCGTCAGCCCGGTGACCGCATCGAGAAGCGCCTCATCGACGCGCACTGCAAGGCCCACACTGCCCAGTACCTCGATCGCCAATGCCTCGGCTGTCGCACCGCACCCGTCACCGAGGGAGAAACCCGAGGCCCCCTTGCCCACCAGTGCCGGGGTGTTCGGCATCGCGCGGATCACAGCGACTCCGGGTCCCGCAGCGAACGTCAGTTTCGCGAGTGTCACGCCCGCGGCGATCGACAACACCGTTGTTGCACCTGCGGCGACGGCCGCGCGGGTCGCAGCCACGGCATCGGCCGGCTTCACGGCGACGACCGCGTTCGTGCAGGCGACGACCTCAGCCACGATCGTCGATCCGGGGAACTCTTGGGTGAGCACCGCGCGCTTCCCTTCATCAACCTCGACGATCGTGAGATCCATCGCGGCGAGCCCGCCAGCGACGAGACCGCGCGCAAGCGCGCTGCCCATGTTCCCTCCGCCGATGATCGAGATGCCCCCGTTGACCATGTGCGCAGGCTAGTTCCGAACGGCTGATCTACACGGCAAAACGGCTGGCGAACCCGATGCGGATGAGGACCGGGAAGTGTCGTTCCACCGTCGCATACAGCGTGCCGAGCACGCGATCGAGTTCGGGCTCGCTGACCCCGGACAGCAGCAGTTCACCACGCAGAAAAAGTGCGTCTTCGATGCCGATCGAAAATGCAGCGCCCACCATCTTGTTGCCGCGCCGCAACGCCTGCTCGTACACCTCGGCGGCGTTTTCCTCGGGCGCCGGCATCACGTAGGTCTCGTACTGCAGCGTGCGTTGGCCGAGAGTGAGCCACACCGTGGTGAACTCCTTCTCCTCGCCTTTCATGCGCACGAACCAGTGCATGTCGTCATCGGGGTCCCGCCCGACGGCCAGACACAAGGAGTTGTTCTCCTTGTATGTCGCCAACCATTCGTCGATCTGTCGGGCGAGAATGCCCCGGTCGGTGTCGGCCCAGATTTCGCTCATGGGTGGCTACCGGCAAACGACTCGGTCGCGTGACGTCACGTCGGCGTACGCGCGGCGCAGACGTGCCGCGGCGAAACTCCACGTATAGCGACGCGCCTTTTCTGCTGCCCGGGCACCTATCGCGGCGGCATCGATCGGGTTGGCAAGTATGCGGTCTACGTGGCTCGCAAAGGCATCGGGGCTGCGGTCGGCGACGAGGTGACCCGTCAGACCATCGTCGACGATGGTGACGAGACCACCGACACCGCTGGCCACGACGGGTACACCGCATGCCGCTGCTTCCAGGGCAACAAGACCGAAGCTTTCACTGCGCGACGGAACGATAACGACGTCGGCCGCCCTGTAGTAGGTGGAAAGAATGTGGTGCGCCTGCGGTGCGACGAAGTCGACTCGATCCGCCACGCCGAGGGATTCGATCAGTGACCTGATGCGCACGATCTCGGTTTCTCCCTCGTTGCCGCTCGCCCCACCAACGACGACGAGGCGCGCGCGTCGGTCGACGAGACGCGCAAGGGTTTCGACGGCGACGTCGAGACCCTTCAGCGGCTGGATGCGCCCGACAAAAAGCATCACGGGGACATCGTTCGGAAGACGCAAGGCATGGCGGGCCCCGCGCTTTTCTCCGGGGGCGAAGAACGCATGCTCGACACCCGGCGCGACGATTTCGATCGTGCCCGGTGGTGTGCCGTAGAGCGACCTGAACTGCCGCTCTTCTTCGGAGCACGACACACAGATCGCGTCGGTGCACCCGATGATCGACGACTCGGCATTCTCCCGCGAGACGGGTTCAGGGTCGCCACCCTGCGCCTTCACCCGTGCAAAGGTGTGAAAGGTCATCACGAGGGGCAGATCGAGTTCGTGCTTGAGGCGATGACCCGCGATACCCGACAGCCAATAGTTGCCGTGCAACACGTCGGTTCCGCCCGTTGCGACGATGTGTTCGCGCACACCGTCGGCAAAGGAGTCGACGACGGAAACGAGGTCGTTCTTCGGCAGGTCGAAATCACCGGCTTCGATGTGAACGACGCGGTGGTTCGGCTCGACGTTGACGACCTGCGGCAAATCGGGTCGCCAGGCGCGCGTGTAGGTTGTGCAGTCGAGGCCCGCGTGGGCGAGCGCCGACACGAGTTCGCGCACGTAGACATTCATTCCACCGCCGTCACCGATTCCCGGCTGGGCCAACGGCGAGGTGTGCATGGAAAGAATCGAGACACGCTTCATGTCAGCCCGCCGCCGGGTTCACATAGGTGCGGTAAACGCTGAGCAGGGAATTCCTCTGCTCCGTCGAAAGCAGCGGATCGGCGAGAACGGCTTCCTCGACCGACGGCGTCGCCGCGCGTGCCCGGGAACTGTCGCCGTCGAGAATGCCCGCACGGATGTACAGCGTTTCGGCCGAAACGTGCAGGGCGCGTGCGATTTGTTGGAGAATCTCGGCAGAGGGTTTCCGCAGGCCGCGCTCGATCTGCGAGAGGTACGGATTCGACACACCGGCTAGTCGGGAGAGATCGCGTATCGACTGTTGGGCGGCTTCACGGCGTTGCCGAATGAAGTCACCGAGGTCGATGAGAGGCTTGTCCACCACACCTGTCTAGTGACGAATTTCCCAAATGGCTACTTCGGCGAAATACCCGATCTGTCGGGTATTTCACGCATGTCGTTGGAAGTTGGTCAGTCGAGCAGGCTGTCGACCGTTGCACCACCACTCTTGTAGCGCTCGATGAGTTCGCGGCTCAGTGAATCGATGCGGCCGAAGAGAGCCTTGCGTTCGGTCGAACGATCGCTTTCGTATGCGACGAGCGCGGTCTCCAATGCGCTCAGTTCGCCATCGTCGAGGTCGGCAAAGTCGGCGAAATGCAACCGGTCGCAGAGGTCGGCGAGTTCAACCGCTCGTGGGTGGTCGGCGCTCACGGTGGTGTCGCGTGGTGGTCGCGCCGAACCGGCGCCCTGTTGCTGGCCGAAGACTGCAGCGAGTCCATCGGGTGCGGCGCTCGCGTGTGACCCCGCAACGCGGCGGGCCCGCTCTTCGCGCACGATGTCGAGTCGGCCCTGTGCGATACGGCGGACGAAGGACACCACGTCTTCTTCTTCCTGCAACGTCGTGCGCAAGGCACGAAGGTCGCGGAGCGACATCGACGACGGATCGACGCTCGGGCCGGATGCAGATTCGTGTGTAGGGGCGATGTTCGTACTCTAGAACCCACCGGAAACCGGTGGGAGGACGGCGACCTCGTCGCGCGGGCCCACGGGCACGTCGCGATCGGTCTCGTCACCGTTGCACCACACTCGGGAGGTTGCGAGCACCGCAGCGAATCCCTCGCCGTAACGGCTGCACGCTTCGTCGAGCAATCCGCCGACCGTGGCGGCATCGATCACATCGAAACCCCGTCCGGCGGCTTCACGGGCCGCGGCAAAAAGTCTCAATGTCGCCACAATTGCCAAGAGTATTGCCAACCCCGCGGCAAACGGGACGTCCCGTACGGGAAGAGAGACGGCATAGCCTGTGGGACGTGACAGTCGCTCGGTTTCTTCTCGTGCGTCACGGTCAGTCCGAATGGAACTCGGTGGGCCGGATGCAGGGCCATGCGGATTCCCCTCTCACCCCCGAAGGTCGACGACAGGCGCAGTCTGCGGCGCGCAAACTGAAGGGCTTCAACTGGGTGACATCGAGTGATCTGTCCCGCGCTCTCGACACCGCTGTCATCATCGCCCGCGAATTGTCGATCCCTCGCCTGCCTGCACACCCCGGACTGCGTGAGGTTGACGTCGGTCCGTGGCAGGGCCTCACGCGCCGCGACATCGAAAAACAGTTTCCCGGATTTCTCCGCAACGACATGCGACCGGCGGGCTACGAAGCCGACGAGGCGGTGTTCGAACGGGTGCGCAGCACCCTCGTCGGACTCGCTGCTGAATCAATCAGGGACTCGAGCCGAACAACGGGGCTGCTCGTCACCCACAGCGGTGTCATTCGCGTCATGCGGAGGGTTCTCGGCTTTCCCGACCAACGAAATCACCGCAATCTCGAGGGCTGCTGGTTCACCGTGACAACCGCGGGCACGGTCAACGTCGAGGAATCGGTCACCGTTCTCCGCAACGCGACGACCAGTAACACGCTCTGACGATGAGGCGTTTCGACGAATCGTTCTCGCCTGTCGTACGCAACCACGTCGTTCTGCTGACGATTGCACGCACGACGGCAAATGCCTCGTATCGGTTTGCGCCGCCATTTCTCGCCACGATTGCACGCGGCTTCGACATGTCGATTTCACAGATGGGTGTTGCCCTCACCATCTCGGAGCTCACCGGCCTCGCCTCGCCCTTCATCGGACAGCGCGTCGATGCGATGACAAGGCGACAGGCGATGCGCATCTCACTCGTGGGCGTTGGCCTTGGTGCGATCATCGCCGGGGCGGCACCGAACCTCGCGGTCTTCACTCTTGCCATCATCATTCTCGGTGCGGCGAAGGTCGGCTTCGACGTTGCGCTCAGTGCATGGATCGCAGATCACGTGCCGTGGAACAAACGCAGCGCCGTCGTTGGCTTCACCGAAATCTCGTGGGCTCTCGGCATGCTTGTCGGTGTCAGTTCTCTTGGCCTCATCACGGCGGTCACGAACTGGCGGTGGGCCTACGGGGTCAGCGCGATGGGTGTTCTGTTGCTGGCGTGGATGGTGAGCAACCGCCTTCCCGTGGACGACGACGTCGCCCACCATCACGACGAACCAACGAGCGGCGAGCACGGTGTCTTGTTGCCGGGAAGTTGGCTCGCGATCGCTTCGTGCTTCACGTTGATGGGTGCGATCCAGTGCATTTTCGTCACGTTCGGTCCGTTCCTCGAGGACACTTTCGGCTTCACCGAGGCCGGTCTCGCCGCGATGGGTTTCTCGCTCGGCCTCGCAGAGCTGCTCTCTTCGACATCGAGCGCAAGGTTCACCGACGTGTGGGGCAAACAACGCAGCGTCGCCCTCGGCGCTGCCCTCATGATTCCCGCTGCACTTGTGATCGCCGGCCTCGGCGACCGCTTGGTGCCGGCGCTCATCGGTCTCGTGCTCGTCATCCTCGGCTTCGAGTTCGCAATCGTCAGCCTTCTTCCCATCGGCACGCAGTTGGTGCCCGGGCACCGCGGGCGCGGCATGGGTCTGTTGCTCGGTGCGGGCACCCTCGGTCGTGCCGCAGTGTCAATTGCCGCCACTCGCCTCTACGACGACCACGGTGTCGAGCCGGCGGCCATCGGTTCAGCCCTGTTCGCAACCGCGACGGCTCTGCTGATCTTGAGCCATTCGAAGGTCGGCTACTCGAGCGTCAGCCGCGATAAGCGTTCGTGATCGGCAAACGCCGGTCCTTGCCGAATGCTTTCGTGGTGATGCGTACGCCCGGTGCGCACTGACGTCGCTTGTATTCGTTGAGATCAACCAGCCGTGCGATGCGGCGCACCAGAACCTCGTCGTGCCCCAGAGCGATAATGTCACCCGCGGTCATGTCGTCTTCGACGTACATCTCGAGAATCGCATCGAGCACCTCGTAGGGCGGCAGCGACTGGTCGTCGCGCTGGTCGGGTCTCAATTCGGCCGACGGTGGCTTTTCGATGATCGCATGCGGAATGATCTCGCGACCCGCACGACGGTTCACGTGGTGACACAGTTCGTACACCGTCAGTTTGAACACATCCTTGATGACGGCGTAGCCACCAACGGAGTCTCCGTAGAGCGTGAAGTAACCAACGGCCATCTCGCTCTTGTTTCCCGTGGTCAACACCATCCAACCGTGCTTGTTCGACAGCGCCATCACCACTGTGCCGCGCACACGACTCTGCAAGTTCTCTTCGGTCAGGTCGGCGGGCTTGCCCGCAAAAGATGCCTCGAGCATGTCGAGGTAAGCGGCGAAGGCGGGCTCGATCTCGATCATCTGCAGGTCGACACCGAGATTTGCGGCAAGCTTCGCCGCGTCTGTTCGCGAGCCCTCGCTCGAATAGCGCGACGGCATCGACACACCGTGCACGTGCTCTGCGCCCAACGCGTCGACCGCGATCGCCGCAACCAAAGCCGAGTCGATTCCACCCGACAGACCGAGCACCACGTCGGTGAAACCGTTCTTGCGGACGTAGTCGCGCGTTCCCAACACCAATGCGTCGTACACCTGCGCAAGGTCGTCAGGCGTCGGCTCCGATGTCCCACCCGACACCGCGTCGATGTTGCCATCGTCGGAAATGTCGACGACCAGAAGATCGTCCGCGAAGAACGGACTCTGCGCAACCACGGCGCCGCGGGCATCGGCGATGAGCGACCCGCCGTCGAAGACCAATTCATCCTGTCCGCCGACTTGGTTGACGTACGCCAGCACGACACCGTTCGCGCGGGCTCGTGCCGACACGAGATCGCGACGCACCTCGGGCTTTTCGCGATGGAACGGAGAACCGTTGATGCTGACGACGATGCGCGCACCCTGCGCGGCTTGGTGTGCGACCGGGCCCTCGGCCCACAGGTCTTCACAGATCGACACCGCGACGCATCGACCGGCGACGTCGAAGACCGGCTGGTCGTCGGGACCGGGAACGAAATAACGCTCTTCGTCGAACACGCCGTAGTTCGGGAGCAACTGTTTGCGGTAGATGCCGAGCAAGTTGCCGTCGCGCGCGACCGCCGCGGCGTTGAACAACAGACGTTCGGTCACGCCGTTCACCGACATCTCGACATGATCCACAAAACCGACCACAAGGGTCGTCGAACCCGACGATGCGACCAGCGAGTCGAGCGCAGAGCGGTTGTCCGCGATGAATCCGGGTTTCAACACGAGATCCTCGGGTGGATAACCCGTGACGGCAAGTTCGGGAAACGCAACGACGTCGCAGCCCGCTGCGGCAGCTTCGGCGTAGGCACGGGAAATCACAGCGGTGTTGTCCGCCAGATTTCCCACCTTGGGGTTGATTTGGGCCAGGCCGAGGCGCAGTTTCGCCACGGTGTGAGGCTACCGACGAGCCCATCGGTACGCGTCTTTACACAACGTTCACAATCGGGACACGGAAGGGAAACTGCCCCACGGCAGGATAGGAAGCGTTCAGAAACCCTCATTGCGAAGGAGACCCCAAGTGCCCTATCAGGCGGAATACATCTGGATCGACGGCACCGAGCCCACGCCGCTGCTGCGTTCGAAGACCAAGATTTTGAAAGACGACGTCACGACCCCTCCGATATGGGGCTTCGACGGTTCATCGACCGAACAGGCGACGGGCGACAAGTCCGACTGTGGTCTAAAGCCGGTGTTCTGGTGTTCCGACCCGATTCGCGGTGGCAAGAACATTCTTGTTCTCTGCGAGGTCACCCTCGCCCAAACCGGTGAGCCGCACCCGACGAACACGCGTGCTGCGTGCGTCGCTACCGCCGAGAAGTTCAAGTCGGCCGAGATGATCTACGGCATCGAGCAGGAATACACGATGATGCGCGTCGACGGCACGCCGTTCGGCTTTCCTGCGGGCGGCGGCATGCCCGCTCCCCAGGGCCCTTACTACTGCGGTGTCGGCGCGGGCCGCGTCGTTGGTCGTCAGATCATCGAAGAACACACGGAAGCCTGCATGGAAGCCGGTCTTCTCATCGAAGGTACAAACGCCGAAGTGATGCCCGGGCAGTGGGAGTTCCAGATCGGTGCGGCGGACGCCGTCACCGTGTCCGACCATCTCACCATCGCACGCTGGTTGCTGCACCGCATCGCCGAGGACTACGACGTCGTGATCTCGCTCGCCGCCAAGCCCCAGAAGGGTGACTGGAACGGTGCGGGTGCTCACACGAACTTCTCCACCAAAGCAATGCGCGAGGACAAGGACATGAAGGCGATCACCGCCGCATGCGAGGCCGTCGGCACCCGCGTCATGGAGCACGTCGAGAACTACGGCCACGACATTCAAAGCCGCCTCACTGGCAAGCACGAAACTGCGCCTTGGA
>SXZT01000068.1 GCA_005787785.1 Actinomycetota bacterium
GTCGGGAAACACCCACGGCTTGCAGTTCTTCGGACGCTTCGCGAGGACCGGACCGACGACCTCGGGAATGACGTCGCCGGCCTTGCGCACGGTGACGGTGTCACCGGGGCGAACGTCCTTGGCTGCCACCTGGGCACGATTGTGGAGGGTGGCCATGCCCACCGTGGAACCGCCCACGAAAACGGGCTCGAGCACGGCAAACGGGGTGACGCGGCCGGTGCGACCGACCGAAATCTGGATGTCGCGGAGCAGTGTGGTGCGCTCTTCGGGCGGGAACTTGAAGGCAATCGCCCATCGGGGGGCGCGACTGGTGAAACCCAACCGTTCGCGCTGGGCCAGGGAGTCGACCTTCACGACGGCCCCGTCGATTTCGTAGCCCAAGGTGTCGCGCGCGTCGCGCCACTGGTGACAGAAACCGACGGCCTCGGCGAACGTGTCGACGCGTGTGATGGCGGGGTTGACGGGAAAGCCGAGCGACGCGAGGTAGTCGAGGGTGTCCTTGTGCGACTCGAAAGCGGGAACTCCACGCGTGTCGCCGAGTTGATACGCCCAGAACGAAAGTTCGCGCTGTGCGGTGACGGCCGGGTTCTTCTGACGCAACGAACCCGCACCCGCGTTGCGCGGGTTGGCCGGAACCGGTTCGGGTTTGCGACCCGCGGCGATGCGCTCTGCGTTTTCCGTCTCTTTCGCGGCGCGCAACTTTTCGAACGCGGCGATCGGCATGTAGACCTCGCCGCGAACTTCGAGAACCGCCGGCACCTCGCCCTTTTTCACGACGAGCTTCTTCGGAACCGCGGCGATGGTGGCGATGTTCGCGGTGACGTCTTCACCCACGCGACCGTCGCCACGTGTCGCGGCCTGCACGAGTTCACCGTTCTCGTAGCGAATACTGATCGCGAGTCCGTCGATCTTGAGTTCGCAGACGTACCGGGCCGCCTCGCCTTCGAGACCCTTGGCGACGCGTTCACCCCACGCGCGAAGTTCGTCCTCGTCCATCGCGTTGTCGAGGCTGGTCATCGGCATCGCGTGCGTGACCGGGGCAAACGTGGTGACCGTCGCACCGCCGACGGTTTGCGTGGGCGACTCGGCGCTGAAGAGATCGGGGTTCGCGTCTTCGAGTGCGGCGAGTTCGCTTACGAGGTCGTCGTATTCGGCGTCGCTGATCTCGGGCGCATCGTGGCCGTAATAGGCCTGGTTGTGCTGCGAAATCAGTTCGCGCAGCTCGGCAATGCGCGCCGCCGTGCCGGCCTTGCCGGACTTGTTCTGCTTCGACGCCACGGGTTTCACCGTACCAATCGGGTAGAACATTGACGGAATGAAGAAGGGCCCCGACGCACGAAACATCGCGGTGTGGATGGTTCGCATCGCATGGGTTTTCCTCGCCCTCGTACCCGTCCCCATCGGAGATGCCGTCGCGGCATCGGGGCGCACCGCGCAGGTTGTGTTCACGCTCACTGCGTGGCTGGTGTGGGTCGTCGGCGTCGGCGCTGTTGCGTGGCTGTCGCCCGTGTCGCTCACTGCAATCCGCTCGCTCGCACCTCTCGCCGTCGTTGGCCTCGTCGTCGCGACCCTCTCCCGCCCCGGCCTCGCCGAAGCAGCGGTGTTGTGGCCTCTCGTTGCAGTCGCGCTCGGCGTCGTTGCCGCGTTCGGGGCCTTTCTCCCCGACTACGCGGCCGCCCATGTGCAGGCGTCCGCCTACGGCGCCGAAACCAGGCTGCCCTTGCGTGTGCCCGTTCCGCAGATTGCTCCGATCGTTCTCGCCTGGGTGTTGGCGGTGGGTTCGGTCGCCGCGCTTCTCTTCGCACTCGCCGGCGAAGTGTGGTGGCTGGCTGCGTGCTTCGTTCTGGTTGCCGGACCGTTCGTGTGGGTGGCAGCCACCCGTCTGCATCGATTTGCTCGGCGCTGGCTCGTACTCGTACCCGCCGGCGTCGTCGTTCACGATCATTTGCTGCTGGCCGAGACTTTCATGGTCAAGGCCAATGCGGTGACTTCGGTACGGATCGCCGAGTCACCGGGTGAAGCACTCGACCTCAGCGGGGTGACACGCGGGGCATTGCTGCTGGTGTCGATGCGTGAAGCCGAAAACCTGGCCCTCAGTCCGTATCTCGCGCGCATGTTGGGCACCCTCGATGCGGTGCACGTGCGCAGTTACGCGGTGGCGCCCACGCTTGCGGGCCACGCACTTGCGGCGCTCACCAAACCACCCGCGACCACATAGGCATCGGACTCGTCGTACAGCACGGCGCTCTGCCCGGGAGCAACGCGCCGGTGCGGCTGGTCGAGCGTGACTTGCACGCGATCGCCATCGATCACCTCGACCGCGCAGGGCAACGACGCACCGTGCGCACTGCACTGCACGCGGTAACGCCCAGACTCGGGTGACCCACCCGCCCAGACCATCGAGTGCAAAGCCAAGCCCGTGCGCCGGAGATCACTCTCGGTGCCGACGACGACGGTGCGCGACGTGGTGTCGATGTCGACGACGAAGCGCTTGGCTTCCGTCTTGTACAGACCGATACCGCGACGCTGGCCGATCGTGACAAGTTCGACGGCGTCGACCCGACCGACATCGTGACCCTCGGTGTCGATGACACGACCCGAATGGAACGGTATGCGCTTGCCGAGGAACGTTTCGCGCCCGCCCGTCGTGGGGATGAAACACACGTCCTGGCTGTCGGGCTTCGTGGCGGTGCGCAGACCGAGTTCGGCGGCGAGCGCACGCACCTCGGCCTTCGTCATGTCGCCCACGGGGAAGAGAGTGCGCTCGAGTTCGCGACCCGTCAGCATGTGCACGACGTACGACTGATCCTTTGCGGCGTCACCACCGCGGTGCACGCGCGTCTCGCCGTTCGTGTTGCGCACGAGGCGCGCGTGGTGGCCCGTGGCCACGGCGTCGAAACCGAGGGTATCGGCGCGCTCGGTGAGTCGCGAGAACTTCAGGCTGCGGTTGCACTCGATGCACGGATTCGGCGTGACGCCGGTGGCGTGTGCATGCACGTACGGATCGACGACCTTTTCCTGGAAGTCGTCGGAGAAGTTGAAGACGAGGTGGTCGATGTCGAGCTGCTGCGCGACGCGGCGCGCGTCATCGACGTCGGACACCGAACAACAACCAGTGTCGCTTTCACCACCCCACAACCGCATCGTCACACCGACGACGTGGTGGCCCTCGCGCTGCATGAGGGCGGCGGCGACCGACGAATCGACCCCACCCGACATGGCCACGAGTACCTTCACGCCGTGAAGTCTAAGGAGACAACCGTCAGGCGCGGGTGTGGCTGCGCAGGCGGGCAACGGCCGCACCGACGATGCCAACCGCCGAGGTGACGTCGCTGCGTCTCGTGGTGTGGCCGAGGCTGAGACGCAGCGCACCACGGGCGAGTTCGCGCGGCACACCCATGGCGGCGAGCACGTGCGAGGGCTCCATTGCGCCACTGGCGCACGCCGAAGCGGCAGAGGCGCACAGGCCGGCTTCGTCGAGGAGGAACAGCAGGGCTTCGTTCTCGATTCCCTCGATGCAGAGGTGCGCGATACCGGGCACCGAACGATCGGCCGGCACGGTGGCGCTGACGCCACCGATTGCAAGAAGACCACTGACGAGTTCGCTGCGCAATTCGGCGATGCGGGCGGATTCGGTTGCGCGCTCCGCGGCGGTGGCCAAGAGTGCGGCCGCGGTTGCGACGATGCCGGCAACGTTGTGCGTTCCACTGCGGCGGTCGCGCTCTTGACCGCCACCGAAGATGAGTGGCTCGATCTCGACACCGGCGCGCTGGAACATGACGCCACAACCCTTCGGGCCGCCGAACTTGTGCGACGAGAGCGAAAGGACATCGACGGACGCGGTGAGTGGTGCGAGGTCGAGCCAACACGCTGCTTGAACCGCATCGGTGTGCAGAATCGCATTCGACGCACCGGCACGAACGACCCGCGCCACTTCGTCGAGCGGAGTGATGCTGCCGACTTCGTTGTTCACCGCCATCACGGATACGACGGGAACGGTGCCCTCGGCCGCCAATCGACGCACGACATCAGCCAGTTCGTCGGTGGCGATGCAGCCACCGTCATCGGTGCCAACAACGATTCCCGCACCACGCGGTGCGAGGTGTTCGACGCAGTGGAGGACCGCGTGGTGTTCGGCCGCGCTGCAGACGGCGGTCGCCGCGCCACCCGTCGCCTGGATCCGCCGCACCGCACCGAAGATCGCGGTGTTGTCGCCTTCGGTGCCACCACCGTTGAAGATGACCTCACCCGGCTTGCAGCCGATCACGGCGGCAACGGCATCGCGGGCCTCGTCGATCGCCCGACGTGCATCACGAGCAAAACGATGCGACCCCGACGGATTGGCGTAGACATCGGCGAGAAACGGCTGCATGGCCTCGATGGCCTCGGGCCGCATCGGGGTCGTGGCGGCGTGATCGAGGTAGATGAGACCCCGATCGATGACACCGACTGACATGGGTGCAATCTACCGTTGCCCCGTGGACCACGAACCCGAACGCCGCGACGAGACGTACGGTCGTGTGTTTGCCGACGTCTACGACGACTGGTACCAAAAGGTGACGAACGTGGACGAAACGGTCGACACGCTCGTGCGCCTCGCCGGTGGAGGCGATCTGTTGGAGCTCGGTGTCGGTACGGGTCGCATCGCGGTACCGCTCGCTGCACGTCTCGGCGGCCGCGCACGCATCGTCGGAATCGACGAGTCCGACGAGATGCTCGCGATCTGGCGCGCCAAGTTGTCGACCGCACCCGCCTCTGCAGCACACAGTGAAATCGTTCAGGGAGACATGTCCGCGCCCCTTCCCCGCGGACCCTTCGCCATCGTGTTCTGCACCTTCAACACCTTCTTCAACCTCTCCGACCACGAGACGCAGCGGGCCTGTTTGCGCAACGCCGCAGCGGTACTGACGCCCGGCGGGGCGATCGCACTCGAGTTTGCGGTCTTCCCCGACGACGAACATGCCATTGCGGGCGAATTCATCGAAGAACGCCGCCGACCCGACGGAACACTCGTCGTCAGCACGAGCACGATCGACCCCGTTGAACACACGGTGACGGGAAGGTTCACGGACGACGCAGGGCGCGATCGGCCGTGGCGCATCCGCTATGTGACGCCCCGGATGCTCGCCGGGATGGCACACGACGCGGGCCTCGTCGTGACGGACCGTTGGGAGGACTTCGGTCGCCGACCCTTTCTTGCGACAAGTGCTCGGCAGGTGTGCGTTTTGCGCCGTAGGCTGAACACCAGATGAGCCAGTTGCGACTGAACCCCCTGACCGGCCGGTGGGTGACCCTCGTTGCCGATCGCGCCAAGCGTCCGACCGACTTTGCACCGCGTCTCGCCCAGGTCGAGGCCGACCCCAGCCGACCGTGCCCGTTCTGTCCGGGCAACGAAGAGGCCACACCACCCGCGCTCGAACAGGTCGACAGCGAGGGGAAGTGGACACTTCGCGTCGTGCCGAACCTCTTCCCCGCATTCGAAGGCGACGGCAATCTCACCGTGCGCAACCTCGGTCCGGTGCACACGATGGCCGACGCGAGCGGCATCCACGAAGTGTTCGTCATCACTCCCGACCACACCTCGGGTGTCGGCACTTTCGCCGACAACGTGATCCGCAACATCATGGCGGCGTTGCGTCGCCGCTTCGACGAGCACGCGCGCACGCCGAACGTGCGCTACACGCAGGCTTTCATCAACCACGGTCGCGAAGCCGGAGCATCGCTCTCGCACCCACACGGACAGATCCTCGGTTTGCCGTTCGTGCCTGGTGAGATTCTCGAAGAAGAGCGTGCCTTCGAACGCTTCAAGGGTGGATGCATTCTCTGCGCCACCATCGACGCCGAACGTGTCGACAACAAGAGGGTCGTTCTCGAGTCCGAACATGCAGTCGTCGTGGCGCCTTACTGGAGCGGCAGCCCCTATGAACTGCTGATCATCCCCGAGTCGCACGACGCCCACCTCACCGATTCGTCCGATGACGTGTTGACCGCGATCGGCATCGCAATCCGCGACGCCATCCGCATGCTGAACAACACCCTCGGAGACGTCGCCTACAACCTGGTCTTCCACACGGCACCGTCGCACCACGCGGGCAACTTCCACTGGCACGTGCACCTGTGGCCCAAGCTCACCACCACGGCGGGCTTCGAAAAGGGCACCGGAGTTCTCATCAACATCGTGCCGCCCGAAGACGCCGCCTTCGAACTTCTCAGCGCGAACAATCGCTGATGTCGCGCATCACCGTTTCGATCGAACTGCCTGCCACGCCGGCGCGCGTATGGGAGGTCGTCGAACCCGTGGAACGTCACGTCGACTGGATGGCCGACGCGGTGGCGATTCGCTTCGAAACCGAACAAACCCGCGGCGTGGGAACCAAGTTCCTGTGCGACACCAAGGTGGGGCCTATCAAGTTGGTCGATCACATGGAGATCACCGAGTGGGAACCCGGAGCGGTCATGGGTGTCCGCCACACGGGTCTCGTCACCGGCACCGGGCGCTTCACGATCGAGTCCGTCGGCGATGGTTCGACAAGTCGGTTCACGTGGAGCGAGGAACTGCGTTTCCCGTGGTGGCTCGGTGGGCGCCTCGGCGAGGTCATCGGCGGCAACATCGTGATGAAGGCGATCTGGCGTCGCAACCTCAAGAAATTGCGCGCACTGTTCCAGTAACTGCACACGACAGCACGATCACCAGCCACAACGGCACCTTCCGCCACACGGCCAGACATGCGACCGCGACACCCACCGCGCGAGCGTCGATCTGGAGATCGTGGCCGTTCGTGAACGTGTCCTTCACGATGAGCGCCGACAACACGGCCGCCGGTACGAGGGCGATGACGTTGCGCACGGGTGCCGGAAAGTCGCGCACTCCAACGCCCACCAGACCGGCGGCCTTCAGCGCATACGCGCCGAGCGACAGGACGATGATCAACGTCCAGGTCATGCGGGCCCACCCTTCGACACCGGCGCCGCGCGCTCTGTGCCGGGTCTCAGCCCGACGAGGGCGACGAGTGCGGCACCGATGATGCCCGCACCGATGGGCACGAATGGTGTTGCGGCAATGCACACCACGGCTCCGGCAGCGGCGACGCGACGCGCACGCCGTGAACGCACGAGCGGTGCGAGCATGCCGACGAATGCCGCGGCAAAGGCGACATCGAGGCCGTACTTTTCGGTGTCGATGTTGCTACCCGCAACGGCCCCTATGAAGGTCGCGAGGTTCCAGAACAGATAGATGCTCGCCGCGGTGACCCAGTACGCCCGGCGGCTGCGCGTGGGTGTGTCCTGAGCCAGCGTCATGCCCGTGGTCTCGTCAATGGTGAATTGCGAGGCAAAGAGACGGTAGGGCAAAGACCCAGCTAACGACGGTGCGACGGCGACGCCGTACACCGCATTGCGCGAGGCCAGGATGAGCGCCCCGGCCACTGCACTGATTGCACTGCCCCCCGCCGCAACCACACTGACGGCCGAAAACTGTGATGCGCCGGTGAAGACGAACAGCGACATCGCCATCGCCTTCGGAACGCTGCCGCCGGCGTCGATACACATGACACCGAACGACAAACCGAACGCGAAGACGGCGAATCCCAGGCCGAGTGCCGGCCCGATGATTCCCGACCAGTCGTCAGTTGCCTTCGAAGACGGCTTTGCCCGGCCCATTTTCGAGGAAGCTCTTCACGCCGCGTTGGCTGTCGTTGGTTTTGAACACCTCGACGAAGAGGTCCTTCTCCCCCGCAAGACCACCCGCGAGCGGCATGTTCAATCCGGTGTCGACCGCCTGCTTGACAAGTGCAGAGGCGACCGTTGCACCTGCCGCGATTTCGACGGCGAGCGCGAAGGCGCGCTCGTGGAGTGCCTCGGGTTCCACGACTTCGTCGAGCAGGCCGATGCGCAGTGCTTCGTCGGCTTTCACTTGTCGACCCGTGACCATCAGTTCCTTCGCGCGGCTCGCGCCGACGAGCCGCGGCAGACGCTGGGTGCCTCCTCCGCCGGGGATGATGCCGAGGAGAATCTCTGGTTGGCCGAGCACCGCCTTGGTACTGCCGATGCGGTAGTCGCACGCGAGTGCGAGCTCGCATCCACCACCGAGGGCGTAGCCGCTGATCGCAGCAATCACGAATGCGGGGATTGCCGCAACCTTGTCGAAAGCACGATGAATGGTGTCGGCGACACGCTTCGCCTCGACGGGGCCACCGAACTCGGAGATGTCGGCGCCCGCGGCGAAGATCCGCTCTCCTCCGGTGATGACGACGGCTCCCGGTCTCGTTGCATGCAGTTCGTGCGCGATCTCCTGCAGGTCGTCGAGCACGCCTTTTGCCAGCGCGTTCACCTTGGGATTGTTCAGTGTGATGACCGCGACGCGATCGTCACGCATCTCGAGGTCGACGAGTCCGTTGCTCATGTCGGCGACGTTAGCCGTCGGAGTCAGGCGCCGACGGGGCGCAGCATTTCGTCGGCGGCGCTCCACGGGTCGATGGTGTGACTGAGAACCTCGTCCTGAAGTTTGTCCCAACGATCACCCGTACAGATCTCACGAGCCTTTGCCTCGAGGCGACGGGCGACGATCTCGCGCAGTTCCTCGCGCATGCGAAAGGCGCGACGTTCGGCCAGCTGCCCGGACGTCTCGGCATTGGCGCGGTGTGCGAGCACGGCGTCCCACAGGTCGGACACACCCTGGCCCGTCGAGCCGACCGTGGTCACGATGGGCGGACGCCACGCATCGTGCGACAGGTCGGAGAGGTCGAGCATCTGTTCGATGTCGCGTCGAGTTTCCTCGACGCCCTTGCGGTCGGCCTTGTTGATGACGAAGACGTCGGCGATTTCCATGAGGCCGGCCTTGTTGGCCTGGACGGAGTCACCCCAGCCGGGGTTCAGCACGACAACGGTCGTGTCGGCCTTGCCCGCGATTTCGACTTCAACCTGACCGACGCCGACGGTTTCAACCAGGACCCAGCGCCGACCGACGGCATCGAGCATCCGAATCGCCTCGGGCGTGGCGAGCGACAGACCACCGAGGTGACCACGCGTCGCCATCGAGCGGATGAAGACTCCGGGGTCGGTGGCGTGGTCTTGCATGCGCACGCGGTCACCGAGAATCGCCCCGCCCGTGAACGGCGACGACGGGTCGATGGCCACCACGGCAACCTCGATTTCGAGCGAGCGCAGATGACCAATGACTGCGCTCGTCAGCGTGCTCTTGCCCGCACCCGGTGCGCCGGTGAGACCGACGGTGTAGGCGCTGCCCGATTTCGGATAGCTGAGGCGGCCGACGGTGCGTGCATCCTCGCCACCGCGTTCGATCAACGACAAAAGACGCGCGAGCGAGGCACGATCTCCGGCGGTGGCTGCGTCGAAGAGTTCTTTCGGGTCCCTGCTGCGTGCCGCCATCAGTCGACCGCCACCACTTCGGTGACGCCGTCGACCCGGTCGCGCATGATGCGCTCGATGCCGGCCTTCAATGTCTGCGTCGATGCAGGACAGGTTCCGCATGCGCCGATCAACGTGACCGACACGATGCCGGTTTCTTCGTTCACATCACGAAGGACGATGTCGCCACCATCGGCATGCAAGGCGGGGCGGATGACCTCGATGGTCTCTTCCACCTGCTGACGCATACGTCCGGTTTGGGGGGCGCTCACGGTGTCCGACACGGGTGAAATTCAACCAGATGAACGGCTGAATTGTTGCCTTGAACGGAACGGTGACACAGTGTTTCCTACCATGGTTCCTGGCATCTTCACGGTTACGGCGGTCGAGCGTCTGTCTGCGCACTTCGGTGTCGGCCTGCTGGCCCACCAGGGTGGCTGGGACGAGATCCTCTGGGTCATGGTGCCCATTGTCGTGATGGTCGGCTTGCTGAGGGTCGCGACGGTGCGCGTGCGCAAGAACTCGCGGACGAAATCGTCAGACGCGGGTGATGTCGGCGCCGAGTGAGGCAAGGCGACCGACCAGGTCGTCGTAACCGCGGTCGATGTGGTGGACGTCGCTGACCACCGTTTCTCCCTCTGCGACCAAACCCGCGACGACGAGGGCCGCACCCGCGCGAATGTCGGGCGCACGCACCGGGGCACCCGACAGCCTCGGTACGCCACGGACGACGGCGTGGTGGCCATCGGTGCGAATATTGGCCCCGAGACGGCCCAATTCGTCGACGTAGCGGAAGCGACCCGGATAGAGGTTCTCGGTGACGATGCCGACCCCGTCGCCGACCGCCAGCAAAGTGACGACGAGCGGCTTGTAGTCGGTTGCCACGCCCGGAAACGGCAAGGTGACGACGTCGATCGATTTCAGCTTTTCGGGCCCGACGACGAGCACGCCGTTGTGCTGCGGTTCGACAGTGATGCCCATGTCGTCGAATCGACGCAGCAGCATCTCCATGTGTTCGGGAAGCGCTCCGCGAACGAGCACTTCACTACCGGTGATCGCCGCGGCGGCGATGTACGTGGCCGCCTGCACCCGGTCTGGGATGACCGCGTGAGTGGTGGGTCGCAGCGCATTTCGTTCGACGCCGTGGATGCTGATGGTCGTCGACCCGATGCCCTCGATCGACGCTCCCATCGCGACGAGCATGTTGCACAGGTCGACGATCTCGGGCTCGCGCGCCGCGTTGTCGATCGTCGTGGCGCCCTTTGCGAACACGGCCGCGGTGATGAGGTTCTCGGTTGCGCCGACACTCGGGAAGTCGAGTGTGATGTCGGCACCGTGAAGTTGTTCGGCAAAGGCATGGACGTCGCCGTGGCGGATCGTGAACTCGGCCCCCATTTGCATGAGGCCGTTCAGATGCATGTCGATGGGTCGCGACCCGAAGTCGTCGCCACCCGGCAGGGCGATGCGCACCTCACCGAAGCGACCGAGCAACGGACCCAGCACGTTGATGCTGGCACGGATGCGCTCGACCAGTTCGTACGGCGCCACCAGGCTGAGGCCACCCGGATTGGTGATCGTCAGCTTTCCATGCGCCGTGTCATGGTCGATGCGCAGACCGATGGCCGAGAGAAGATCGGACATGGTGACGACGTCGGCGATGTCGGGGACGTTCGTCAACGTGAAGTCGCCGTCGGCCATCAGACACGCGGCCATCAACTTGAGGACCGAGTTCTTCGCACCGGGCACGTCGACGGCTCCGGTCAGTTTGTTCCCCGGGCGAACCCGGATACGCGACGCAGTCACCGTGTCAGTATGCTCCCGCCGGTATGGGCGACCCGATCATTCGCACGGGTGTGGGTTGCAGAACACATGTCACCCAGCGCGAAATCGGGCCGAACCACGCGGAATTTGGCCTCATTTTCACGCCCTATGCCGACGTCGTGGTCGAGGCGCCCGAAGAAAGTTCTTCCGACTCGTCCACGTTTGCACAGCACAACGGACCTTTCACTCGCTACGAACGCCGCGTGGCGCGCCGCGCCGACGGTGGCGCGACCGAGACCACCACGTGGTCTGTCGACATCCCGTGGTTCTGGTGGATGTTCACACCGCTGATCGGTCGACACTTCGCACGCCGCACACACCGCGACAAACGCCCGTGGTGGGCGCCACCCCAAGAGTTGAACGAGCGCGAGGTTCTCGTGCTCGCGTTGTTGGCTGCAGCGTCGATGGCGAGCGCTTTTATCAACACGCTCTTCACCCAGACGGTCACCTACGCGGCAGAGGCGTTCGACGTCGGCGAACAGGGCCAGGGCATTGCCGGCGCAATCGTGCGGTTCGGCATCATCATTGCCATTCCTCTCGCAGTCTTGGGCGATCGCATCGGACGCCGGCGGATCATCGTCGGACTCGCCTGGGTCGCCCCATTGGTGGCTGCGCTCGGTGCCCTTGCGCCGAACTTCTGGTTGCTCACCGCGAACCAAACGATTGCACGACCACTCGGTCTTGCGCTCGATGTCGCGCTTCTCGTCGTCGCAGTCGAAGAGATGCCGAAGAATGCCCGCGCGTACGGCTTGAGCATCCTCGCTCTTGCCAGTGGTCTCGGTGCAGGCCTCGCCGTCCTCGCGCTTCCCCTCGCCGATGCCGGCGAGGATGGCTGGCGCATCGTCTATGTGGTTTCGCTCGTGTGGCTGGTCGTCGCCGCGCGCCTGACACGCCGGCTGTCCGAGACCACCCGCTTCACCGCGCACAAGGGTTCTCGGTGTGAAAAGACTCGAAAAACGGGTAGCCACGCACCGAGAACCCTGAAGGCGAGGGGGGTGTGGGATAGGGGGCGTTTCAGGACACAGGGAGTCATCCTCGTGGTGGCGTTCCTCGGCAACGTCTTTCTCGCCACCGCGTCGATCTTCCAGAACCGCTACCTGAAAGATGTCCGCGGTTATTCGGCAGCCCTCGTCGCGGCCTTCACGCTCGTGACCACGATCCCCTCGGCACTCGGTCTCGTGTTCGGCGGGCGACTGGCCGACGACTACGGCCGGCGCCTCATCGCCGCGACGTGCATCCCCGTCGGTGCACTGATGATCGCGCTCTCCTGTGTCGTGGGAGGTCCGCTGATGTGGCTGTGCGCGGTCGTCGGTGGCGTGTTCGCCGCAACCGCCTACCCCGCGATGGCCGTGTACCGCGGCGAGCTTTCTCCCACCGCGAAACGTCAAACGTCGTCGTTCCTCGTCACCGTGTCGGCGCTACTGGGTGGCAGCGTCGGCCTGATCGTCGGAGGCACGCTGATCGACCACCACTGGTCGTACGGAACGGTGATGTTGATGTTCTCATCGGTGTCGGTCGTGATCGCGGTGATGGTGTGGGTCTTCTACCCCGAAACCGCACACCGCGAACTCGAGGAACTCAACCCAGAGGACGCGGTCTAGAGACTTGCCATCCAGTCGGCGACGATGTCGGCGATCAACGAATCGCTTCCTTTCAGATCGTGTCGACCACGTTCGATGAACCGAAGCGTCACATCACCCTTCACCTTGCGGACGTGTCGGCGCATTTCGGCGGGTGAGCCAAAGGGGTCGTTAGTGCCGTGAACGAAGAGCGTCGGCACAGTGATGCGCGGAAGGTGTTCAATGCGCAGTTTTTCGGCCTTGACGGGTGGATGCAACGGGTACGAGACGAGAACCAGACCCTTCACCGACAAACCATCGGCCACCGCCATCGAACACATGCGTCCACCCATCGACCTGCCACCGATGACGAGCGATGACGTGCGACAGCCGATATCGCTGGCAAATGTCTTCACCTCGTCGACCACGCAATCGACCAACACGAGTGCGCGGTCGGGTGCGCGGCGCCCCGCGCGGCGGTAGGGAAAATCGATGCGCGCAACGGGTCGCGGTGCGAGACGTGACTCGATCACACGCAATGACGGATGCTCCCGATCGCTGCCCGCACCGGGAAACAACACGAGTCCTTTCGCCTTCACGCGCGCCTCAGAGTTTCGTCAGCACGCGGCGCGCCTCGGCGAGGTCGGCAATCTCCCTGCTCGCGCGGTCTTGTGCACCACCGTGGTCGGGATGCACCAGACGCAACTTGTCACGGAAGCGCTGGGTGATCTCGCGCTTCGAGGGCTTGATCGTGCCGGCCGGGAAACCCAGCACCTCGAGTGCCCACGCGCGCGGGTCGGCGAGAGCGGACACCGAATTCGTCGCGTTGCCAACGAGGTAGGAAATGAACGATGCCCCGATCGGCCCACGCCACGACATCGAACGCACCAACACCGGGCCGAGCGCTCGGCGAGTCGCCGGTTCGAGGCGTTCGAGGGCGTAGATGGCGCCGAGCACCTGCTGCAGCGGGTTGCCGTTCGTGCCGAACACGAACTCGGCAGCGTCGTCCTCGCCCATCAACCGGTGCACGCTGCGCGATAATCCGTGACGATCGACCTGGAAACGGTGTCGCAGGCGCGGCTGCACGACACGGTCACCGCGCTGCACCTCGAGAATGAGGCGTTGGATGTCGGGGTGCAGATCGTCGTCGACCTCGAAGAGGTGTCGCGCGATCACCGCACCCAGCAGGACCCCACCGAAGCCCGGTGTCGGGTCCGCCGGCAACACGAGATGGCCGAGCGCCACACGCCGTGTCGGCGTGATGGGACGGGAATGCCAGATCTCGAGTTCAGCCAGCAGCATCGCGCGCGACGCTAGTGGCGGATCAGACGTGGGGCCTCAGCGTGACGAACAATCGCTGTGCGACTTCCATCGCACCGATTTCATCGGGAATTTCACTGCCCGCAAGTGCCTCGGCCAGTTGATCGGCCAGTTCAACCGCCTGACGCCACGCGGGTACGGGAACCCCGAATGGAACACCGCCATCCTCGACGTCTTCGAGCACCTGAACCAACGACGCGAGACCGTTCGCGTCGAGCGGGTCGCGCTGCAGGCGTTCGGCGGCGAGGAACATCCGTGTCAGCGTTTCGCCCGACAACTCCGACCCACCAGCCGACACCGTGGCACCGCGCGGACCGATGGAGTCGACGATCGTGACGTCACCCGCTTCGACTGCGTCGAGAAGTTCGTCGACCGTGTCCTCGAAGTCGGTGAGCGTGACGAGAAGCGCACCCTCCCACTTGAACGGGATGCCCGAGGCAACCAACAACTCACTGAGACGCGAGCGCTCGTTGTCGGCCCACTCGTCGAGTTCGTATTCGGTGATTTCGTCGTCGCTGGCCTCATCGATCGCAGCTGCAGAACCGCGTCGCACGAAGGCCCCGCCGTCGACCGCGAATTCCTGCTCGAGGCGGTCAAGCAGCGTGTCGGCGGCCTCTTCCAACTCGGCAGGAACGACCACTTCGTCGCCCACCCAGGCATGCGGAACCTCGGCCTCGGCAAAAACTTCCGCAACGGCGGCGCGCTGGTCGAGTGACCAATCGGAAAGGTCGTAGTGAACGCTCTCCGCGTCGGGGTCGAGAGGGTTCCAGTCGGACATGAACGGGAACGCTACAACGTCCGCAGGAAGTCACCAATCAACGCGTATTCGCGTTCCTGGTTGGCGTGCTTGCGAAAGCCGTGACCTTCACCTTCAAAGACGTGCAAGGAGACATCGCCGCCGCGACGTCGCAGTTGATCCGCTATGAGCACGCTGTGGTCGAAAGGGACAGCTTCGTCGAGATCACCGTGCATCAGCAGCACCCTCACCCGCGACAGCGCGTCGATCTTCGACAAAGGTGAACGAGCCAGGTAAAGATCGACGTTGTCGGGCGAATCCCCCACGAGCACCGCGATCGAATGCTGCTCGAAGTGCCATGAACGCTCGGCGGCATTCGCGAGGTCGACCACGGGGTACAAAGCCACCACGCCGGCGAAGAGACCCGGATCGGTGCCTGCAGCGTTCAACGCGGCAAAACCTCCCGCCGAACCACCCAGAACCACCGTTCGACGGGGCGTCCCCCAACCGGCTGCGTGCGCGTGACGCGTGACGGCGACGACATCGGCGGTATCACATTCGCCCCAGTGGCCGTTCAACGCCTGCTGGAACTCGCGCCCATGACCCGTCGTGCCTCGGTGGTCGACCACCAACACTCGACAACCGCGGCCCACCCAATGTGCAATGCGCGGCATGAATGTGACCTGCCACTGATCTGTTGGTCCTCCGTGCACCCACACCAACAACGGAGAGGTTTCCGATGCTTCATCTGGAGCGAACAGTCGGTACGGGATCCCATCGACGACCCCGATCGTCGGTTCGACCAGATCGAACGACGACCACGGTCCGTCGTCGCAGGGCAGTTCAGACGTCGCGAGCATGCGACGCTCGAATGTGTCGGGGGCGAAGTACACGACTTGAGTTGGCGTGATTGCCCCCGACCGCAGGGCCGTGATTCCGTGGGCCGACCACGACACTGCCCCGTGCACCGCGCGCGCGAAGGTCGTCACTTCCCCCGTCGCGCGATCGACGGTTGCAAGATCGCCGAAACCCGACAGGTTGCGGGCGACGAGCCAACGCGAACCGTCGGGCGACCAACACCAGGAACGAAGGCCTCCGCCCCATTGCGGGCCCGCGCATTCGCATGGCTCACCGCTGATCGGCAACGGCTCGACGACACCACCATCGACCACCCCCGGCCGCACCCATCCCGTGACGTCACTCATCACACCTAGCTCACCCGACGGCGACACTGCGCATTGTTGCAACGACACGTCGCGCAGCCTCACCACCCGCCGGGCACGAAAGTCGGGCGCCGTCGCACACCAGATCTCTGCCTCGTCCCAGGGCATGTGCGGCTGCGACCACGATTGCCAGTACACCGTGTCGCCGTGCCACACGGGGTCGAGGGAAAACGAATGCTGGTGCACGACCTTGCGTGTCACACCACTCGCCCGCTCGACAATCACCACGGAGGTCAATGAATCGATTGCTGCAACGAAACGCGCGTCGTCGGACAGTGCGACGCCGTGCAATGCGGTGAGGGATCCCTCGTGGTGAGTGTCGACACGACACGGCTCCACGGCCTCGCCGGCAACGGGAAGCGTCGCCTCCCACACACCACCGTCCTTTGCCGCATAGACGATGCCCGACCCGTCCGGAAGCCATCGAAAGCACCCGCCTCCCATGCCGCGCGCGAGCGCCGGCGTGGCTGACAGCGGCCACTCGCGCTCCGACCCGTCGGCGAGTTCGATCAATCGCAGCGTCCCGACCCCGTCGTGGGCCGCCCCGAACGCGACCCGCGTCCCCGTCGGGTCAAGGCGTGGCTCGGTCAGATCACGCTGTGCGAGGCATCGCGCAACACTCGGTCCGACCACGAGCCGAGGGTATCGGTCGCGACCAATGGCGGAACTACCGTGGGTCCATGCCCGACAGCCAAGTCCAGAAACCCGACCGCAACCTTGCCCTCGAACTGGTGCGCGTCACCGAGTCCGCCGCACTCGCCGCGTCACGCTGGGTCGGCCGCGGCGACAAGAACGGTGCCGACGGTGCCGCAGTCGAAGCGATGCGCACGGTGCTCGCGACCGTGCCGATGGATGGGCTCGTTGTCATCGGCGAAGGCGAAAAAGACGACGCGCCGATGCTCTTCAACAGCGAAGCGGTCGGCGACGGCAGCAGCACGAAGACGGACGTTGCAGTTGACCCGATCGATGGCACCACGCTCACCTCGCTGGGTCTCGGCAACGCGATTTCGGTCATCGCAGTGTCGGAGCGCAACACGATGTTCGATCCGGGTCCCTGCATGTACATGGAGAAGATCGCCGTCGGCCCCGACGCCGCTGGTTCGATCGACATCACCGCCAGCCCCACGCAGAACCTTCGCTGGATCGCACGTGCGAAGAACGAGTCGGTTCGTGACCTCACGGTCATGATCCTCGACCGCGACCGCCACAAGGACCTGATCGAAGAGGTGCGCAGTACGGGCGCCCGCATCAAGCTCATCAAGGATGGCGACATCTTCGGAGCCATCGCCACCGCCTGGCACGAGGCAGGCGTCGACGTGCTGTTCGGCATCGGCGGCACCCCCGAAGGCGTCGTCTCGGCAGCAGCGCTCAAGTGCATGGGCGGCGAAATTCAGGGACGCCTGTGGCCGCGCAGTGAAGCAGAGCGCAATTCCGCGGTTGCCGCTGGCTACGACCTGTCCAAGGTGCTCACCACCGATGATCTCGTGCGCGGCGACAACTGCTTTTTCGCCGCGACCGGCGTCACCGACGGTGAATTGCTGCGCGGTGTCCGCTTCGACTCGCGCGGCGCCCACACGCAGAGCCTCGTCATGCGGTCGCTGTCGGGCACCGTGCGTCTCATCGACGCACACCACCGCCTCGACAAACTCGGCACGTATGCATCAGTGAACTACGGCTAGTAGTCCACGTAATAGGCGCAGTGAACTACGGCTAGTAGTTCACTGCACTCACACCTCCCTACGGTGTCTGCGCAAGTTCTCTCGTGACTGAGCCGGTTGTAATTCATGATCGAGCGGCGACGTCCCGGCATGGATCGCCGCGAGGCAGATCGCTGCAAGGTGTGTTCGATTGCGGGCCCCCGTCTCGCCGAGGATCCTGCTCACGTGGTTCCTCACCGTTTGGTGGTTCAAACAGATGAATTCCGCGATCCCCCGATCCGAGTAACCAGCGGCGATCATCTGCACGATTCCACGGTCGATTTTGTCCGAAATCCAAATCTTGTCTGCCACCATCTGAACGCTGTCTCTGTCTCGGGCAAGGGGCTCGACAACTGTCTCGAAAGCCTCACCGATGGAACGAATCACGTGAGCGGCACCGTCATCGAACACAGCACCGAATTGGCGAGAAGACTCGGCACGTCCTCGATGAATTCCCGTCCCACGATCAAGACGTCAATGGGCTCTGTCGCCGGAACGGGACGGGATTCACCGGAAAAGCGGGCGATGAGTCGCACCGTTCCAGGCACCTTGTCCGCGGCGACGTAGGCAACCGTGAGCCGCGTCGTCACTTCACCGAAAATGAGGATCGATCGAAATCCCAAGACACAGCCCTCTCACTCAATGAACCGGAGCACCCAGCGTCGTGGAGATGCTGACACGCCATCTCTCGTTTACCGAAAATCATTTGTACCTGATTTGTGCACTTGTCCATCACGCGAAGTGAGGCTTTGTTTCTTTCGAGGCGTACTCAAACGATCTTGCCGGCGATGCGACGCAGCACGAGGCGCGGTGTCAACTTCGCGAGGATTGGCAGCGATGCGTACTGCCACCCGGGCACCACGATGGCCCGATTCTTTGCAACTCCGTTGAGACCGGCGAGTGCCACCTTGTCGGCGTTCAGCCACAGGATTCGTGGAGTGCGCGTGAAACGATCGGCGCCACCGGACACCGCCTGGAACTCGGTTGCAACGAACCCGGGACAGAGCGCGCTCACCTTCACGCCGTGGGCGCGATTCTCTTCGTGTACTGCTTCGGTGAAGCTGGTGACGAAGCTTTTCGTCGCGGCGTAAACGGCCATGTTCGGGCTGGCCTGGAAACTTGCCACGCTCGAGACATTGAGAACGTGGCCGCCACCGCGCGCGCGGAAGGCATTCACAGCACTATGGGTGAGGGCGACGAGGGCCTTCACGTTCAGGTCCACCTGACCGGTCGCCCGTTCGACTTCGACCTCATGGAAAAGACCGCTGCTGCCAAAACCGGCGTTGTTGACGAGAAGATCGACCGGATCAGTAGTCGACGCGATGCGCGCAGCGACCGCACCAACACCCTCATCGTCCTGTAGGTCGGCTTCGAGGACCTCGAAACCCGCATAGCGGTCGGCAAGATCGCGCAGTCGGTCTCCTCTGCGCGCAACGACGACGCACGGCACACCCGCGCCACCGAGGATGTGCGCGAAACGTTCACCGATGCCTGCCGAGGCTCCCGTGACGAGCGCCCGACGGAAGGGAAACGTGGCCATCGGCCTAGTGGCCGACGTTTGCACCGGTCAGACCGCCGGCCGCAGAAAGCCGCGCATGTGCGCGACGCAGGGCGCCTTCGGTTTCGGCGTCGTGGTCACCGCGAAGATGCTCTTCAGCGCGATCCTTGGCGCGACGAGCGCGATCGACATCGATCTCGCCTGCGAGTTCCGCACCGTCAGAGAGGATGGTGACGGTGTTGTTCGACACTTCGACGAACCCTCCGTGCACCGCAACGTCGACGACCTTGCCGTCGGTCTGGTAAACGCGCGTATGGTTCTCGACGAGGGCACCGAGGAACGCCACGTGACCGGGAAGGAAGGCAATTTCTCCCCCACCCATGGTGCGCGTGATGATCTGGCTCGCATCGCCCGCGTACAGAACGCGTTCGGGCGAGACCACTTCCACTCGGAAGCCGGCGGCCTCGGACGACATCAGGCGGTCTCCTGCAGGGCCTTCGCCTTGGCGAGCACCTGCTCGACGCCACCGACGTTCAAGAACGCCTGCTCGGGAACTTCGTCGAGTTCACCATTGATCAGGGCCTCGAAGCTCTCGACCGTCTCGGCGACCGGCACGTACTCACCGGACACACCGGTGAAC
>SXZT01000069.1 GCA_005787785.1 Actinomycetota bacterium
GCCGGCGAGCCAGTCGAAGAGGGTGTCACCCGTATGGTCGGCCGACACCACGACGTAGCCATTTGTTGCGAGACCTTCGCACAGTTTTGTGTAGATGTGGCGCAGGCCGGTTCTGCCGTGCGACCACACGACCACCGGGTGGGAACCGGACGCCGGTGCTGCGGACTCGATCGCACACGGTGAGTCGAACCCCACGCCGGGAAGCAGTTCGTACCGTGTTGTCACACCGGTGGTGTCGTTCGTCGGATACCACACCTCGGTTGTGAGGATGCGGCCCTCGCGTGATTCGTCACGCAGTGCAAGATTGACGTGTCCGACGGCCATTACGGGAACAGTAACGTCTCGGCATGGCTGAATTCACGGGAAAAGTAGCAATCGTCACCGGCTCGTCCAGTGGCATCGGCGAGGCGATTGCGCGCCGGCTCGGTGAAGCGGGCGCGACGGTTGTCGTCAACTCCGCTTCGTCTGTCGAAGCGGGCACCGCGGTTGCAAAGTCCATCGGCAACGGCGCGGTGTACATGAAGGGCGACATTTCAAAGAAGGACGACTGCGAGCGACTGATCAATGAGACGGTGGCGAAGTTCGGTCGTCTTGACATTCTGGTGAACAATGCCGGGTGGACCACCCCGATCCCGCATCACGACCTCGACGCTCTCACGGATGAAATCTTCATGAAGACCTTCGAGGTCAATGTCTACGGCACGTGGTGGTTGAGCAAGCTCGCCGTCCCGCACCTGAAGAAGTCAGAAGACGGCAACATCGTGAATATCACGTCGGTTGCCGGAGTTCGGCAGATGGGTAGTTCGATGGCCTACTCGATGACGAAGGCGGCCCTCAACCAGATGACGAAACTGATGGCAAAGAGTTGCTGGCCGGTGCGCGTCAATGCCGTTGCTCCGGGTCTCATTGCGACACCGTGGACCGCTGACTGGGGTCCGCAGCACGAAGCCATCAAGGCCATCGCCCCACTCAAGCGTTCGGGCACTCCCGAGGACTGCGCGGAGGCGACATTCGGTCTTCTGCGCAGCCGGTATGCGACGGGACAGATTTTCGTCGTCGACGGTGGCCTGACGCTCGTTCAGTAGGTGTGATCGCAGGGTCGCGGTCAGTGACTGCGAACGAGACGACCGGGCCGTTCACCTGTGTCGGTGTCGTCGAAGCGCGTGATGACTCCGTTGACCATCGTCGCCTTGTAACCCGTCGATGGCTGCAGGACGCGCGACCCACCGGCGGGCAGGTCGTGGCGTACGAAGGGTGCCTGAATCGTCAGGTTGTCGAAGTCGATGACGTTCAGGTCGGCACGCTTGCCAACTTCGATCGTCCCGCGGTCGGTCAGTCCGTACAGATCGGCGTTCGTCTTCGACAGTTTGTTGACGGCGAACTCGAGTCCGAGTCGCGGACCCCGCGAGCGGTCACGGACCCAGTGCGTGAGGTGGAACGTCGGCATCGTGCAGTCGCAGATGAAGTTGACGTGTGCACCGGCATCGGACAGTCCGGTGACCGTGTCGGGATGGAGGAGCATCTCGCGACTGGCGTCGAGATTCGCCTGGGCGAAGTTCGATCCAAAAATCGCGTAGAACGTGCGCCCTTCGTCTTCGAGGAGAAGGTCGTACATGAGTGATTCCGCGCTCACTCCCAGTGCGCGGGCACGACCGACCACCGATTCCTCACGCGTCGGTTCGTAGTCAATGGGGAAGGTGAGTGGGAAAGTGGCGTTGAGCGCGCGGGCATACAGACCGACGACCGCCTGCATCGACCCGGCGTTCTCCGAGGGGACGCTGCGATCGGCAAGGACGGCGGCCTTCATCTCCGGTTTGCGCATCTCGCGGACACGGTCGGCGAGCGACAGATGAGCGAGCTCGCGCAGGTACGTGGCCTTGCGCATGAACATGTGGTACGTGCCAAGACTCGTCATCACGGTGACCGCGCGTGGTGCGATCTGGGGCCTCAATTTCGCGCCGTTTGCATTCTCGTACGAAACGGTGTCGAGTACCTCGCGCCAGTGGTCGACATCCTCGGCAATTTGAATCGTGGTGAACGTGATGGGTCGGCCGCTCATCCGCGACACCTCGGCGAGCATCATCACTTCTTCGACCGGCTTGGCGCGTTCGCCACCGAGTGCCTCGAGGGCACCGACAGTGCCGGCAGGAATAGCCTCGAAGACACCGCGACCCATTGCCGATGCGATCGCCATCAATTCACCGTCGGCCGCGAAGGTCCCGGGGACTGGGCTACCGGACAGGGAGCGGTGACCGATCGTGCGTGAAGTCGAGAAGCCGAGAGCGCCGGCTTCCATCGCCTCACCGACGATGCGCGCCATAGCTGCGATTTCGTCGGGTGACGCGTCGAGGTTGTCGACACCACGCTGGCCCATTGCGTAGAAGCGCAGCGCCCCGTGTGCAACCTGCGTTCCGATGTCGATCGCGTAGCGGCGCGTGGCGAGGTGATCGAGGTACTGCGGGAACGTCTCCCATGCACCCCACGGAATTCCCTCGGTGAGCGCACTGCCCGGAATGTCTTCAACGCCCTCCATCAATTCGATCAGTGGTGCTTCCTGACCGGGTCGCACGGGCGCGAACCCGACGCCGCAATTTCCCATCACCAGTGTGGTGACACCGTTCGTCGCCGAGGGTTCGAGGTCTTCGTCCCATGTGACCTGGCCGTCGTAATGCGTGTGCACGTCGACCCAACCGGGAGTGAGCGTCATGCCTTCGGCATCGAGACGTCGCTTGGCCGTACCCTCCGCGCGACCACCGACCTGTGTGATGATGCCGTCCGTGACCGCGACGTCGCCCATGAAGGCCGGTGCGCCGGTGCCGTCGACGATTGTTGCCCCGCTGATCACGATGTCATGCATGGGTGAAAAACTAACCGAGGAGTCGGTCGATCACCTTCACGAGCCGTTTCGCGGGCCGACCCGAGCGTGACTCGATGGCGTCGGCCACGACAGGCAGGCGCAGCCCCGCGTTCACCCCGATCCAACGCAGGGGCTCGGGTTCCCAGCGTCGCCCCACGTGATCGACGAAGGGGAGCCGCAGGTCCGGAGAGTCCACCCCCGCAATCGCCGCAGCCGCGGCGCGCCCGGCGAGATGCGACAGCGCGACACCGTCACCGACGTAGCCACCCGCGGTGACTCGCCGCGCAGCGCGGTCGACGACGACCGATGGATGCCAGTCGCGCGGAACGGCGAGGGGCCCACCCCAGTGATGGGTGATCTTCGCATCGCGTGTGGCGGGGAAAAGTTCGTGCAGGGTCGCGACGATGCGCTGGGCCACCCCGTCATCGGCATCGAACCGCCCGGAGATGCGACTCGCAAATCTGTAACCGGCCCCTCGACCGCCAAAAGCGATGCGACCGTCGGCGGTTCGCTGCGCGTAGGTCACCATCAGTCGACCCTCGGCGAGCGTCTCGCGTGCGGTCCACCCGATGCTGCCCCATGCATCATCGGACAGGGGTTCGGTGGCGACCATGTACGAATAAAGAGGGATGACGTCGCGACCCATCCCACCAAGTCGCGGCGTGTAACCCTCGGTCGCCCGGACGACCCACTCCGCAGCGACGTTGCATGGTCGGCCACCGAGTGAGCCCACAACCCCTCCGTCGTCGATGGCATCGGCGGTGAACCCGGTGACAACTCCGATTCCGAGTTCGCGCGCGCGATCAACCAGGCAGTTCACCAACTTGAGTGGGTGGAGAGCAGCGCAGTGGGGCGAGTACAACGCGCCACGTGCGCCTGCCACCGTGACTCGGTCGGCCAGTTCGTCGTGGCCGAGCCACCGAACGTCGGTCTCACTCAACCCGTGTCGGTGCTGTTCCTTGATCGCGCTTTGAAGACGTGTCTCTTGGACGGCGTTGGTGGCGACGGTCAGGGTGCCGGACTTCGCCCAGTCGCATTCGAAGCCGTGTCGGGTGATCCAATGGCCGACGTCATCGACGGATGCAATTGCAGCGTGTTGCATCGCGAGCGCTGAGTCGTGGCCGTGGAGTTGGGTCAGCGAATCGAGTTCGACGGGGAAAAGACCGCTGCACCATCCTCCGTTGCGTCCGCTGGCACCGAAGCCCGGCTCGGCCGCATCGAGAATGACGATGTCGAGGTCGGGCCGAAGTTCGGCCAGATGGATCGCCGACCACAGCCCCGTGCAGCCAGCGCCGATGATTGCCACGTCGAAGCGGCGCGAGAGGTCGACCGACGGAAAGTCGACAGGGCGTCGGGCGCCCGACCACAACGAGGGCGGCCACTCGGGCCGGCCACGACCCGACGACACGTCACGCCTTCACGATGCCGCGACCCGCAACGAGTGGCAGGTCGAGGAACGTGCGGATGCCAACCGGTGCTGCACACACGGCGGGAATCGCATGTACTGCACGCATCGCCGTACCGATCAAGCCGTTCGTCGTCCACTTGTTCGCCTCGAAGTGCAGACGCGGCTCGCCTTCGATCGTGCACACCCACGCCGGGCTCTGCCATTGCGGTGCAACCGACCTGTGGGCCTTGTAGATCGCCTCGAGGCGTATGACGTCACGACCGCCGACCACGCCACACCATTCCCAGCGCTGGCCGGCGACGGTTCCCTGCGGTACGAGTCCGGCGGCGATCGTGAGGTCTTCGCTCGCCAGTTCCACTTCCGACTCCACGGTCAACTCGTCGAGTTCGAGACCGAGGCCGTCGGCGACCATCAAGACGCTTTCTTCGAAGAGCCCACTCAGCCACTTGCGGTAGCGCGCGGTGTGCGAGTCGAAGCGGTCGGGTGCAAACGAAAAGCCCATCACGTCGAAGATGATCTGCGGTGACGGATAGAACGAGAAATCCGAGTGCTCACGCACGAGGACCGAGTCGATGCGTGAACAGTTCGACGAAAACACCAGCGGGATGAGTTCGGCCATAAAGCCCGGGTTGATGCCCGTGCCGTGCACGGAGACACCACCCTCGCGGCAAGCCGCTTCGAGACGCGCGACGACGTCCGCACCGTATGCCTTCGGGTAGACGTATCCCACCGTGGTGATCACGTTCTTGCCACTCCGTAGAAGCGTGCAGATGTCCTTGGTGTCCTTGTCGGGGTCTTCGTTCACCTGTGCGGCCGACAGAGGCATGTGCAGTACGACATCAGCTTCGAGCGCCACGATCTCTTCAATGCTGTTCGTCGCCTTTACTCCGCACGGGCCGAGCCCGGCGATGTCACCGGCATCACGGCCAGCTTTCGATGGCGTCGCGACGTAGCAACCGACGAGGTCGTAGTCGGCATGGCCGATGACGGTCTTCAAGGAGGCAAGCCCCACGTTTCCCGTTCCCCATTGGATGACGCGGATTCCCATCGTCAGTTCACCTTTCTTTCACGTCCGGCCCAGAACTCTTCGCGCAACTTGAACTTTTGCAACTTGCCGGTTGCGGTGCGCGCGAGCACATCGCGGAACTCGATGCGCTTCGGACACTTGTAACCCGCGAGTTTCGTCTTGGTGTACGCGATCAATTCGTCGGCGGTGAGCGCAGAGCCCGGGGTTTTCACCACGAGCGCAAGCACGAGTTCACCCCACTTCTCGTCCGGCACGCCGATGACTGCAACTTCGGCCACATCACTGTGCGAGAAGATCGCGTCTTCGACCTCGATCGAACTCACGTTTTCACCGCCGGAGATGATGACGTCTTTCTTGCGGTCGGAGATCGTGAGGTAGTGGTCGTCACCGATACCACCACCGTCACCGGTGTGGAACCACCCGTCGACGATGGCCTTCGCGGTTTCTTTCGGTTGGTTCCAGTAGCCGTCCATCACCACGTTGCTGCGCGCGAGCACCTCGCCCTCCGCATCGACGCGGATCTCCACGCCGATCGCGGGGGCACCCGCGGCACCCAATCGGGCCGCCCGGTCGGCGGGGGACAGTCGGTCGTATTCGGCCCGCCGACGATTCATCGTGAGAAGCGGCGCGGTCTCCGTGAGTCCGTAAATCTGGGCGAATTCCCAACCGAGTTCGGTTTCGACGCGCTCGATCGTGCGGGTTGGTGGTGGCGCGCCTGCGACGACGATGCGCACACGATCGCGACCGGGTATCGGCCCGCTCCACGTGGCGGCTGCATCGAGGATCATGTTCACGACTGCCGGTGCACCACACAACATGGTGACCCCGTGTTGGTCGATACGACGGAGGATCTCTGCACCGTCGACCTTGCGCAGGATGACGTGCTCACCACCCATTCCGGTGACCGCGTACACCATGCCCCATCCGTTGCAGTGGAACTGGGGGAGAGTGTGCAGGTAGACGTCGCGGTCGTTGACACCCATTTGCCATCCGAAGGTCGTTGCGTTGACCCAGAGATTGCGGTGCGTCAACTGCACGCCTTTCGGGCGAGCGGTCGTGCCGCTGGTGTAGTTGATCGTTGCCGAGGCGTCTTCGTCCGGGACCCACGGTCGTGGTTCGACGCCGAACTTGTACAGCACCTCGTCGGATTCGGCGCCGATGACGAAACGATGACGAGCCGACACTCCCGACAATGCGTCGTCGAGTTCGGGATCGACGAGCAACATCTCGGCACCGCTGTGCTCGATGATGTACTTCACTTCTTCGGCGACGAGCCGGAAGTTGACCGGCACGAGAATGCGACCCGACCCACTGACCCCGAAGAACGCGGTGTAGAGACGTGCCGCGTTGTGGCTGACCATTGCGACCCGCGCACCCTTGGCGATACCGAGGGCATCGAGACCCGCGGCCTGTGCGCGGGCGCGTTGCGCAACCTCGCGGTAGGTGAGTGTCGGCCACGGCGCAGCGGGCTGATCGGGCTCGTCGACCAATGCGATGCGATCGCCGTATACCTGCTCGGCCCGCCGCAGGAAATCGACGACTGACAAGGGAACCTTCACGTTTTCCTCCTCAGGTCAAACCCTAATGTTTTGGCATGGGAGTCCCGACGGGCGAGATCGAGGCGCGCTATCTGCCCCTTGACCGCATGCTCGTCGAGCGCATCATCGAGTGGCAGGTTGACCATTACCGCGACGCCTTTCCATCGTTCGATCACGACGACTGGATCGACTTCTATGGCCCACACATGCGCGGGCAGGACGGCCCACTGCCGGTGGTTCTCGGTGCCTTCGACAACGGCCGTTGCATCGGCACGGTCTCGCTGGTCGAACGTGACGACCTCGACGACGTTGACGACTACACGCCATGGATCGCAGCAATGATCGTCGACCCGGCTCGGCGCGGTGCCGGCGTGGGAACCGCCCTGCTGAACGCCGCACTCGGCCGGTGCCGTGATCTCCATTTCGGTCGGGTGTACCTCTGGACCCACGACCAAACCGATTGGTACCGGCGGCTCGGCTGGATCGAGGTGGAGTCGAAAGTATTCCGCACCACTCCGATCACGATCTTCCGACTCGACCTCGGGCCGGTCAGCGCGCAAATCGCCACGTGAAGGCGTGTTGCAGCACCCGTGCGGTGCCGACGATGTCGAGGTCCGACTCGGGGCGGGAGTTGAACGCATTCGGAATCCCCGACTGTGGTTCTACACAAACACCGTTGGGGCTTGCCGTGTACACGACCCAGTAGCGACACGTACTCGACAGTCGCACCTCGACACCGTTGACCACCAGGCGTGGTTCTCGTATCGCATCGGAGAAGCAGTCGTCCCACGGCGGGTCAACCGGTGCGCGCGTCTCCGTCGTCGCGATGCCGTCGACATCCCGGATGAACATCGTGTCGAAGGCAACGTCAAGAACACTCGGTGGCAGGAACCACGGGTGCCAACCCACCTGCGCCGGAAACTCACGGTCGGTGCCATGAATCGACATTTCCATGTGCAGAGAGTCCGGGCCCAGTGAGATCCGCTGTTCGCACCGCGACTTGAACGGCCAACCCACTGCATCGAGGTCGAGTCGCGCGACGAGTGACGATGTCCCCGAACCCACGATGTCCCACGCATGCAAGAACCCCACGCCGTGCATCGCATGGGTGCGCTCGTTCGCGGGCATTGCCACGACGTCGCGGCGGAACTGGAATCGACCACCCGCAAGCCGACCGGCCCACGGCACCATCGGATACGAGCCCCAACCCAGCACACCGTCGACTCCGGGTCCCTCGCCGACGAGCAACGGCACGTCGTCGAACCACACCTGTGCGACACGACCACCGCGCGATGCATCGAAAGCGACGCGCGTCGATCCATTCGACAGCATGTTCACGCTGTCACCGCCCGGATCAGTTGGCAAATGTCTGGAAGTCGACGAGCTTGTCGCTACCTGTCTGTGACGCCACGACGGCACCTGTCGACAAGTCGACCTGACCGATCACGTACTTGTTGTCTGCGAAACGCAAGCCATCGAACATGATCTTGTTCGACGACACGTAGTTGAGACGGTAGATCTCAATTTCCTTCGTTTCGTCGATCAGCTTCCGCTCGGTTCCTGCGTTCGTGTCGTGGATCGTCAGGATGTTTTGTCCGTTGGTATTGACGCCCGCCATGATGATGTAGTCGACGATGACCTGACCGATCGTCATCTTGTCGATGGCTGTCGTGATGCGCTTGACCTGCGGGTAGTACTGCATCAGCGTGCCCATCGGCGCGCTGCCTGCGTTGACGAACGTCTTGCCCGACATCGTGTTGAACGACTGGCGGATGTACACACCGGGCGTCGTGACCGTACCGGTGACGATCTCGCAGAACCCATCGTTCGCGCCAACGCCGGCAACACAGAACTTGCCGGTGTCGTTGCGAGCGATCTGTGTCGTAGTCGACGGGGCGATGTACGGGAAGTCGTCGTTCTTGTTCAGCTTCGTCAGCCACGTGAGCACACCCTTTGACGCGACGCCGTAGTACACGTTGTTGTCGGCAAACCGCATGAGGAAATATGCACGCTCACCCTGTACGACACTCAGGCCACCGGCAGGATCGATACGGCGGGTGAACGTGAGCTTCGTGGTCAGTGTCATTCCCGTGTAGTAGACGTTGCCGTCAGCCAGGACAAGGAAGTCGTAGATCTGGATGTTGTCGTTGATCAGGGAGGTGGTCACACCTGCTGCATACTTTCGCAGGTTGTACCTTCCTGATTGCGCGGTGCCCACGTAGTAGATCGCGCCCGCTGCATCGAACTGAATCGATGGGTTCAACGAGCCCGCCTCACCCGAGTTCCAAGCGACCGACGACAGTTCGTTCTCGATGCACAGTGGGTTGCCTGTCGCAGGGTCGACTTCGGCGAGAAGGCAGCTGGCCGCATCGCCAACGACCGTCGGACTTGCAAACAACACGTAGAGCTTGTCGTTCGGTGCAACCAAGAACTTCTTCACAACGGCTTCACCGCTGGAGATCGCCTCGGTTGTCTTGCCCGTTTCGTCGACGGCGACAAGCGTGGTGTCCTCCGGGGCCACTTGATCTGCACCGGTCGGGGGCGGGCTGCTCTTCTTTTTCACCGTCGCTTTTTTCACCAGTGCAATACCCACGGCGTTCTTGATGTTGAACTTCAACTTGCCTTTGGCAGTGCCGTTGGAACCGCCCGTGTTGCCGTTCGAACCACCGGCTGCGCTCTTGCCGGAGTTCAAGGCCTCACAGAGTTTTTGTTGAGCCTTGGCCTTGCTCGCCCAGCTCTTGGAGGTTGCGGTGGCTTTGGTCTTTGCTGCGCCTTTCGCCTTTGCTGCAGCCGCCTTGAAGTTCGCGGCTTGCTGGGAGTGCGAAATGAAGTAGTTGCCCTTCAGGCGAGTTCCGGCAACGAATGTGCCATTGGTCGGTGCGCACGTCGCCGCTCCGGACTTGATCACGTCGGTCGGAGTGACGGGGATGGCACCACTGGGCCGCGCGGCCGCACTGGCCGACGATGCCTGCACCACCGCCACGGAGCCGAGAGCAAGACTGATGAGAGCAACCGAAGAAAAATGACGTGACATCAGATGACACTAGCGGGTTTCAAAGAACTGGCGGAGTGGTTGAACCAGGCCACGGCGTTTCCTCCCGCTTCTTCTCAGCAATTCGCCAAGCCCACCAGATGAGAACGAACTGCAGAGGAAGGCGTGCCCAACTGATGAATTGCTCGGTCGATGCACGATCGCGCCAGTCCCACGTCATGTACAGGTTCGCCGGGTAGACACACACGAACAGGCAAATGGCGGCAATGGCCCCGCGACGACGGGTCGACTGTCGCAACATCATCAACCCGATGATGATCTCGGCAACACCACTCGCGTAGGTCCAAAACGACTCGTTCGGCGGCAACCAGGGCGGGACGATGTCGTTGAAGAAACCTGGGTTGGCGAAGTGCATCACACCAGCCAACAAAACGAACACCCCGAGAACCACGGTCTCCACCATAGAAGAAAAGCCGCTAATTTCGCAGCGTGGAAGTTGACCGTGTAATCCTCCACGTCGGCTGGCCGAAAACAGCGACAACTTCCGTGCAATCACAACTGCGTGGATACCCGAATCTCGCAGGGAAGCCATTCGGCCGTGACGGCGCCTTGGCTGCACGAAAAGTTGTCGACGATCTCGTACGTTCATCGGACTGGAATTCAGCCGCACTCGAAGAGCTCATTGACTCGTCATGGCATGATCGCACTCTGCCTGTTCTGCTGTCGAACGAATCACTCATCGAAATGCCCCAACGCGAGTGGTTTGATGGTCTGCGGGGTCCGTTCGAGGCTGCCCGTCGCCTCGCACAACTCAGTTGTGACACACGGATTTTCATGACTCTGCGCGAGCCACGGGAGATGTTGCGCTCGACGTGGCTGCATCATGTGCGCGAAGGCAGACTCCAGACCTACTCCGAGTTTCTCGAGCGACTCGTGGATGACAGGGCCCGCGGCTGTGGACCGTTTGCGTTCGATGCACTTGCTCGAACCTACGGTGACTTGTTCGGAAGCGACCATGTGGTGATCGCCTTCACGGAGGACTATTCCTCCGATCCCGTCCGCTTTTGGAATCGGTTTGTCAATGTCCTCGAGATCGAATCATTTACGCCCGATGCTGCGATCGAGGTGCCCCGGTTGAACGAAACGAACCTCGGACCGATCGGGTTTGAGTTGGGTGTGAACCGGCTTCTCGGTCTCTACGCGCGACTCTTGAGACGAGACGAGACGCGAGGGGTCAGGCGTGCGATCACGCGTCGAGTTTCACGTCGTTTGGCGGTGGATCACTCACGGTTCTTCTTGCGATCAGAAGAGACAGAAGACCGATTGGTAACCGATCTTGATGAGGACGTCGCCACGATCCGAAAACGATTCACCGTCCTCTAGGATCCTCAATGGAGCCCAGAGCGGGAATCGAACCCGCGACCTTCTCATTACGAGTGAGATGCTCTGCCGACTGAGCTATCTGGGCGAGACTGGAAAGCCTACCGACCGGCTCGCCGCAGTACACCGCTAGCCGACGAAGTCGGCCTGGCGGACGACCGGCAACCGCAGGAAGAGCGCCTGCAGGAGCAGGTCCTCGTAGGCATTCAGGGCGAGGCGGCCCATCGTGCGATGGATGTCGTCGACGGCGCGGGCGAACTCGCTGATTCGATGGGCGTTGTGGGCGTGGGACATCGCGTCGCGGTAGACGCCCGCGATGACGGCAAGACCCGAGCGCAGTTCGTCGGTCTTGTGTTTGCGCAGCCGACGCTTCTGCGAGTCTTCGAGGTCTTTCTTTCCCGAACCGCGTTCACCCGAGATCTTGATGCGCGCTTGCAGAGCTTCTTTCTCGCGTTCGAAGATCTCTTCGAGCGGTGCCGCCGCAGCCTCGATGCGGGCGAGGAGATCACTGACGAGCGTGGCGACACGGTGGCCACTGCCGTCAAGTTCGTGCGGCACGCGGGCAAAGGCGTTGCGGCGCGATGCGTACTCGGGGTCGCGGGCGAGGAGTCGTGCCAGTTGCAGGCTGCCACGTGAACCCGCGGCGATTCCCTCGGCCGTCGTGGGGTCGATTCCCTCGGCGACGAGTGCCGCCACGATGTGTTCGACGGCCAGCTCACCGAAATTGACGTTCACGCAGCGCGACGCGACGGTGACGAGTTCCGGAACGATCGCATCGGTGAGCAGAACGAATGTGACCTGCTGCGAGGGTTCCTCGAAGGTCTTCAACAGCCGCACGATGGCGGTGTCAGCCATGAAATGGACGTCGTGCATGATGACGACGACTCGGTCTGCTTCGACGGGTGAGCGCGAAGCGAGTGCAACGATGTCTTCGGCCTGCTCGGAGCTGATCGATGCTCCCTCGCGTCGGACTTCGTGGACGTCGATGAAGGTGCCGCGCAAGATGCTTTGCGCGGTCTGATTCATCGCATCGTCGGAGCCGGTGACGATGTGCGCCGCGAGTGCGCGCGCGGCTTCTTCCTTGCCGCAGCCCTCGGGGCCGATCAACAGATAGCCGTGCACCGGGCCGTCGACGAGTTGGCGCAACAAATCAACGGCGTGGCTCTGCCCGATGACCGAGTCCCACACCGATGCCATGCGTCGAAGTTAGGCGACGGGAGTCACGCCGAGAGGAGGCGCTGCATGATGCGTCGGAACTCGACGGTGTTGCGGTCGGCCCGCGTGTGGGCCTGGCCGACATCGAAGGGAATTGCCTTGTCCCAGAGGTGTTCGATGACCGTCAGGTCCTCGGCCATGATGTCGAGCTCGTAGTCGATTGAACGTCGCACCTTCTCCTCGGTGTCACAGTCGTTTCGCAGCATTGCCGTGTAGACGCGGGTGGTCGACTCCGTCATGGGCTGCAGTGCGGTGAACAGAACATTCACCATGCCGGTGATCGGTAGTTCGAGTCGCAGGACGATGGTGAACGGCGCACCGTAGGTGTAGGTCATGTTCCGTGGTTGGACCAACGGATGTTGACCCGTCTTGACGAGTGGGTCTTCGTTGTTGTGGATCGTGTGCGGGTACTCGACGATGAAACCCCAGCCGTCGTCGCGGCGTTGCACGTCGTAGTCACCGATGTGTTCGTCTTCGCCGGCACCGAAAGTTCCCGCATGAACGAAGGGAAAGTGGCCGAAGTCGAGGAAGTTGTCGACGAACTGGCCCGCTGCGGCGTTGATCACGACGGGGGGCAACCAGATTGCACGCAGTGATTGATCGTTCCACTCGGCGATGTCGGGCAAGTCACACACGGGATCATCGATGGCCACCCACACGAGGCCGTAGCGCTCTTGCAAGCGGTAACCGGCGAGATGAGCCGATGGTGGAACGGTTGCCCCTGAACCGAGTGCGGGAATGTGCGCGCAGCGACCATTCGCATCGAACCGCCATCCGTGGTACGGACACTCGAGACAACCGTCGACGATGCGGCCGTCACTCAATCGGGCGTTGCGGTGTGAACAGCGGTCGGCAAACGCGCTGAGACTCGTTGCATTGCGCACGACGACCACACCCTCACCCAAGAGTTCGACCCGCTTCGGGGTGCCGATCGGGAATTCGTCGGTGCCGCCGATGGGCAACCAACCACGCCGCAGCCCTGGCGAGGTGTTGGTGAGCGAATTCGGTGACGTCACCGTTCTTCACGCTCGTAGGGCACACCGAGGGCGGCGGGCGCTCCGATCCGCTTGTGTGCAAACCGTGTGGAAACGAGAACGAGCACCACGATGGTCATCACGAACGGCAGTGCATCGAGTACATCACCCGGAATGTCGAAACTGCGCGACTTGAGCACCGTGCCAAGTGACTGCAATGCACCGAACAGGTAGGCGCCGAGCAGCGTGAGCCCCGGCCGCCAGAATCCGAAGATCACGAGCGCAATTGCTATCCAGCCCGCACCCTTCGTCATACCGTCGACCCATGTGGGCACGATCGCGAGGCTGTAGAACGCTCCGCCAAGACCGGCGAGCGCACCGCCGAGCATCGTGTGGATGTAGCGGTACTTGACGACGTTGATTCCCATTGCGTCGGCGGTCTGGGGGGATTCGCCGACCGCACGCAACTGCAGACCGATCTTCGTGCGGAACAGGTACCACGAGGCGACCGCGCACATTGCCCAGGACAGGTAAGTGAGAATCGTGTGGTTGAAGAACAGTGGCCCGAGAATCGGTGTGTCGGCCAGGCCGAGTACGTCGAGTTTGCGGACCTGACGAGTCACGGGATCCTCGGCGACCTTCCAGATGTTGGCGAAGTAGCTCGACAGACCGACCGCGCCCGCGAAGATCGTGATCGAAAGTCCGGCAACCGTCTGGTTCGCCTTCAAGGTGACGCAGAGAAACGCGTGGAGTGACGCGAGGATCGAACCGGCCAGCATCGCAACACAGAGAGCGACGAGAACGGTGAACCAAGCAGAGCCACCAACGTGCAGTGACGACCAGGCGGCGGTGACACCACCAATCAGCATCATTCCCTCGACGCCGAGGTTCAGGACGCCGCTGCGCTCGGTGAAGACGCCACCGAGAGCCGCAAAGAAAAGCGGCGTACCGTAGAAGATCGCCGATGCGGCGATGACGATGAAGAGATTGCTGTTCACGCCGCCACCGCCTTTGCCGTGTTGCGATTCGATCGCAACCGGTACTTGGTGAGAATCTCGCCGGCGACCGCGGTGAAGAGAATGAGACCCTGCAACGTGCCGACAAGGCCACTCGGGAAATCGGGCCCTTGCAGCGAGTACCCGGCATTTGTGAGTCCGCCCAACAACACGGCGACGACAATCGCGCCGAGCGGGTTCAATCGGGCCAGGGCGGCGACGACGATGCCGGTGTAGCCGAAGTTGTTCAACTGCAACCCCTTGGCATCGAGGTAGTGGGCGAAGTCACCGACTTGGCTGGCACCACCGATTCCTGCGAGGGCACCCGACATGGCGGTGACAGCGACGATCGTCCACTTGGTGCGGATGCCGACGTAGCGGGCTGCTCGCGGTGAGTCGGCGATGATGCCGATCTCGAAACCGAGACGGCTGCGCTTGTAGATCACCCACAGGACGATGGCTGCGGCGACGGCCAGGAGAAACCCGAAGGAAACCGACGTTCCGAAGATTTCGTACGTCGGCCAATGAGTTCGTTTCTCGAGTGGTTTGCCGGACGGGAAGCCGATCGAACGTGGGTCGCGCCAGTACGAGCGGGAGTTGAAAATGAGGTAGTTGAGGATGATGCCCGCGATGTAGTTCATCATCAGCGAGGTGATGATCTCGTTCGTGTTGAACTGTGATCGCAGGATGCCGACGATCGATGCATACATGGCACCGAACAACATTCCTGCAAGCACCATGACGATGATCGTGATGCCGACCGGCGCCGAACCGCCGATCCACAAACCAACGAGTGCGGCACCGACGGCACCCACGTAGAGCTGGCCTTCGCCACCGATGTTGATGACCCCCAGGCGGAACGCAGCGGCTGCGCACATTCCGGTGAAGGCAAGCGGCGTCGCGGTGCGCAACGTGCCCGTGATGGCGCGCTGCGAGAGGAAACCTCGGTCGAGGATGCGCCAGTACACGTCGAGGGGGTTCTTGCCCGTCGCCAATAGCACGACTGCACCGACGACGAGTGCACCGAGAAGCGAGATGACGGGGATGGCCCAATTGAGCCAGCGTGGCTGTTCGAGCCGTCGTTCGAGTCGGACGGGTGACTTCACCGCGAGGCCTCCAGAGTCGCGCCACCCATGAGGAGGCCCAGTTGTTCGCGCGTCGCGCCGGTGGCGGGCATGTCGGCGACAAGGCGCCCCTCGTACATGACGACGATGCGATCGGCCAACGACATGATTTCCTCGAGGTCCTCACTGATGAGAAGGATTCCCACACCGTTGTCGGCCGCCTCGACGAGCCGTTCGCGAACCGTCTCGATGGCGCCGACGTCGAGACCACGTGTCGGGGATGCCGCGACGAGCACCTTCGGGTTCGTCGAAAACTCGCGCGCCAGAAGAACTTTCTGCACGTTGCCGCCCGAGAGGAGTCGTACCGGCGTCCCGGTGTCGGGGGTCTTCACGTCGTATTTCATCACCAAGTCATCGGCTTGTGTCGTGATGATGTTGCGCTTCAACAAGCCGAAGCGCGACAACAGAGGCGTGCGGTAATTCTTGAGTGCCATGTTGTCTTCCACCGAATGTCCGGCAGCAAGACCGGTGTGCAGACGATCCTCGGGCACGTGCGCCACGCCACCGGCTATTGCGGCACGTGCACGTCCGTTCAACACGGGTTTGTCTTCGATAGCAATGCGACCACCCGTGGAGCTGCGCATTCCGGCAATTACCTCGGCCAGTTCGCGCTGACCGTTGCCCGCCACTCCGGCGACACCGACGATTTCGCCACGACCAACGGTGACGTTGACACCGTGCAGGGCCTGGCGGCCACGGTCGTCGTTGCAGTTCACATCGGTCAGTGACAGGACGACGTCGCTGGAAACACCCGGATTGCGCCGCACTGCACGCGAGAACTCGACGCTGCGGCCCACCATCATGCCGGCGAGTTCACGAGTCGAAGTGTCCTTCGTCGCGACGGTTCCGACGGTGCGGCCACTCCGCAGAACGGTGATGCGGTCGGACACACTCATCACTTCGTCGAGTTTGTGCGAGATGAAAATGACCGTGCGGCCCTCGGCTGTCATTGCACGCAGGGTCTTGAACAATGCTTCGGCCTCAATGGGGGTGAGCACCGCCGTTGGCTCGTCGAGAATCAACACACGCGCTCCGCGGTACAGAACCTTGAGGATCTCGACGCGCTGCTGTTCACCGACACTGAGCTGCCAGATCTTCGCGTTCGGGTCGACTGCCATGTCGTAGCGCTTTGCGAGTTCTGCAACGCGCTCGACGGTGGAACCCGTGTCGATGACAAAAGGAGTTTCGGGATTACCGAGGATCACATTCTCGGCGACGGTGAAAGGCTCGACGAGACGGAAGTGTTGATGCACCATTCCGATGCCTGCGTCGAGAGCCGATCTCGGGGAACCGAACGACACCGTAGAACCGTCGAGTTCGATCGTGCCTTCGTCGGGTCGATAGAGCCCCGTGAGGATGTTCGAGAGGGTCGACTTGCCCGCGCCGTTTTCGCCCAACAGAGCGTGAACCTCGCCCTTCATCACCTCGAAGTTCACACCGTCATTGGCGACGACTCCGGGGAAGCGTTTCACGACCCCTGTCATGCGCACCGCGCTCTCCGCCATCTCACTTGCCCCTCACGGACGAATCCAAAGTCCCGTGGAAAACCTAGTGGAAACGATGAGGGGCGGGCCCAAAGGCCCGCCCCTCTCACGGAAGTGTCGTGTGTCGCGCTGTGGATCAGCCGGCTGGAATTTCTCCGTCGACACCTTCGACGAGGTACGACATGCCCATCAACTCTTCGTAGGTGTGCTGCTTGCCAGCGGCAAGCTGCTCCTTACCCGAAGTATCGACGATGGGCCCGGTGAATTCACCACCGGGATTGGCGGCGAGTTCTGCCTTCTTGGCATCGATGAGCGCGCGGGTCTCTTCGGGAACGAGGTCGCCGTAGGTCGAAAGACCAACGAAACCATCGGCGATGTTGCCGTAGTAGTTACCGGCAACCCATGCACCGTCAAGAACCTGCTGCAGACGCGGGATCTGGTAGATGTCCCAGTGGTACTGCGTGCCGGTCAGCCAGACCTCGCCGTAGTTGGCGCTGTTGTCGCGGTTGTAGCCGGCCCACGGAATGCCCGCGGCCTTTGCTGCGTCACCGGTCGCCGGCGAGTCGATGCCCTTCATGCCGAGCACGTCGACGCCCGCGGCGATGAGAGCTTCGGCCTGCTTGCGCTCGATCGGCGGGTCGAACCAGCTGTTCACCCACACGATCTTCACGGTTGCTTCGGGGTTCGATGCACGTGCGCCAAGTGTGAATGCGTTGATACCGCGCACGACTTCCGGAATTCCGAACGATCCGAGGTAGCCGATCTTGCCGGACTTCGAAGCTGCACCAGCCGCCATACCTGCCAGGTAGTCGGTGTCTTCGGCGGCGCCGTAGAACTGAGAAAGATTTGCACCACCCTTATAGCCGGTTGCGAATTCGAAGCAGACGTCGGGATGCTTCTCGGCAGCCGCGACGAATGCGTCCTGGAATCCGAACGACGTACCGAAGATCACGGTGTTGCCGTCAGCAATCAGGTCTTCGATGACCTGGCCAACCTGCTCACCTTCGGGCAC
>SXZT01000070.1 GCA_005787785.1 Actinomycetota bacterium
CGCTCGCTCGACGTTCAGGATCTTGCCTCGGATCGGCAGGATGGCCTGGACACGCGGGTCGCGGGCGTCGACGGCAGTGCCGCCCGCCGAGTCACCTTCGACGATGAAAAGCTCGCTCTCGTCGGGGTTGCCGCTGCTGCAATCTTTCAGTTTGTCGGGCATGCCAGCACCCGACAGGGCGGTCTTGCGGCGCACCGCATTGCGGGCATTCTTCGCGGCGAGTCGGGCCTGTGCGGCGGCGATGGCCTTTTTGACGACCTTGTTCGACTCGGCCGGGTTTTCGTCCATCCACTCGGCAAGGGCCCTGTTGGTGGCCTTCTGGACGAACGAGCGCATCGGGACGTTGCCCAACTTGGCTTTTGTCTGGCCTTCGAACTGGGGCTCGCGCAGCTTCACCGACACGATCGCGGTCATGCCTTCGCGGATGTCTTCACCGAGGAGGTTTTCTTCCTTTTCCCTCAGGAGGCCCTTGTCGCGGGCGTACTTGTTGACCACAGAGGTGAGGGCCGTCTTGAAACCCTCGACGTGCATGCCGCCCTCGGTGGTGGAGATGCCGTTGGCGTAACCGTGGATGCCCTCGTAGTAGCCGGTGTTCCACTGGACGGCGATGTCGAGTTGCATGCCCTCGGCTTCGTCTTCTTCTTCGTAGTGGGCGACCTTGCTGAAAAGGGCCTCCTTCGAAGCGTTCAGATGCTTCACAAAGTCGACGACGCCGCCCTTGTACTGGAAGGTCTCTTTCTTTTCCCTACCGGGACGTTCGTCGATGAAGTTGATGGCGAGGTTCTTGTTTAGGAACGCCATGGTCTGTAGGCGCTCGGTGACCGTGCGCGAGACAAACTCGACACCCTCGGCCTGGAAGATGGTGGTGTCGGGCCAGAACGTGACCGAGGTGCCTGTCGTGCGGCCGCGGGCCGGGGTCGAACCGACCTTGGCCATCTTCCCCTTCATTTTCCCGCCGTTTTCGAACTCCAACTGGTAGCGGTCGCCACCGCGGTCGATTTCGACCAACACCCGGGTGGACAGGGCGTTGACGACCGAGACCCCCACGCCGTGGAGGCCACCCGAGACCTTGTAGCCCTCGCCCCCGAACTTGCCGCCAGCGTGGAGGACCGTGAGGACGACCTCGGCGGCGCTTTTGCCCTTGTGGGGGCCCGACGGATAGGGGTCGACGGGGATGCCGCGGCCGTTGTCTTCGACGCGGCAACCACCGTCGTCTTGCAGGACGATATTGATCGTGTCGCAGAAGCCGGCCATCGCTTCGTCGATCGAGTTGTCGACGACTTCCCAGATGAGGTGATGCAATCCAGCGAGGCCCGTGGAGCCGATGTACATGCCCGGACGCTTACGAACGGGGTCGAGACCCTCGAGGACTTGGATGTCCTTTGCGCCGTAATCAGCGGTGGGTTTTTTCGATCGAGAAGCGGTCGCGGACTCGGTTTTGCTCACTGCGAAATTCTACCTTCTGCGCCACGTCGGAAGAGTGATTGAAGCCGATGTCGGTGGGGTAATTTGCCCCGATTTCATCGGCTTTTTTGACGCACCTGAATGTGTGCGATGTTGGTGCCGGTTCGTTCGCTCAATCGACGACGGACGTCACCTTCGAGGAACTTGAATTGCGTCGCCCACGCAGCATCGTTCGACTCGACGTACAGCACTCCTTCGTCGAGGCGCACGGGCTGAATGTGTTGGGCGATGTCGTGGCCAACGACGTCGTCCCACGCCGCGAACACCGATCCGACCTCGGCGGGCGAGTCCATTTTCAGACGTCGCAAAAGCTGCGCCATGGTGGTGTTGAGGTTGATGGGTTCATTCGTCATGTGCGTCACGCCTGCTCGGCGACGGTGCCGGAGGCGATATGAAGTATGCGGTCGGGGTGGGCGGCGGCGGGAAGCCCCGACGCCGAGGTGATGATGACCTGGCCCCCCGGCATGTGTGCGAGAAGGGCCGTTGCGCGGTCCGGGTCAAGCTCGGACAGCACGTCATCGAGGACGAGAACGGGGGGTGACCCCACCTGATCGGTGACGAGGCGGTGGGTCGCCAGGCGCAGGGCGAGGGCGAGGGTGCGCTGTTCGCCCTGCGAGGCCTGGGTCCGCGACGGCAGGCCGTTGAGCGACATCTCGAGGTCGTCGCGGTGCGGGCCGGAGGTGGTGAGGCCGCGGCGGAGATCTTCGGCACGGGCAGCGGCCAGAGCGTGAGCCAGGCCGATACGCCGCCATTCGGGTTCATAAACAAGGTCGACGGGTGTCGCTTTGTTCGCCAGATCCTCGTAGGCGACCGTCACCATCGGCTGGAGTTGCGCGACGAGATGCGCGCGGGCGTCGCCCCACTGGCCGCCAGCGTCGGCGAGCTTGTCATCCCAGACGTCGAGGGTGAGGGCCTCGTCTGCCGACAACGCCGAGGCGCTAGGTTTCCAGCCGATCTGCTTCAGGAACGCGTTGCGCTGGCGCACGATGCGGTCGACCTCGCGGCGCAGGGTGTCGTTGCGCGCAGCGATCGCAACGAGGGCGTCGTCGAGAAACCTGCGCCGTTCGCCCGGCCCACCCTTCACCAACACAAGGTCGTCGGGCGAGAACACCGTTGTGCGCATCACGCCCAACAGATCGCGTGCCCGCACGAGGCGCTGTTTGTTCACCTGCACGCGGTTGCGGCCGGTGCGCGAGAGTTCTGCCTCGATCAACACTTCCCTACCGTCGGCATGGCGCACCCGTGCGCGAAGGATGGCCGTCTCCTGTCCGTTGCGGATCAATGTGTCAAGAGGAACACCGCGGAAACTGTCGAGCGTGGCGAGAAAGGTCAGTGCCTCGGCGAGGTTCGTTTTGCCCTGGCCGTTCGAGCCGATGAGCGCAGTGGTGCCGGGTGTGAAGCGAATGTCGGCAGCGACGTAGTTGCGGAAATTCGTGAGCTCGAGATGCTCGACGATCATCTCGTGCCGGACGTCAGATGCGCTGGGGCATCAGCAGGTACAGGTACTCGCTGCTCTTGTCGCCCGCCGCGGTGATGACCGCCGGACGCGCGGGATCGATCGTCTTGATGATGACGTCGTCGGTGGGAATCGCGTCGATACCGGCGGCGAGGTAGTCGGAGTTGAAGGCGATGGTGATGTCGTCGCCGCTGTAGACACCATCGAGGTCTTCTTCGAATTCGTCGTTGTCCTTCGTGCCCGCCGTCAGTTTCAAACCGTTCGCCGTCATTGCCAAACGCACGGGGCCCTGGTCCTTGGCGAGGATGCGTGCCCGGCGCAGCGCGTCGAGCAGTGCGTCTCGACCCGTCGTCATCGCGTTCGGGTACGTGCCGCTGAGCAGATTCTTGTAGTTGGGGTACTCATTGGTGAGGATGCGCGTCGTCAACTTCGTGCCGCCGACGTCGAAGGTGACCGAGTTGTCGTCGAGGCTGATAGCTGTTTCGGTGGCACCCGACAACAGCCGTTGCAGTTCGGTGAGGGCACGACTGGGAATGAGGACCTTCGTGGACGCAGCGATGACGATCGATGTGACGTCGCGCACCGCGAGACGGTACGAGTCTGTGGCGACGAGACGCAGGCTGCCCTCTTCGCCGGTCAACAACACCCCTGTGAGCGCAATGCGCATTTGGTCGTTGCTGGCTGCGCGGACGACCTGCCGCAGAGCCTCTCCGAATTCTCCGGCTGGCACAGAGAAGGGAGCGCCCGCAGACTGAGCGACGTTCGGAAAGTCGAGAGCGTTGTACGTGGGTACGGTGAATTGGGAACGGCCGCTCTTCACGGCGAGTGACTCGGGGGTCGCTTCCAGGGTGATCTTGCCTTCGGGCAGTGAGCGCACGATGTCGTTCAACAACTTCGCGCTGATCAGACTGATGCCATCGCGGTCACCGCCGATCGGGAGGCTTGCCTGCACGGTCATGTCATTGTCAGTCGAAGTGAGATGCAAGACGTCGCCCTTCACCTGCAGTCGCACACCCGACAAAGCCGGCAATGCACCGACGCGACCCGACGCGATGCGTGAGGCCAGACCCAGTGCTTCGGCGAGTTGTTCACGTTCACAACGAAATTTCACGAAGGTCCTGCCTTGTGCGTGATCCGGCGCATTGACCGAGTCGGATGGGAGATAAATTGATAATGCTTGTAATAAGGCCTGTGAATTGTGGATGATCCACATCTACGCCAGTACCGGCATGGAAATTGGTCAACGCACGTTGTCCCCAGTTTTCCACACGTGCGGGCGAACACATGATTGCCCCGGTGGACAACCCCGTGTTTGTACCCAGTGGAGCGCATGTTGTCCCCTTGACAACCAACACTTTGTCCCCAGCGGAAACAACACGCAGAAAAGTCACGATCCTCAGCCCTTTTTCGAGCGCCGGATAAGTTCGGTGACCTGGTCGTAGACCTGTTTGCGTTCGGCCATCAGACGCTGCACTTTTTCCACGGCGTGAATGACCGTGGTGTGGTCGCGGCCGCCGAAAAGCCGGGCGAGCGACGGATAACTCAGTTCGGTCTGTGCGCGCATCACATACATCGCTACCTGACGCGCCATGACGAGGGGCCGCTGGCGATTCTTGCCGCGCAGCGCATCGACGCTGTAGCCGAGGTACGACGCGATGTCTTGCAGCATTTCTTCGTCGGTTTTCTGACGAGATGCGGATTCGGCCAACAAGTCCCCCAACAAGTCCTGGGCGGTTGCAACCGTCATCTGGATGCGATTGAGGGCCGCATAGGCCGTGACGCGGATGAGGGCACCCTCAAGCTCGCGGATGTTCGAGGTGATGTTGGCAGCGATGAACTCAAGGACGTCATCGGGCACCTTCGTTCCGTTGCGCTCGGCGTAGTTGCGCAGAATTGCAAGACGCGTTTCCAGATCGGGTGGCTGAATGTCTGTGATGAGACCCCAACGGAAACGGCCGCGCAAGCGGTCTTCCAGGGTGGGAATTGCATCGGGTACGCGGTCAGAAGAAATGACAATCTGCTTGTTCGCACCGTGCAACGAGTTGAACGTGTGGAAGAACTCTTCCTGCAGGCCCTCTTTGCCTTCCATGAATTGGATGTCGTCGATCAACAACACGTCAACTTCGCGATAACGACGTTTGAACGCAGCGGTCGCGTTCGTACGGATCGCATCGACGTATTCGTTCATGAACGTTTCCGTCGAGACGTAACGCACCTCGTAGTGGGCGTAGTTCTGCTGCACGTATTCGCCAATGGCGTGCAGCAGGTGCGTCTTTCCGAGGCCAGCCGAGCCGTAGATGAAAAGTGGGTTGTAAGAGCGCGCCGGTGTTTCGGCAACTCGGTGTGCGGCGGCGAGCGCGAACTGGTTTGACGCGCCTTTCACGAAAGTTTCGAAGGTGTAGCGCGGATTCAGCCCGGTGGCCTGCCCGCGCGTCTCAGTTTTCATGGCGAGACGAGTGGGGGCGTCGGATGACGGTGCAGTCGTTGTCAGGCGGACCAGTTCGGCATCGAAATCGATCTCGGGCAGGTCGGTGTGGACGTTGCTGTCGATCGGCGCGACATCGACGTGCAACCGGCGTTCACTTTCGTCGATTTCGGCGAGCGCATCGAGAACGAGTTGCAGGTAACGCGTGAGAATCCGCTCACGAACGTGGCTGTTGGGTACCTGGAGGTGGAGCGTTGTGTCGGAGGACGGGAGCGCAAGGACGTCCTGGAAGGTCGACAGCCACACGGCCTCAGACACCTGAGCACGCAAAAGCGCGGACACGGCTGTCCACACGGTGTCATGTTCCGCCATTTTCGTTACCCCCTCCCGCTGCTCACTTCAGCACGCTTTTTCGACTTCTATTCTAAATTGCAACGATGTATGTCCAGTTATTATCCACACCCTTATCCACAGGGTGTGGAAGGCGGGTTCGCGGCAAGAAATCCCCCCAAACCCTTGTGTGACGGGCCAGAAAGCAGACATTAGCAGATTATCCACAGCCCATAAAACCGTAAGGGGAGAGATTGGGCCGTCCGGTGTGGTTCCCACAAATCACCTCTAGTCTTGTGTCGTCGGTTGACGTATTTCCGGCCGCCTCGCACTCTCAGCCCCGGCCACCGACACCACATCTGTCTCGAAGGAACTGTCCCATGAAGCGCACGTTTCAGCCCAACAATCGCCGCCGTGCCAAGAAGCACGGTTTTCGCGCCCGCATGAAGACCCGCGCCGGCCGCGCCGTCTTGAAGTCCCGTCGGGACAAGGGCCGCTACCGCCTGTCCGCTTGATCGGCCGCATTCACGAACGCAGTATTTTCGCCCGCTTGCGGCGCGAGGGCTCGTTCGTTCGGTCTGGACCCTTGTGGTGTTCCGTGCTTCTCGACCCAACCCTTTCTCGCCCCCACGTGGCCTACGCCCTCGGAAGGCCCATTGGCTCTGCGGTGTCCCGCAACCGCTTGCGCCGCCGCCTGCGCGCAATAGTTGGCGCCCATGAATCGTCGATGGAACCAGGCTGGTATCTCTTTGGTGCCGATGCCCCGGCCCTCACAATGACCTTTGCGCAACTGTCGTTTGACGTTCCCGCGCTCGCAGGGCGCGCAGCGTCACGTTCCCGCGCCCGTCAGGGCGGTGCCCAATGAGCCGATCCGCCGTGGAAGCTGCCGAGGTAACAAGGCCGCGACGCACGCTAAACGAGCGGTGCCTCGCGGCCATCGAGTGGTACCAAGAGGCTTTTTCTTACCGGCCCTCGCCGTGTCGATTCTCTCCGTCATGTTCGCATTACGCCCATGAGGCGTTTACAACGCACGGCACCGCACGCGGGTTCCGGCTGACCCTGCGTCGCCTCACGCGCTGCCGCCCCTTTGGCCCATCGGGTTGGGACCCGGTGCCCGAGCCCACGGACGATTCCCCCGGGAGAAAGTAGGAACCATGTTCCAAGCAGCAGCCTGGTTAGTCAGCCAGTTCTACAGCCTCGTCAACAATTACGCCGGCGCCATCGCGCTTGTTGCGGTGACGATCATGTTGATCCTCACCCCGCTCACCCTGAAGAGCACCAAGGGCATGCTCGAGATGCAGCGGCTGCAACCCGAGATGAAGCGGCTGCAGCAGGCGCACCGCAACGATCGGCAGAAACTGAACGAAGAAATGATGAAGCTCTACCAAGAGCACAAGGTCAACCCGTTGTCATCGTGTCTTCCGTTGATCGCCCAGATGCCGGTGTTCATCATCATGTTCCGCGTCCTGATCGGGCTGACCCGCATCAAGGATGGAACGTTCAACCCGGGCTACATCTCGAAGACGTCTGAGCTGTATCTCTCGCTCGACAACCGCAATGAGATGCTCTCTCTCGGCCTTGACCTGGCGAAGACCCCCGCGAACGTGATGGGCGAAGATTTCCTGCGCGGAATCCCCTATGCGCTGCTCGTCGTCGCGCTTGCAGGTCTCTATTTCGTGCAGCAGCGCATGATCGCCTCACGCACCGTCTCGCCGACGATGTCGCCAGTACAGGCCAAGATCATGCAGTACCTGCCCGTAGCCTTTGCGGTGTTTCAGGTGTTCTTGCCAACGGGCCTCGTCGTCTATTACGCGACGCAGGCAATCATCCGCATCGTCCAGCAGTGGTACATCACTCGCCGCTTCTACGGAAACGACAACGCGATCGGCCGTCAGGCAATGGCGGCAAGCGAAACCGCCCGTCAGATGGCGAAAGACGACAAGGCCAACAAGGGCAAGTCCGACAAGGGCTCATCCAAAAAGGACGAATCCACCAAAGATACGACCGCCCCGATTCAAAGCCGCCGTGTCACTCCTCCGAAGAACAGGCCAACGCCCTCGGGCAACCGCCCCGGCCGGCCGGTGCCGCCGTCCAAACGGCCAAAGAAATAATCAGACAATCAATTAAGTCTCCAGACAAGTAAGGACCAGAACCATGGAATGGGTTGAAACAGCCAGTCGCACGATCGACGAAGCCAAGAATGCAGCACTCGAGATGTTGGGTGTCGACGTTGACGATGCCGAGTTTGAAATCATCGAAGAGCCCAAGCCCGGTCTGTTCGGCCGGACCCGTGGCGAGGCCCGCGTGCGCGCCCGCGTGCGCCCCACCCAGGTGCGCCCGAAGACCGAACGCCGCGATCGCCGCCGCCGTGAAGGCGGACACGAAGGTGGCCGGAGCGAAGGTGGCCGCAGTGAAGGCGGCAACCGCAACGGCGGCGGCAACCGCAACGGCGGCCGTGGCCAGGGCGGAGGCGAGCGCAAGCCGCGCCCCGAGCGCGAGGCCCGTCCTGCGCGTGAACCCCGCGAACCCCGCGAAGAGCGCCCGAAGGGCGACCCCGTCGACCCCGCCGTTGTCGGCGCACAGGCCGTCAGCTTCCTCGAGGGCCTGACCGCTGCCTTTGGCCTGTCGGGCAATGTTGTCCTGGTCCGCGAGGACGAAGAGATGGAAGTTCAGGTGAACGGCGACGACCTGGGTCTGCTGGTCGGCCCGAAGGGCAACACCCTCCTCGCGTTGCAAGACCTGACCCGCGTGGTGGCTCAGCGTCGCCTCGGCGATCACGACACACGCCTGCGCGTCGACGTTGCTGGCTATCGTGAGCGTCGCCGTGACGCTCTCAGTCGCTTCGCAACAAAGGTTGCCAATGACGTCGTCGAAACCGGCAAGCCCCGCGTGCTTGAGCCAATGGCCTCGGCTGACCGCAAGGTCGTCCACGACACCCTGGCGGAGATCGACGGCGTCACCACCCGCTCGCGCGGCGAAGATCCCTATCGCCAGATCGTGGTCGAGCCCATCTCGGACTGACCCGTGTCGCGCTCGGTTCGCGATGTATTCGTCGATGCCCAACGCATCGGGGCCCTTGGACCCCGTCCCATCGCCGACGTCATCGCCCATGCCCAGGCATTTGTCGACGCATTGCCGCCGGGCACCCGCCGCATCATCGACCTTGGGTCGGGTGCCGGGGTGCCGGGTCTCGTGGTGGCCGAGGCGCTGCCCGAGGCAACGCTCGTGCTTGTTGACAGGCGGGCCAAGCGCACCGATGCACTTGCCCTCGCAGTTGCCGGACTCGGGTGGCGCGAGCGCGTGAATGTCATTTGTGGCGACGTCGAGGACCTGGTCCGCGACCCTGCTCACGCCGCCTTGTACGACGCGGTCATCTCCCGCGGGTTTGGACCCCACGAAACCACCCTGCGTCTTTCAGCGCGGCTGGCGCGTCCCGGCGGCGTGGTCGTTGTCAGCGAACCCCCCGAGGCCGAACCCAACCGGTGGTCAGGCGAGCTTGTGAAGGACCTCTCATTGACCGGCCCCGAACGCCTCGGCTCGGTGGCTAGGTTCCGCCGCTCCTAACCCTCAAGAAAAAACGGAGGGTTGACGGACCTCGTTGCCGTGGCGGGATTGTTCCACGTGGAACATCAAAAACGGGCAAAAGACGAGGATATTTCGCAAAATAGGATGAAAGATGCCCCAAAACGATGTTCCACGTGGAACATTCCAGGCGCCGGACCCCTGGCAGGATCCTCCGTCTTTTCACACCCACGGGCTAGTCTGACCGAATGGACGCCCCTCGAGGACCCCGCATCATCGCCGTCTCGAATAACAAAGGCGGTGTGGCCAAGACCACCAGCACGGTCAACCTCGGCGCCTGCTTTGCAGAACTGGGGTACCGAACCCTCATCATTGACCTCGACCCCCAGGGCAACGCTTCGAGCTCACTCGGGATCGACACCCGTGATCTCGAGCACACTGTCTATGACGTTTTGATCCAGGAGACACCTCTGGAAGACGCCATCGAACCAACCGCGGTGAAGAACCTCTTTCTCGCTCCGTCCAACATCAACCTGGCGGGAGCCGAGATCGAATTGGTGCCGGCCTTCGGTCGGGAGAGCCGACTGCGGACGGCGATTGACCCCGTGGTTGATCAATGGGACTTCATCCTTATTGACTGTCCCCCGTCGGTGGGACTTTTGACGGTCAATGCCCTGACGGCAGCATCAGAGATTCTCACCCCGGTGCAAACCGAGTACATCCCCCTCGAGGGCATCGATATCTTGTTGAAGAACCTGCACCTCATCCGCAAGAATCTCAATCCTTCGCTGCCTGACCCCACGTTCCTGTGCGTCATGTACCAGCGTACGAATCTGGCGGACCAGGTCGTCCAGGAACTGCGCAGCAAATTCGGTGACAGGGTTCTTGAGACGGTCATCCCCCGCAACGTGCGGCTGAGCGAAGCCCCGTCATTTGGGCAGCCGATCACCACCTTCGACTCGTCGTCCACGGGTGCACAGGCCTACCGCAAAGCAGCAAAGGAGATCGTCAATGGCACGAAAAAGCGGGCTGGGTAAGGGCCTCGGGGCTCTCATCACGGCCGACCTAGTCGAGCGCAACGAGGTCACCTCGACGCCCATCGATGGCCCCATTCTGCGTGACATTCCCGTCGGGTCGATCGAACCCAACCCCCATCAGCCCCGTGTTCATTTCGATGAGTCGGCACTGTCGGAACTGACCGATTCGGTACGCGCCATCGGTGTGTTGCAGCCCGTGTTGGTGCGACCGGTTGCTGACGGGAAGTTCCAACTGGTTGCCGGCGAGCGTCGCTGGCGTGCCGCCACGCGGGCCGGCCTGCCAACCATTCCCGCCGTCGTGCGGCCCACTGAGGACATGGGCTCGGTCGAGCAGGCATTGGTTGAGAACCTGCACCGCGAGGACCTGACGCCACTTGAGGAGGCGGCCGCCTACCAGCAGCTACTCGAGGACTTCTCAATGACCCACGAACAGGTGGCGACTCGTGTGGGCAAAAGCCGTTCGGCAATCACCAATGCCCTGCGGCTCCTCACTTTGCCGCCAGCCATTCAGCATCTGTTGGCCGACGGGCGTTTGTCGGCAGGACACGCAAAGGCGATTCTGGGCACACCCGATCGTGCATTCCAAGAACAACTGGCCCGTCGCACCGTCGACGAGGGCTGGTCAGTGCGAGCCGTCGAAGACGCTGTCCGTGACCGCCAAGGCGGCAAGTCGAAAGACGACGATGCCAAGAAGCCCGCGTCAAACCCGAAGTTGCCGCCGCCCGGCCTGCTGGAACTCGAGAGCCTGCTGGCCGAGTTTTTGGCGACCAAGGTTCAGGTGTCGATGAACGGCAAGCGCGGTCGCATCGGAGTGGAGTTTGCCGACTTGGAGGACCTCGAGCGCATCTACCGCCAGATGACCGGTGCTATCTAGACGAAAAACCCACAACCTTCACGCAAGGGTTGATGCTTGTCGACCATTCAGTTGATGTTGAGGCGCCCCACAACCTGTGGATGAAGATGGGGAAAACCGCGAAACTCCTGTGAGTATGGGGGTGTAACGGTGGATAACCCAAAGAATTTCAGTGAGGACGGGCTACTCAATACGGCTGGTGGTCTGCCAGATGCCGAAGGCGCGGGTGATTGCGGCAGCCACCTCAGGGGCATGGTCGACAATGTCGTTGAAGGGTCCGAGGGAGCACAAAACAGCGGGCATTCGCGTTTCGCGCAGGATTGGTAAGCGCATGCCGCTGGTCGACAGACGCAATTCCGGTAGCGCGGCCGACAACTCGTCGACGACTGCGGTGGCGAGGGCTTCGCCGCGCACCGATGTGAAACCAGCTACTTGGTAGTAGGCGATCGTGCACTCGACCTCGCCATGGCCCTCGAGGCCGAGGTAGGCGTCGGCAGAGAAGTGGTTTGCGGCCCGCGAATGAGACGAGACGTCGGGTTCGTCGACGAGCATGACGACGTCGTGTCGTTCGCGCAACGCACGTGAGACCATCCGGGCGATGCCACTGAGACCACCGAACTGGCCGATGACCACGCGGTGAAATCCGCGCTCAGTGGCAAGGACATTTTCGGCTTCGCGCAGGGTTGCGATGCCTGGCCCCGACCCGCTTTGTGAGCCGAGGCGAAGAATCGCCGCGGCCGTCGAGGTCGAACAGATTCCGTCGAAGGAGAGACCGGCATTGCTCTGGAAGTCACCGACGGCGCGAGCGGTCAATGGCCCGAAGATGCCGTCGATGCGGCCGGCATCGAAACCGAGCCGCGAGAGATGAGTTTGCAGTTCGGTGACGTCTTCACCGCGCAGGTTTGGCGAAGTGAGATACAGCATGCGGTCGCCGAACGACCACGACGCCTCGACAAGCGCGGTCCACGTGGCCGCGTCGCACACGCCATCGGTGCGCAGTCCGCGTGACGCCTGAAAGCCGACGACGGCCTCTTCGGTCACAGAACAGTACAGACCGTCGTCTTCGATGTCGCGCGCGAGGAATCGTGCGGTGCGTAGGCGTCGTTGAAGATCGCTGACGGTGGGCGAGCGAAGCCCGGCGGTCAGCGGGAAGGCGTCAGAAATTCCGACAACTCCTGGAGAAGGGCACCCTTGCCTTTGGCGCCGACCAACCGCTTTTTCATCTCGCCCTTGTCGAAGACGAGCAGCGTCGGAATGCTCATGACGCCGAAACGCTGTGCGATGTCACCGTGGTCGTCGACGTTCAACTTCGCGATCACGAGGTTATCCTTCTGTTCGGCTGCGATCTCCGAGAGGATCGGCGCGATCATCTTGCAGGGGCCGCACCA
>SXZT01000071.1 GCA_005787785.1 Actinomycetota bacterium
GTCGGGGCGCAGGTACGGGATCGCACCCGACTTGCGCACTTCGGTGAGGCGCTCGGCCATGCGGTGCGCGAGCCAGATGGGCAGCGGCATGAGATCGGCGGTTTCGTCGCATGCGTAGCCGAACATCATTCCCTGGTCGCCGGCACCCTGGCTGTTCAGAATGTCCTCGCCGCTCTTGCCCTTGCGAACTTCTTCCGATGCATCGACGCCCTGGGCGATGTCGGGGCTCTGCGCGTCGAGGGTGACCATCACGCCGCAGGTCTTGCTGTCGAAACCGAAGAGCGCGTTGTCGTAACCGATGCCGGCGATGGTTTCGCGGGCGATCTTGGGAATGTCGACGTACGCCTCGGTGGTGATTTCACCGGCGACGATGCACAGGCCGGTGGTGAGAAGCGTTTCGCAGGCAACACGGGCGTTCGGGTCTTCGGTGAGGATGGCATCGAGAACCGAGTCGGAGACCTGGTCGGCCATCTTGTCGGGGTGACCCTCGGTCACGCTTTCCGAGGTGAACGTGTACTTGCTCACGGGTGCTCCTGTGTGGGGTGAAGTGACTGCTCGACACTATCCAAAACGTGTGCGGCGACCGTGTGTTTGTCGGCCAACGGCACGTTGTGTGTCGCGGACTTGGTGACGATCGTGACGGCGTTGGTGTCGTGGCCGAAGCCGACTTTGGGCTGTGAAACGTCGTTGGCGACCACGATGTCGAGGTTCTTGCGGGCCAATTTGCCCTTGGCGTTCTCGACGAGATTCGAGGTCTCGGCGGCGAAACCGACGAGAACCTGACCCGGTCGCTTGGCGGCGCCGAGACCGGCGAGGATGTCGGGTGTCGGCTCGAGAACGATCGGCGGCACACCGTCCTCTTTCTTCCATTTCCCCTCGGCGATGGGAACGGGGCGGAAATCTGCGACGGCGGCAGTCATGATGACGACATCGGCCGACGTGGCGGCCGCATCGATCGCCGACTTCATCTCGGCCGCAGTTTCAACGCAGACCACACGGACACCGGAGACCGGCGTGAAGTCGGCCGTGGTGACGAGCGTGACGCTGGCGCCACGGCGTGACGCTTCCACTGCGATGGCGTGACCTTGTTTGCCGCTCGAACGGTTGGCGATGACACGCACGGCGTCAATCGGTTCGCGGGTGCCACCAGCAGAGACGACGACATGCCGACCGGCAAGTTTCGACTGCGTCGGTGCGAGCACCCGCCGCACGGCGGCAACGATGGATTCGGGTGCGGCGAGACGTCCTCGGCCGATGTCGCCACCTGCGAGGCGGCCGTCTTCCGGGTCGACGATGTGCACGCCACGCGAACGCAGGGTCGAGATGTTGTGCTGCACCGCGGGGTGTTCCCACATTTCGGTGTGCATCGCGGGACACACGACAACGGGTGCCACGGTGGCGATGAGCGTTGCCGTGAGCAGGTCGTCGGACATGCCGGCTGCGTAGGCGGCGATCACGCGTGCGGTTGCGGGTGCGACCACGATGAGGTCGGCGCGCTGGCCGAGCCTCGTATGGGGAATCGGACTTGCGTCATCCCACAGCGACGTGTGCACGGGCTCGGAGCACAGTGCACTGAGCGTGGTCTTGCCGATGAAGCGCTCGGCGTCGGGAGTCATGATGGGGGCAACGTGTGCACCGGCATCGACGAGTTGGCGACAGACCTCGACGGCCTTGTACGCGGCGATACCGCCGGACACACCAACGACGATGAAACGCCCCGAAAGATCGCCGGCGTTCGACATGGGAAAAAGGCGTCGGCCTACTCGGCTGACTCGTCGCTCGCCGCGACGGCTTCGCCTTCGGCGGCGTCACCCTCTGCGGCTTCGCCGGCAGGAGTGGCCCAGTCGTTCAGGTAGGAGTTGCCATCGACTGCGTCGTAGTACACGTCGTCGGGCAATTCGGTCTTCACGATCTTGTCGACGGCAATTTCCTCGAAGGCGATGCTGAGGGGCTTGCGCGCCACCGAGCTGACCTGCGGCGGGATGGAGTTTCCGAGGCCGTCGCCCAACTGGTTGAAGTACGAGTTGATCTGGCGGGCGCGACGTGCTCCGAGGGTGACCAAGGCAAACTTGGATTCGGCGCGGTCGAGAAGCTCTTCGACCGGAGGGGTGATCATGGAGTCGTTGGCGCGCATGGACTCCAAGGCTACCGAGAGATCCGCCTCTTTCGCTCGTGGTTGACGATCCGGACGAGCTCTTGGAGGGTCAGTTCCAGGTCGTCATTGACCACCACATGGTCGGCCATGGCGATGCCAACGGGCTCTTCTTCCTCGGCCTTGCGGAGGCGCTCTTCCACTTTGTCCTCGGCGTCTCCCCTGCCCCGCAGGCGGCGCTGCTGTTCGAGGCGCGAGGGCGGAAGCAGGAACACGAGAACCGCATCGGGATGGAGCAGCTTCACCTGCCGGGCGCCGTCGACCTCGATTTCAAGGACGAGATCGCGACCGTCGATGGCCTCGGGCAATGGGGTGCCGTAGTAGTTGCCGAGAAACGAGGTCCACTCGAGAAAGCCCGAGTTTGCAATGCGGTCCTCGAATTCGTCGCGCGAGACGAAGTGATACGCGTCGTGGCGTTCGCCGTCACGACGACCCCGTGTCGTCCACGACCTGCTCAGCCACAGGCGTTCGTCGCGGGCGACGAGCGCCTCGACGATGGTGCCCTTGCCCACACCGCCGGGCCCCGAGACGATGACGACGAGAGACGGTGACCCGTGCAGTTCGTCGTGCTTTTCGTCCTGCATGGTGTCACATTACCGAAACATCAGCGATGAAGCCGAGAGGTGACCGACTCCCACGATGTTTCACCGTGGTCGGCCATCCATCGGTGCATGCCGTTCAGCACGCGCATCGCTGCGTCGGGACGCAGGAACGAGGCGGTGCCGACCTGCACGGCGTTCGCCCCCGCTTGCATCATCGCGATCGCATCGCCCCCCGACGAGATACCTCCGACGCCGACGATCGGGACGTCGCGCAATTCCTTGCGCACGTCGTGCACGGCACGCAGCGCGACCGCGTGGATGGCCCGACCGCTGACTCCCCCGCCGCCATTGCCGAGTGCGGGGCGTGCGGTCTCGATGTCGATCGCCATGCCGACGACCGTGTTGATGAGCGTGAGTGCGTCCGCGCCGGCGTCGACGACCGCGCGCGCAACTTCCACGATGCGGTCGGTGTTGGGGCTGAGTTTCGCCCACAGCGGCACACCCGCGACACGGCAGGCCGCGATGACGGCGGAACTGATGTCGGTGTCGTGGGCGATGATCCCGCCGCGACCCTCGAGATTGGGACACGACAGATTCACCTCGAGTGCCACGATGCGCGAGGCGACCGGCGCAAGCATGGCCGCGGCTCGCGCGTAGTCATCGACCGAGCGACCCCAGATGCTGGCAACGACCGTCGCGCCGGCGGCTTCGAGTGCGGGTAGGTCGTGGGCGATCCATTCCTCGATGCCCGGACCCTGCAAACCGACGGCGTTGATCATCCCCGCGGGCAAGGGGTGCACACGCGGCGCCGGATTGCCCGGCCACGGCGAGTGATAGAGCGACTTCACGACGACGGCGCCGAGCGCGCCGAGGTTCATGTAGGGCGACAGTTCGGCCGCATGACCCGCGGTGCCCGATGCTGTCATCACCGGTTGGGCAAGCGTCACCGCGCCGATGCGAACCGGTTCGGAAACCGATGCACGCAGTCGGCCACGCCTCATCTGACTCCAGCCGAGTGGTATTCCTGGATCGAGCGCACGGTGACCTGTCGGTTGCGTTGCTCGAGCAGGCCGTTGAACGCAGCGAGAGCGGCCTCGATGGTGGTGACCGACGAAACGCGGTTGACGTTTGCCGCCATACGAATGGCCTGGCCGTCGGAACGCGATCCGCTCCCCCGGGGTGTGTTGACGACGAAGGCGACGCGACCGGCTTCGATCAGTCCGACCGCCGTGGTTTTCACGTCACTCGCCTCGGACACCTTGGCGACGATCTCATCGACGTTGATACCGAAACGCGACAGGTAGTCGGCGGTGCCCGACGTGGCCGCAATGCCGAGGCCCAGTTCGCGCAGTCGCTTGGCGACAACGAGACCCGCCGGCTTGTCCTTGTCGGCAAGCGACAA
>SXZT01000072.1 GCA_005787785.1 Actinomycetota bacterium
GCCAGAAATAATTGCAAATCTTCCAAGGGTTTGAATGGTTGTGTGCATGACTTTAATTTCATCCATTGAATAATTTTTTCCCTGTTCATTAAAATTTGGAACCGCTTCGACGGTCATTGCATCTGCAACAACATCTTGAATGACATAGCCGATTGGAGATAAAATCACACTGATTACAAACCAAGTCTCAATTGAAAAATACCCTGCCATGAATTTGGTATGAGCAATCAGTCCGTACATAATTAAAATACTGCAACCAATTAAACCTGCGCCCAAAAAAACTAAATAATTTTTCCTACTCCAAATTAAATCTACTAAATGACCAAGGGGGAAGGTCGATGCTTCGCTTTCCTCGAAGGTGGGGTGCGGTACCCATTCACCGTCAGTCGAGTATGCAACGCGAACCGCGCCGATCGGCCCCTCGAAGGGAATGCCGCTGATCATCAACGATGCCGACGCCGCATTGATCGACAGAACGTCGTGCGGGTTCGTCTGGTCGGCACCGATGACCGTGAGAACGATCTGCGTCTCGTTGCGGTACCCGTCGGGGAACGCGGGACGAAGCGGGCGGTCGGTGAGACGGCACGTGAGAATCGCCATTTCGGTCGGGCGACCCTCACGACGGAAGAAAGCGCCGGGGATCTTTCCCGCGGCGTAGGCACGCTCTTCGACGTCGACCGTCAAAGGGAAGAAGTCGATACCGTCACGCACCCCCTTCGCAGCGTTGGCGGTGGCCAGCACCGTTGTGCGGCCGAGGCTCGCAACAACGGCACCCTGTGATTGCTGTGCAAGTTTCCCCGTCTCGAAGGCGAGGATCTTGTCGGTGCCGGAAACGGCACCAGAGACGCGAATGGCATCAGCCATCTGTCTGCTCCTTATCTACGGTTCTGCCTCCTCGGCAGAACGTCTTTGTGCGTTTCGCCACCTTGGCGAAACGTGCGCACCGGAGCTGGTGTCGGTTCCCAGTCGGCAATCTCGCGGCAGGCCACGACGCAATGGGCGTGTCCGCGGGTTCGGCGACTGACAACCGACGCATACGTGCTTCGGTGCATTTCAATTGTGGCGTGGGCACCCACCGCGTTGGTGGGATACCCACGCCGGAGGATCAGCGGCGCAGGCCCAGCTTGGCGATGAGATCGCGGTAGCGCTGGATGTCACGGTCGCGGACGTAGTCGAGCATGCGGCGGCGACGACCGACCAACATCAAAAGGCCACGACGTGAGTGGTGGTCTTTCGGGTGGGTCTTCAGGTGCTCGGTCAGTTCATTGATGCGGTCGGTGAGGAGCGCAATCTGAACGTCGGGGGAACCTGTGTCGGTACCGTGCTGCTGGTGCGCAGCGATCGTGGTCTGCTTGCTGGAATTCTCCGGCATGTCTGCCTCGCTTCTCGAGCCCGAGGGGCTCGGTTTTGAACGGGACGCTCGGGTCGACTGACCCGGGCATCCGCCGCAGGTGAGGCCGCGACGGACCTCGTCAGGCTACGGAGAGTGTCGGCCTCCCCCAACCCCCTCGGCAACGGGGATTGCGGCATTAGGGTTTGGCGCGTGTTCACGGGAATCGTCGAAGAGCTCGGCACCATTGCCGCCCGCGACGGGTCACGTCTGCGCATCGCGGCAACCACGGTCCTTGACGGCAGTGGCCTCGGAGCCTCCATTGCGGTGAATGGCTGCTGTCTCACACTCGTCGCCTCCGGTAACGATTGGTGGGAAGCCGAGGTGAGCGACGAGACCTATTCGCGTACCAACCTCACCGATGCGCGCGCCGGCGATCGAGTCAACCTCGAGCGCCCGATGGCACTCGGTGAGCGCTTGGGCGGACACATCGTGCTCGGGCACGTCGATGGAGTCGGAACGGTCGTGAACCCCGCACCGGATCTCCGCGTGCGCATCCCGTCGCACCTCATGCGCTACCTCGTCGAAAAGGGCTCAGTCACGGTCGACGGCATCAGCCTCACCGCTTTCAACCTCAGTCCCGACACGTTCGATGTCGCCGTCATCCCTCACACCGCCGACGTCACAACGCTCGGAGTGCGTCGCCCAGGTGACCGCGTGAACATCGAGATGGACGTTCTCGCCAAGCACATCGAGCGACTGATCGAACCGCACAAGTCATGAGCACGAACGACGAACTTGACGCTCTCCGCGACGAGATCGACGAGATCGACCACGGCATCGTCGAACTTCTCGCCCGCCGCCTCGACGTCTGCCGCCGCGTCGCGGACGTGAAGTCCAAGAACGCCACCTCGATCATCCAGCCCGAGCGCGTGCGTCAGGTATTGACGAGCCGGCGACAGTGGGCCATCGACGAGGGCATCGACGCCGACTTTGCCGAACAAATCTTCCGCACACTCCTCTCCGAGACGCACCGCATCGAGGTTGCGCTCGAGCGCCCCGAGGCTGCACCCGTGAAGGTCGCCGAGCAGAGCGGCGAAACAGAACTCGACACCGTCGCGTGCCGTATCGACCACGTGGTCGTTGCCGTCGTTGACATCGACGCCGCCCGCATCTTTTTCTCCAAGATGGGCTTTCGCGTCGAGGCCACCGACGACCCGGCGATGTTCCTCGCAGAAGCGGGTGGCGTCACCGTCGTCCTGCTCGGCGCGGGTGACGATCCGGCGGTGCGCGCGCATCTCGACGAATACGGTTCGGGTGTCCAGCACATCGCTATCGAGGTGCTGAATGCCGGCTTCACCCAGCGGGCCCTTGCTCGCACCGGCGTACCTTTGCTGACCGACGTCATCGTCGACCAAGACGGCCACGAGCAGTTGTTCACGGTGCTCGACCCTGCCACGGGGGTGCAATTGGGCTTCATCAGCCGCACGGGCCACCGGCTGCCGATGAGCAGCCACAACGTACGTGCCCTCTTCACTGCTCTCCATCGGTGAATGTCGGGTAGTGTGACGCTGCTCGACTTCTAGGGGGTCGGCCGGATTTCTTGCTCCCGGTCATCTTCCGTCAAGCGCTGGCATTCACATCCGAGTCGACTCTCACGAGAGGTTCCCACATGTCGTCCCAGCGCCCGTCGCACGACTTTCTTCTTTCCGCACCCCTCGAGGAACTGCTTGCGCTTGCCTCCGCGCGCCGCGGTGCCCTGTTCGGTTCGCGCGTCACGTTCTCGCCAAAGGTATTCATTCCCCTCACAATGCTGTGCCGCGACACTTGCGGTTACTGCACCTTCGCTTAACCGCCGGCGCGACTGGAAAATCCGTACCTCACCGCCGACCAGGTGCTGTCCATAGCGCGCGACGGCGCACGTCAGGGCTGCCATGAAGCATTGTTCACGCTCGGCGAGCGTCCGGAATTGCGCTATGACGTGGCAGCAAAGTGGTTGGCGTCCAACGGCTACGACTCGACGATTCACTACGTGCACGCGATGGCGAAGTTGGTTCTCGACGAGACCGGCCTTCTCCCCCACGCGAATGCCGGTGCGCTGTACCGCGGCGAACTGGAACTCTTGCGGGACGTGTCACCTTCACAGGGAATGATGGTCGAGACCCTGCGCGACGACCTTGCCTGCCATCGCGGTGCACCCGACAAAGTCCCGCAACGTCGTCTCGACACGCTCGAATGGGCCGGCGAACTGAAGATCCCGTTCACGACGGGCATCCTCGTCGGCATCGGCGAAAACCGTGCCGATCGCATCGCCGCGCTCGAAGCGATCGCGGCATCGCACGAACGTCACGGACACGTGCAGGAAGTGATCGTCCAGAACTTCCTGCCCAAACCGCGCACCGGAATGCAACACGCCGCACCGTGTCCGCCCGACGAGTACATGTGGTCGATCGCCGTCGCACGCCTGCTTCTTCCCGACTCGGTGCATCTCCAGGCACCGCCGAACCTCTCCGACGACTTCGGCGTTCTTCTCGACGCGGGTATCGACGACTGGGGTGGCGTCTCTCCGGTGACCGCCGACCATGTGAACCCCGAACGCCCCTGGCCGGCGCTCGACCTGCTGCGCCGCGCGAGCAACGAACGTGGCTTCGAACTTGCTCCGCGTCTCACCATTTACCCCGAGTACGTTGCCCGACCCGACGAGTGGCTTGCGCCGTCGTTGCACTTTGCCGTGCAGGACCGCTGCGATGCGGAAATGCTCGGTCGCGACGACCCGGGCTCCGTGTGGCCCGAAAAGGTGAGTGCGGCCGACGTCGTGAAGGACGGCGCCGAGGTGGTCCTCGTCGGACATAAGTCGACGCAGTGGTACTCGGGTGCAACCAACCCGTCCCCAGCACTGCTTCCCGGCGCGTCGAGGACCCCGCTCGATCTCGCAGAAATTTTCGATGGCGTCGGCCGCGGCGATCTTCCCGACGAATCGCAGATCATGCGGATGTTCCGCGCGCGCGGCCGCGAGGTCAACGCAATCGCCGAGTTTGCCGACCACCTCCGTCGCCAAGCCGTCGGCGACGTGGTCACCTGGGTTCACAACCGCAACATCAACTACACGAACGTGTGCACCTTCAAGTGCCGCTTCTGCGGTTTCGCCAAAGGCAAGTTGTCGCTGAACCTGCGCGGCACCCCGTACCTTCTCACTCTCGACGACATCGCGCATCGCGCAGCCGAGGCCGCCGCGATGGGCGCCACCGAAGTGACCCTACAGGGCGGCATCCACCCGGACTTTGACGGCAACTACTACATCGACGTTGCGCAGGCGGTGAAGGACGCGGTCCCCGAGATCCACGTGCACGGCTTCACGGCGCTCGAGGTCACCGAGGGCGCACGTCGCCTCGACGAATCACTGCACTCCTACCTCACCCGACTGAAGGCTGCGGGCCTCGCATCGCTGCCGGGCACCGCCGCCGAAATTCTCGATGACAAGGTGCGCGCGATTCTGTGCCCCGACAAGATCAACACCGAAGAGTGGCTCGAGTGTCACCGCGTGGCGCACTCCGTCGGCCTTCGATCGAACATCACGATCATGTTCGGCAGTATCGAAGGAATCGACTCGTGGGCGCGCCACATGGTCGTCACACGCGATCTGCAGCGCGAGACGGGCGGATTCACCGAGTTCGTCGGGCTTCCGTTCGTGCACATGGCGTCACCGATCTACCTCCAGCGCCAGGCCCGACGTGGCCCGACGTTCCGCGAGACCGTTTTGATGCACGCAATCGCGCGCATCGCGTACCACGGACTGATCGACAACATCCAGGTCTCCTGGGTGAAGATCGGTGTGGACGGCGCGCGTCAGTTGCTGCAGGCAGGCTGCAACGACCTGGGCGGAACGCTGATGGACGAGAACATTTCTCGCGCAGCCGGCGCGGCCCACGGCCAGAAGATGAGCGAAGACTCGTTCGGTGCGGTCGTCTCTCCCCTCGGTCGCAAACTCGAGCAGCGCACCACGCTCTACGGACGCACGTCGGGTGGCAAGGAGCTCACGAGTTCCCTCGCGTGATCAATGTCAAGCTTGACCTGCGCGATCAGCGCGTCGGGACCATTGAACTTGCGTTCCGAACGCAGGAAATGGGTGAACTGCACTCGTGCAGCCTCGCCGTACAGATTCACTGATGCATCGATCAGGTGCGCCTCGAGGAGCGATGAGTCACTGTGCTCGTAGAAGGTCGGCCGGCGGCCAAGGTTGACGGCGCAGGCCCAGCGCGAGCCATCGGGCCTGACGTATACGCCCGCGTACACGCCATCGGCCGGAAGACAAATGAACCCGGGCACCTGAACATTGGCGGTTGCGAATCCGATCGTGCGACCGCGGTGGTCTCCGTCGACGACGGGTCCACGCGCCTCGAACCAGCGTCCGAGCATGCGTGATGCGACAGCGACATCGCCGCCTTTCAGCGCGCGACGGATTGCGGTCGAACTGACGGGTTCATCGACCCCATCGTCACGCTGCAACAGTTCCAGCGGACCCACGGTGAAGTCGTTCTTCGCACCCTGCTCGCGCAGCATCGTGACATCGCCCGCGCGGTTTCTTCCGAAGTGGAAGTCCTCGCCAACGGCGACGTGGCTGACCGCCAGACAGTCGACGAGAACACGCTGCACGAACTCGTTCGGCTCTTCGGATGCCTGTTCCCTGTCGAAGGGAACGACGACGACCGCGTCGACGCCGGTCGCCTCGAGCAGTTCGAGTTTCTGGTCGAGGTCGGTAAGGAGCAACGGTGCCGATTCGGGTCGAACGACCGACGCGGGATGTCGGTCGAACGTGACAACCACACTCACCGCACCGTCGACGGCAGCCTTCGCGCGCACGGCCGAGATCACCGACTGATGACCGAGGTGCACCCCGTCGTACGCACCGATCGTGACGACGGCGCGGCGTCCGGGCCACGGTGATGTCGAGAGGTCACGTACGACGAGCATCGCCGAAACGCTATCCCCCTGCGGCCAACACGACAGACGGCTTCACCAAACTCACGCCGTCTTCGGCAAGCCTGCCGCTCGCTTCGTACACGGCGAGCAGCGCACCATCGGGGCCGTGCACGCGCCACGGACCATCGCCGACAAACCCAAGATCAACGGCGAGCATCGAGCCGTTGGTGATCCTTGCTGCCGTTGCGTCGTCGATGTCGACCCGAGCAAGGTGGGCGACCATCTCGTCTTCGCCCAGCAGGACCGGCCCATCGAGAGCACAGCACATCGACTCGGTGAATCGACCCACACGGTGACGTCGCAGATTGCGGATGTGGGCCGCACCGCCGAGCAAACGACCGAGGTCGTCGCCGAGGCTTCGCACGTAGGTACCCGAGGAACACGTGACGTGCATCACCCACATGCCCGCGTCGGCCGTTGGCTCGATTTCAAAGCGGTCGATGCGCACCGGCCGCGCCTTGCGTTCGATCTCCACGCCCTCACGCGCGTATTCGTGCAAACGCTTGCCGTCGACCTTCAACGCCGACACCATCGGCGGCACCTGCTCGATGTCACCCAACAGGTGGTCGCGAATCACGCGGCGACCGTCTTCGATCGACGCCGCCGACATGTCGAACGACTCCAGCACTTCACCCGAATCGTCGAGGGTCGATGTTCTCGACCCAAGCACCACTTCACATGAATAGTCCTTGTCGGCACCGGTGACCCACTGCATCAGCCGCGTCGCGCGACCGACCCCCACCACCAAGACACCCGTCGCATCCGGATCGAGGGTTCCGGCATGGCCGATGCGCCGCTCCCCCAATGCCTTTCGCAACTTGCCGACAACGTCGTGACTGGTCATTCCCGCCGGTTTGTCGATGACCACCGTGCCGTGCACGACCGGAGGCCTTCTCTTGGCCATCAGTTCTCGTCGCGGGTCATGCGGTCGCGACGCTCGCGATCGGCGCGCAGAACCTCGTCGATGCGCTCGGCCGCACGGATGACTTCGTCGGGCCGAAATTCGAGGACCGGTGTCTTTTTGGCGCGAACCTGCTTGCCGATCGACGACTGGATGCGGCGGCGGTGCTCTTCGAGCACCTCGAGGATTGCCTCGTCGCCGGCCTCGCCCGCCAAGGAATCGAAAAAGACCACCCCGCGGTTCAGTTCTGCGTCGACGTCGACCGATGTGACGGTGACGAATTCGAGGCGTTCGTCGTCGATGCGCGTGAGCTCGTCGGCGATGACCTCGCGGAGGATCTCGTTCAGGCGCGCCTCACGCGGATAGCGGTGCGCGGAGGCACTGGTGGAGCGCTTCCTCGGCCGCGACATGGGCGTCACGCTACCGTCGCTTGCCCGTACGATTGGGCGCCATGGCTGCCAACACCCCCCGGTACAGGTACAACGCCGCCTTCGCCGACACGATCGAAGTCAAGTGGCAGGACCATTGGGAAGCGAACGGCACATTCGAGGCGCCGAACCCGGCCGGACCTCTTGCCGAACCCGACAAGGTCGCGGGTCGCCCCAAGTTGTTCGTGCTCGACATGTTTCCGTATCCATCGGGCGCCGGACTGCACGTCGGCCACCCGCTCGGCTACATCGGCACCGACGTCTTTGCGCGCTACAAGCGCATGACCGGTTACAACGTTCTCCATTCTCTCGGCTACGACAGTTTCGGCCTTCCGGCCGAACAACACGCCATCGCGACGGGCATCCATCCACGGGCGAACACCGACGCAAACATTGCGAACATGCGTCGCCAGCTGCGTCGCCTCGGCCTCGGCCACGACGCCCGTCGCAGCATCAGCACCACCGACGAGGCCTACTACCGGTGGACCCAGTGGATCTTCCTGCAGATCTTCGGCTCGTGGTACGACGACGAGAAGAAAAAGGCACGACCGATCACCGAGCTCGAGGCCGAGTTCGCATCGGGGACTCGCGCCACGCCCGACGGCTTCACATGGAGTTCGCTCACCCGCAACGAGCAGCGCAAGCTCGTCGATTCGCACCGCCTCGTGTATCTCACCGAAGCACCGGTGAACTGGTGCCCTGGTCTCGGCACGATTCTCGCCAACGAGGAAGTGACCGCCGAGGGACGCAGCGACATCGGCAACTTCCCCGTGTTCAAACGCAACATGCGTCAGTGGATGATGCGCATCACCTCTTACGCCGATCGGCTCATCGACGACCTCGACCGACTCGACTGGCCCGAACCCATCA
>SXZT01000073.1 GCA_005787785.1 Actinomycetota bacterium
CCGTTGCAGAACTCCCGCATGCTGTCTTCGTAGGTGGCTACCGACTGCGGCGAGAACACCGGAAGAATTGCACGACGGTGCCAGTGGTGATCGGGTGGATCGGATGTGATGGGCGGTGCTTTCACCCCGCCGTACGGGCCCTCGAGCTGACCGGGTGGCGGCGGAACGACGATGATCTCGCGCGAGGTGAAGACGTCGTGTTCCTGCGCGATGGCGACGACGTCTTCGTAACGGGTCGGCATCCACGACCCGCCCCACTTGTCGGAGTGCACGATCGGGCACTCCGACTCGCGCACTTGGTCGAACGTCGGGAACGGGTTCCAGATGAAATCGTGGTTGAAGATGTCGTAGTCGATGTCCTGCTTCATGATCCCCCCATCAGCAGTCGGTATCGCCCTATTCGATGACCGCGATCGCCCGTTCGGGGCAGTTGCCCTCGGCGCGACGCGCCTTTGCCTCGAGATCGGCCGGGATGTCACCCTCGATCAGGATCGTCGCATTGCCAATGTCGTCGCTTCCGAACACCTCTGGTGCGGCAATCGCACACATCTGATGGCCCTGACAGCGACCTTCGACCAAACGCACTTTCACGAAAACGACCCTAGCGCAGCGCCCCGCACCTGATCCCACAGCGCGCGCCGTGCTTCGGGCGTGTCGGCCCGTCGCGTCGAAGTCAAACGATGAATCGACCGCGGCTCACGGTCGCACCAGAAGCCACCACTGGCCGGGCGCGCACCTTCCACTGCCGCGAGGAACGACACCGTGTCGGCACCTTGGTCGGCCGTGCGCAGGATCGGTCGGGTCACAGCGCGGAACAGCGGGATCGACGACGCGACGCCCGGCGTGTCGGCCCATCCCGGATGCATCGCGTGGAAGGAAATTCCATCGGCCGACGGTTCGGTCGCCCAGATTTCATTCAACGTCACTTGGGCACGCTTGGCGATCGCGTACTGCCGCGTGCCGTCGTACTTGTCGTCGGGCAGTTCCAACGAATGCCCGCGGGAAAAGTCGGGCAGGGGAACCGCATACATGCCGCCCGATGCCACGGTGACAACCCGGCCGTGCGAGGCGGCAAGCAGCGGAAGGAGCATGTGCGTGAGAAGGAACGGCCCGTACACGTGGACGGCGAGCGTGGGATCCTGACCCGCCGCCGTTCGCTCGCGCGTTTTCAACAGCGCGCCGGCGTTGTGAACGACGACCTCGACGCGCGATCGCGTCGAGGTGATGGTGGTCGCAAGAGATGCAACCGCTCGCAGGTCACCCATGTCCGCGACGAGCACGTCGACCGATCCGCTACCCGGAATGTCGCGCACCGTGTCGCCCGTCCGGCTGCTGCGTGTCGCATCACGACCGATGAGGACAAGGTCGGCACCCATCGCACGCATCTGTTTCGCCGCGGCAAGACCGAGACCCGACGTGTGTCCGGTGAGGACAACGGTCTTGCCCACGAGCGACATTTCGGAGAGGGGTGTGAACGACCTCGACCGCACCGTATAACCGATACGACTGAAGCCGGGCACCACCAATGAGTCCATTGCGCGATCTAGAAACGAGGCCATGGAAGGAATCGAACTAGAAACTTCGCAACATCGCCATTTCTGGACGAAATCGGCGGTAGCATCGTTTTTCTCGCAGGTCGTCTGCGAGTCCCCATGGGTGCACACCGGCGTCCGTGGCTGATTCCCCCGCCCGGAGCCCCCACCATGTCAATCACTACGTCCTTCTCTCCTGTCTCGTCCTTCGACGACCTGGACCTCCACAAATCGCTGAAGAACCACCTCGTAGAACAGGGAATCCTCGTTCCCTTTCCCATTCAGGCTGCGGCGATTCCCGATGCGCTGGCCGGACGCGATGTCCTTGGCCGTGGCCGCACCGGCTCGGGCAAGACGCTCGCGTTTTCATTGCCGTTGCTCACCCGCCTGGCCGAATCGAACAAGCCGCGCAAGGCCAACAAGCCCCGTGCATTGATCCTGGTGCCGACGCGTGAACTCGCCAATCAGGTGAACGAAGTCATCATGCCCCTCGCGCGGAGCCTGCGGATGTTCACCACGACCATCTACGGCGGTGTCGGATACGGCGGTCAGTTGAACGCACTGCGCAAGGGTGTCGACATCGTCGTCGCATGCCCGGGTCGTCTCGTCGACCACATGGAGTCGCGCAACGTCGACTTCTCGGAAGTCGAGATCACCGTTCTCGACGAAGCCGACCACATGGCCGAACTCGGATTCCTTCAGCACGTCGAGCAAATCCTCGCGGCGACACCACGTGGAACACAGCGCCTCTTGTTCTCGGCGACGCTCGATCGCGGCATCGACCGTCTCGTCGACCGCTTCCTCGTCAACGCGGTCACCCACGAGGTCGACCCCGTCGACTCACCCGTCGATGCGATGGCGCACCACGTCCTCCACATCGACAATGCCGATCGCGTTGGCATCCTGAAGAATCTGTGCGCCGCACCGGGAAAGACCCTCGTCTTCACACGCACGAAGCACGGAGCGGCACGGCTGACCGAGCAGTTGATGAAGGCCGGCGTGCCGTCGGTCGAGCTTCACGGCAATCTGTCGCAGTCAGCTCGCGCACGCAACCTCGCGGCGTTTTCCTCCGGTCGCGCCGACACATGCTACGCAAGCCGCCCAATATATCGCGCACGGTATTTTCTACCTTACCGCGATAGGGCACAGTCACAGTGCGACCTTCGCTACTGCGATATTCAGCAACACCACCATTATGTTTATTCATAGCAGTATCACTACTC
>SXZT01000074.1 GCA_005787785.1 Actinomycetota bacterium
AACACTTCTATCATCACGATGCGATATCAGAAACCGTCATTGGTGCATATGTCTTCGTCGGGATAAACAGTTCATGCTCTTCAAGCATTTCAAACAAAGTACCCTCAAACGATGCCCGCTGAGTAAGGGCCTCGTAACGGAAATCTCTTCTCTGGAACTTTCCGCCGCCCAGATACCCCCACTCGGGGAACACACTCGGTTCTCCAGTCGCCGTCTTGAGCGTGAGTGCATCCCCCTGAATGATGTTGGTGCCTAAAACTTTGTTTGCGGCAAGCTGCCACGATTTGACGTCCGTTGCACCGAGAAACTCGGTGAAGATAGTCAGCAGATTTTGGCGACATTCCAGAATGTTGTCGGCCAGCAGTTCGATTCCGTAGATGCTCATAAGGGCAAACAGGGCGTAGTGGCGTCGTTCGAATTCGCTCTTGCTGTACCGCGCCTCGACGGCGCGGAGCTTCCTGATGAGGACAGCCTTGAGGAAGTTTCCTGAGCCGCAGGCGGGCTCGAGGAACCGGGAGTCGATCCGTTCGGATTCTGACTTCACCAGGTCCAACATGTCCTCGACCATCCATGCCGGCGTGAAGACCTCACCATGGTCAGCAACACGTTGTTTCGACTTGACGAGATTTTCGTCGAGTTGCGAGAGATATTGGGATCGATCGAATTGACCGTCGTTAGTCATGACACCGCTAGGCCCGACTTGGAAATCAATCCATAGATGGCCATCTTCTGTGCTCCTTGATTCCGAGGGCAGAGTTCTGCGGTTGCTAATTGCGGCGTTCTAAAAATACCGCAGAGGTGTTTGAAGATGCTCACCACTCTCGAATGGTCGATGTCCGGAACTGACCTGGCTCTCAACTGCTATGAGCGCCATTTATTGCTTCTCGAATACCATCACGATAAATCCGGGCCACCGTCGTCATCGAGGAAATGGTTTCCGAGAACTCGTCAAACGCCGTGTCAGTTGCATCGATACCCCAGCCGAGGCGATCTACCGTCACCTCTAGCAGTGCAGTCCTATTCACTCGCCATTCCAGCAAATGATCGTGCAAAAGCTGCCGTAGATCTTCTTCGCGTGCCCGCAGATACTCGAGTCCAGCGAGGTTCTCCAATGGATCAGGCCTGTGGAACCACAACTGGACCACAACCTTCTCTTTCGAAACGTCGTATTTGATTTGCACGCCTGAAATCCCGAATGACCCAGCTTTCCAAGATCCGACACTCGGTTGAACATTCTTGAAGATTCCTGTCTTTTGCCGCACCAACGGAAGTACACGTTCATGAAAATCAAAGATCGCCGCCCCCTTTCCTGTAGGGAGACTCGACTGATGGGCCGCTTGAAAAGCAGCTGCTCGCCATTCATCGGGACGTGCGACAACATTGAACTGTGGAAAAACGGAGTCTGAAGTGTCGGTCGTCAAGGCTTCGATCTCGACAAGAAAAAGTGCGATCCCATTCTCCTCGTACGCACGCGCAGCCCCATTTAGATACTCAGCGAGCGCGACGAACTCCGGACGATGAGATTCAGCAATGACAATCACCGTCTTGGCCCCCAACCCGACCGCATACATCAAGCCTCGAGTTAAATGGTCATGGTCAACAACGGAGAATTGATTCTCAATTGCGATCTTTTCACCGCTCTCCGCTGTGATGAAGACATCGAGTTTTCTCTTGATCCCGGGAAGAAGCTTCTCCGTTTGGAGCTCGTAGTCGGTTCCTAGGTCAATGTCGCATTCCGCAAAGAGCTCAGCAAGAACTTCCGGTTGGGCTACCCAGGGGGTGAAGTCCTTGTCCTCTTTTGGCCATGCGCGACGAATGTCGACGTTCTTGAGAAACTCGATCTTCGGCTTATTCATCCAGCCCCCTACTGACGCCCTTCAGACCCAGATAGGGCACAACTCTGAAGAGAAAACTAGCTGGTGGGTATGCGCGCTAAAGTGGTCGTCACATAACAGCAAAACCTTCCCTCACGTGGGTTTCGCTCCCAAACGACGACTCGGCCCATCTCAACCGATGACCTCCACGGTGTGAACGTGGCGCTCTGCCAACTGAGCTAATCGCCCCTTTTCGGGTGAGCCCGAAGGTTAGCGGTTCAACCGCCCGAAGTGACCGGGTCGGTGGCCCGCACCACGCAGGCACGACCCATTCCCTGACGATCGAGGTGCGACTCGGTGTCCGAGGGGCATGTGGCATCGAATGCAACGAGGCTGCGCACCACCGCGTCGTGTGGTCCATCGCAACGCACTTCTCCGGCGGCACCGTCGGTGCCGATGTCGACGCACGACCCGGACTGCAACAGGTTGTCGGGGCCGCCCGGTTCGGTCGGTTCGGTGAACGCGGCGACGATGAGAATCGCCGCAGTGCCGATGGCAATGAGCGTGAGCACGAATCGCCACGGAAACCTTGCCGGCGCAACGTCGAACCTGACGGGCGCCACGGGCCTGTCGATGGGTGCCGACACGTCGCCGTCGTAGGCGGCTCGTTTCTCCGGGTCCGAAAGAACGCTCCAGGCCCGGGACACCGCTGCGATCGCCTCGGTGTCGGTTGCCGTGCGCGCGGTGTCGGGGTGCAGTTCGCGCATGCGACGCCTGTATGCGGCCTTGATCGCTTTTGCACTCGCGCTTCGGGACACCCCGAGAACGTCGTAGTGGTCGGGGCGTCGGTTCACCCGAACATCAATAGCCGAGTTCGGGGTGAATCGCACCAATCAGCTCGATGCCTGCCGCAAAACGGCGCACGTTGTCGCTGATGCGTTCGGACAGCAACGGCACCGCCATCTCCGGGGTGTTGCCGACGTGGGGCGTGATGATGCAGTTCGGCATCGACCACAGCGGGTGGCCCGCCGGCAGTGGCTCGGGATCCGTGACATCGAGTGCCGCCCCGCCGATGACTCCCTCACGCAGGGCCCACACGAGATCGTCGGTGACGATGTGTCGACCGCGACCCACGTTCACGACCCACGCGTGGCTCTCCATGTGTTCGAATTCGCCACGGCTCAGGATCCCGTCCGTATCGGGCGTGAGAGCAAGGGCCACGACAACGGCATCGGCCCCGACGAGCGCGTCGATGAGATTGACGCTCGTCATCACGGTGTCGGCACCCGGGAAATGCTCGGGCATGTTGCGCACGACCGTGATGCGGCAACCGAAAGGTTCGAGCAGTCTCACGAGCGAGGTGGTGATGCCACCCGCGCCGAGGATTGTCACGTTGGCGCCGAGAAGATTGCGCCCGACGGGCCCGGTCCACTCGCCTTGCCGCGCGTAGTCGGCAACGTTGCGCATCCCCGCCAGCAACAGCGACAACGCGTGCTCGGCAACCGGTTCGGCATAGACACCCTTGCCGCAGGTCCACCGCCGAGTGTCGTCGACCAAGTGCACGAACTGCTCGACACCCGCCCAGGGCAGTTGCACCCATTCGACGTGCGGGTGTGCATCGAGCACGTCATCCAGTTCCTGTGCCGCCGTCGGCGATGCCCACACCAACCCCTTCGCCTGCGACAGATCGACGAGCGTTCCCCCGCCCGCAACGACGGCATCTCGCACCCAGTCGGACGCCGAGGCGGGTCCAACGGAAATGGCGGGTGATTCGGACATTCAGGCTTTTCTCTAGTTGCCGGTGAGCTTGCGCTGCCGGCGATTGCCGATCACGGTTCCCGCCACCATGAGGCTGACGCTGACGACGAGAAGCATGGTCGCAAGGACGTTGATCTGCGGCGGAATCTTCACGCGCGACGCACCGAAGATCTGCAGCGGGAACGTGACGAGCGAACCCGCGTTGAAGAACGTGATGATGAAGTCGTCGATCGACAACGCGAACGACAACAAGGCCGCAGCGAGGATGCCGGGCAGGATCAGCGGGAACGTGATCTTCCAGAAGGCACGGGAGGGTGTGGCGCCCAGATCCATCGCCGCCTGCTCGAGTGTCCAGTCGAAACCGCGGATGCGCGCCCGAACCGTGACCGCGACGAACGAGATCTGGAACATGATGTGGGCGATGATGACGGTGACGTACCCGAAGTCGACTCCCCTGTTCAGGAACAGAGTGGCGAGCGACGAACCGAGAACGATCTCGGGCGACGTGAGCGGCAGCACGAGGAAGAGGTTGATCCCACCGCTGCCCTTGAACTTGTAACGACTGAGCGCGAGCGCGATCAGGGAACCAAGGATCGTCGCGCAGAAAGTGGAGATGAGCGCGATACGCAGGCTGACCCAGAGGGCACTCGTCAGTTCGGACTCGGCGAACGGCTTGGCCCAGTTGTCGAGCGTGAAGCCCTGCCACTTGATGTTGTACTTGCCCTTCGGCGCGTTGAACGAAAAGATCACGATCACGAGGATCGGCAAGAAGACGTAGAAGAGGCCGAGCCCCGCCACCGCGTTGATCAGCCGTTGACCGATGCGCTGCCGCCGCGAGAACGCCGTCACGCCAGACTCCGCTCATCGAGGATCTGTCTCACGCCAGATCCTCTGTCCCCATGAACTTGGTGTAGACGAGCACTGCGATCGTGATGATGAACATCAAGACGAACGACATTGCAGACGCGACCGGGTAGTTCAACTGGCGCAGGAACTGGTCCTGGATCGAGTTGCCGACCATCGTCGTCTGGGGATTGCCGAGAAACTGCGCGTTCACGAAGTCGCCGGCCGCAGGGATGAACACGAGAAGGCTTCCCGCGAAAATCCCGGGCAGCGCGAGGGGTACGACGATCTTGCGAAACGCGGCGGAGGCCGAGGAGTAAAGGTCCATCGCCGCGTCGACGAGGCGCGGGTCGATCTTTTCGAGGCTGACGTAGATGGGCAACACCATGAACGGCAGGAAGTTGTAGGTGAGACCACCGATCACGGCGGCGGGTGTGTTCAGCAACTTTCCGTTGTCCATGACGCTCAACGACTCGAATGCCCCCGTGAGGCCGAGGTTGTCGATGATCGACACGACGGGGCCTTCATCGGCGAGGATGTTGCCCCACGCGAGAGTTCTGATCAGGTACGACGTGAAGAACGGAATCACGACAAGTCCGAGCAGGATGTTGCGGTACTTGCCCCCGCGAAACGCGATTACGTAGGCCAGTGGGAACCCGATCAGAATCGTCAACAGGGTGGCGATCGCCGCGTAACCGAAACTGCGCAGGAACTGCGGGCGGAAGTCGGTGAGCGCGACGCGGTAGTTGTCCCACTCCCACGTGAACGACGGGAAGAAGTCGAATCGACTCTCCTTGCTGGAGAGCGACATGACGACCATCGACCACAGCGGCGCGAGGAAGAACAGACTCAGCCACAGGATTCCGGGCTTCAGAAGGCCGTATGGCGCGAGGGCCCGCCGCGTCTCGAGTCCGCCGACGAACGCCACCAGCACAAGGCCGATGACCGATGCCAACATCGCAGCCGCGACGACCGCTGCGGACGGTCCCGTCACCCAGCCCGCGCCGAGGGCGATCGCGCCGAACGACAGGGCGAACATGACGCCCAGCCCGACCCGCTCGGGTCGCGACGCGACCGTGGCGACCCGGGCCGATGCGTTCACTTGGTTCGCGGGCTTCTGATCAGGCGCCGGTGAGCGCGGCGAAGGCCTCGTCGAACTTGGCCTCTTCTTCTTCGGCGAGCGCGCCCCAGCTCTGCAGACGTGCGACCGTCGCCTCGTCGGGGAACAGCAGCGGATCCTCGGCGAGCGCCGCGGCTTCGCCGCCCATTTTCACGAGTTCGTCCCGAACGCCCTTGACCGGTGACATGTACTGCACGTAGGCGGTGATCTTCGCTGCGTTCACCGGGTCGTACACGTAGTCCATCCACTTCGCGACCGCATCGCCGTTTTCGGAACCCTTGACCCAGATCATCGTGTCGAACCAACTCGTCGCACCTTCCTCGGGGACGATGAACCTCACGTCGGGGTTGTCTTTCGTCAACTGCAGCACGTCACCCGACCACGCGACACAGGCCGCGAAGTTGCCGGCGCTCAGGTCGTCGACGTAGTCGTTGCCGGTGAAGGCGCGGATCTGGCCGTCGTTCTTGGCCTTCTCGACCTTGTCAAAGGCCTCGGCGGCCTCGTCGAACGTGGTGATCTGCGAGATGTTCTTGCCGAGGCCCATGAGAACGAGGCCCATGGTGTCGCGCATCTCGGTGAGCATGCCGATCTTGCCCTTGAACTCGGGGGCAAAGAGGTCCTCGACACTCTTTAGCTCCCGACCCGTGGTCTTCATGTTGTACGCGATTCCCGCGATACCCGTCTGCCACGGCAGGTTGTACTCCTGGTCTTTGTCCCAGGGTTGGCCCGCCAGATCGTCGCGCAGGTTGGCGATGTTCGGGATCTTGTCGACGGGCAACTTCTGTGCCCAGCCCAACTGCACGAAGCGCGCAGCCATCCAAAACGTCGGAGCGATGATGTCGGGGTCGATCTTGTCGCCCTTCGACAGCGACGGCTGAACCTTCGCGAAGTATTCGTTGTTGTCGTTGTAGGCCTCGGTGTACTTCAACGACACCCCACTTGCCTCTTGGAACAACTTGACGGTCTCTTCGTCGATGTAGAGGGGCCAGTTCTCGAAGAAGAGCGAGTTGCCGCCACCACCCGAGCCACCGTTGTCACCACCGCAGGCGGCGAGAAGCGCAGGTAGGGACAGCGCGCCAGCACCGGCGATACCTGAGCGGATGAGGAACTGACGACGATTCAACTTGCCTGCCATGGTTCTGCCTTTCTTGCGGGTTGTTGAGAGATTATTCGAGTTGGAAGACGCCTACAGCAACGCCTCGATCGAGTCAACGTTGGTGGTGGTGGCTCCTGCGACGCTCGGCCAACCGTCGAGCACGAACGGAGCGTCGGCGTTCCACGACAACCAAAGGGTCGAATCGGGCCGCAGGAACGGGAGGTCGGCCTCACCCGACACCAAGACGGTGACCTCGGTGTCGTTCGCCAGTCGCGCCACCACGCGCACCGAAGCGCCCTGGAACACGATGTCGGTGACCGTCGCGGCGAGCGACTCGCCCGCGGGTTGGGTCGCCGACACGTGCAGATGTTCGGGGCGCAGCATGACGGTGACCTGCTCGCCAGGCGTCAACGCGACGTCGGCGTTCACATGGTTGGACTTGACCGTGATCCGACCGCCACCCCAGAAATCTAACGATGCACCCGCGGAGTCGCCCTGTGCCACGACGGCGGGCAGAAGATTCGCCGAGCCAATGAAGCCGGCGACGAACAGCGACTGGGGACGCTTGTAAATGTCGGTGGCGGTGCCGATCTGCTCTACGACGCCCTGGCTCATGACCGCGATGCGATCACTCATCGTCAATGCTTCACCCTGGTCGTGGGTCACGAAGACGAAAGTGATCTCGACCTCGCGCTGGATGCGCTTGAGTTCGATCTGCATCGCCTCGCGAAGTTTCAGGTCGAGCGCGGCAAGCGGCTCGTCGAGGAGCAGGGCACTCGGGTAGTTGACGAGAGCGCGGGCCAGGGCGACACGTTGCTGCTGACCACCCGACAGCTGCGCTGGCCGGCGGTTGGCGAATTCGGACAAACGCACGACGTCGAGCATGTCGCCGACACGCTTCTTGACTTCACCTTCGTCGAGCTTCTTGCTGCGCGGTCCGAATGCGATGTTGTCGGCGACGGTCATGTGTGGGAACAGCGCGTACTGCTGGAAGACCGTGTTGACGTTGCGCTTGTAGGGTGGCACCGTCGAGACGTCGACGCCCTCGAGGAGCACCCTGCCCGACGACGGCTGCTCGAAGCCGGCGATCATCTTCAAAGTGGTGGTTTTGCCGCACCCCGACGGGCCGAGCATCGCGAAAAACTCACCGCGCCCGATGCAGAAATCGGCGTTGTCGACGGCGACGAACGAACCGTACTGTTTGCGCACCTGGTCGAGGCGAATGACGTCGCCCATCGCCCCATCCGTGCCAGGTGAAGCGACACCGCTCACCTCGTGTCCTTCTCCCCAGACATTGAGTCGAGCGTAACACCGGGCCTACGATCACCCGTGATGACCGACTCGTCAGCATCCACGCCACTGGGCGGACCCGTGCGCCTCGACGCCACCGATCACCGCGTCATCGAACAACTGCAGGCCGACGGACGTCTCCCCTACACGCAGCTCGGCGCCGCAGTCGGCTTGTCTGAGGCCGCCGTGCGTCAGCGCGTTCAGCGCCTCATCACAAGCGGCGTCATCCAAGTTGCGGCGGTCACCAATCCACTGATGGTTGGCCGTCGTCGCATGGCGTTGATCGGCATCTCGACGACGGGGCCCACGGACAATGTCGGCGACACGCTGCGTGCGATCGACACGATCGAGTACCTGGTGGTCACCGCCGGAAAATATGACTTCCTCGCCGAGGTCGTGGTGCGCGACGAGTCGGAACTTCTCTCGGTCACCAACGCGATACGCGCCGTTCACGGTGTCGTCACGACCGAGACCTTCGTCTATCTCGACATCGCCAAGCAGACGTATACGTACGGCGTTCACTGAACGCCCGAATTGTCAGCTGTCGAGGTTTGCCATCACGTGCTTCACGCGCGTGTAGTCCTCGAGCGAGTAGGCCGACAGATCCTTGCCGTAGCCCGACTTCTTGAAGCCCCCGTGCGGCATCTCGGCGACCACGGGAATGTGGGTGTTGATCCACACGCAGCCGAAGTCGAGACGCTTGGCCATCCGCATCGCGCGTCCGAAGTCCCTCGTCCACACCGACGACGCAAGGCCGTACTCAACCCCGTTCGCCCAGTGCACGGCTTCGTCCTCGTCAATGAACTGCTGCACGGTCAGCACCGGACCGAAGATCTCGTTCTGGATCATCTCGTCGTTCTGCCTCAGGTCCGCGACCACGGTCGGTGAGTAGAAGTAACCGTCACCCGACACCTTGCTGCCGCCCGTGGTGACGCGCGCATGCGAGGGTGCGCGTTCGACGAAACCGGCGACGCGCGCGAGCTGGTTCATGTTGTTGAGCGGGCCGTAGAGAACGTCGTCGGTGGGCTGGCCGGTCTTCGATGCAGCCACGGCCTCGGTGAGTGCCGCAACAAAGTCCGAGTACACCCGCGGTGCTGCAAGCACGCGTGTCGCGGCCGTGCAGTCCTGCCCCGCATTGAAGAGACCCGCGGTCGCGATGCCCGCGGCGGCCGCCTCGATGTCGGCGTCGTCGAACACGACGACGGGGGCCTTGCCGCCGAGTTCGAGGTGCACACGCTTGAGGCTCGCCGCAGCAGCCTGCGCGACTTCCATACCGGCGCGAACGCTGCCCGTCACCGACACGAGGCTCGGCGTCGGATGCGACACCATCGAACGGCCCGTGTCGCGGTCACCACAGATGACGTTGAACACGCCGGGCGGCAGGAACTCTGCTGCAATCTCGGCGAGGATCGTCGTCGTGGCGGGTGTCGTGTCCGACGGCTTCAGCACGATGCTGTTTCCCGCCGCGATCGCCGGCGCGAACTTCCAGACCGCCATCATCATCGGGTAGTTCCACGGCGCCACCTGCGCGCACACGCCGACGGGCTCGCGGCGGATCATCGACGTCATGTTGCGCATGTACTCACCGGTGCTCTTGCCCTCGAGGTGACGGGCCGCGCCGGCAAAGAAACGGATCTGGTCGACCATCGGCGGGATCTCCTCGCTCGTGGTCAGGCTCACGGGCTTGCCCGTGTTCTCGACCTCGGCGGCGATCAGGTCGCCCGCACGAGCCTCGATTGCGTCGGCGATACGGAACAAGGCAAGCGAGCGCTCCGATGGTGTCGAGTCTCGCCACACCTCGAAACCGGCCTGGGCGGCGGTCATCGCCGCCTCGACGTCTGCTTCGCGCGAGAGGGTGGCCTTCGCGTACGCTCTGCCTGTGGCGGGATTGATGACTTCGGTCGTCTCTCCGTTCTTCGCATCGACAAATTCACCGTTGATGAAGTTCCTGAAGGACTGCATGAGGTCATCCTGCCACAGCAATACGTGTGTATAAATAGGTCATGTCACAGGCGATCAAGACGGTCGGCGTTCCCCGCGAGATCAAGGAATCTGAAGGGCGGGTCGCCCTCACGCCCGACGGCGTCCGAGAACTCGAACGTCTCGGCATCAACGTGTACGTCGAGACGAACGCGGGCGCAGGAGCATCGATCACCGATGCCGACTATGTGGCTGCCGGTGCCGACATCGTGCCTGCAGCCGCCGATGCGTGGGCATGCGACATGGTCGTGAAGGTGAAGGAGCCGAAAATCGAGGAGTTCGGTTACATGCGTCGCGACCTCGTGCTCTTCACCTATCTGCATCTCGCCGCGTACCCCGAGGTTGCGAAGGCTCTCGTCGCGTCGGGCGCCACCGCATTCGCCTACGAAACAGTGCAGACAAAGGACCGT
>SXZT01000075.1 GCA_005787785.1 Actinomycetota bacterium
CGAGTGCCCGCTGCAGGATCAGGCGTTCTCGCATGGTCCGGGCGAAAGCCGCTACGTCGAGGAAAAGCGCCACTACGAGAAGCCGATCGCAATCAGTGACCTCGTTTACCTCGATCGCGAGCGCTGCATTCTCTGTGATCGTTGCACGCGCTTTGCGAGCGACGTCGCCGGCGATCCGCTGATCTCGTTCACGCACCGCGGCAACAACACCCAGGTGCTGACGTTCCCCGACGAGCCATTCGCCTCGTACTTCTCGGGCAACACCGTGCAGATCTGCCCGGTGGGTGCGCTCACCGCCAAGCCCTACCGTTTCAAGGCCCGTCCGTGGGACCTCGAGGAAACCGAGAGCACGTGCACCACGTGTGCGGTCGGTTGTCGCGTCTCGGTGCAGTCGAGTCGTGATCAGATCGTGCGTCTGCAGGGCATCGACAACCCCGATGAACCCGGCAAGGGAACACTCAACTGGGGTTGGTTGTGCGACCGCGGTCGTTTCAATTTCGAATCCATCGCCAGCGATGAGCGTCTCATCGCGCCGATGCTGAAGGGCGACAAGGGACTTGCACCTACGTCGTGGGCCAATGCGCTCGAAGTGGCGGCACGAACGATTCGTCTCGCCGTGTCGTCATGTGGCACCGACAGCGTCGCCATTCTCGGTGGCGCGCGCCTCGCAAACGAGGATGTTCGCGCGTGGTCGATGCTTGCCGATGCGATGGGCATCACGATGCGCGACCCACAGCTCGACGACGGCCTGCCGGCTTCGGTATTCGAACTTCCGCAGGCGAGCATCGAAGACGCGTCATCCGCGTCGACGATCGTGCTGCTGGCCCCGGACCTGAAGGAAGAACTGCCCGTTCTGCATCTGCGTCTTCGCGATGCGGCGACGAAGCGCGGCGTGCGGATCATCGAGATCGCGCCGAAGGCCTCGGGTCTCACGCGTCATGCATGGAAGTTCTTGCCCTACGAACCGGGCAATCAGGTCGCCGCGGTGAAGGCCGCCCTCGCCGATGCGTCCGTCGCGTCGCAGTTGGCCGGCGGCAATGTCGTGGTCGTTCTCGGTCGTGCAAACCTTGCCGAGTCGGCTGATTTCACGCTGCAGGCTTACAACGTGCTTGCTGCAGCGGTGTCGGGTGTGCGCGTCCTGCCCGTGTTGCGTCGTGGCAACGTACGCGGCGCCCTCGAACAGGGTCTCGCACCTACGTCGGCGGGCGATACCCGCGGCATTCTTCGCGCGGCGGCCGAAGGTCATATCGAGTGCCTGGTTCTTCTCGGCGCCGATCCCCTGAGTGACGTTCCCGATGCCGACCTCGCACGTCGCGCCCTTGCATCCGCACGCAGCATCATCGCACTCGATACGTTCCCGACCGCATCGTCGATGCTCGCTGATGTTCTGCTGCCGGTAGCGGCCTACGCGGAGCGCACGGGCAGCGTCACGAACATCGAGGGAACGATCAGTTGCCTGTCGCAACGTGTCACCGCGTGTGGCACCAGCCGACCCGACTGGATGGTTGCGATCGAACTCGCCGAACGTCTCGGTCACGACCTCGGCGTCGGATCACTCACCGACCTTGCTGCACAACACGTCGAGGCGGCGGGCAGGACCACGCTCGACACGCGCAATCTCGTCGCACCCGACCGCAACTCCTACGACCTGCGTCTCGTCGTGTCGCGTCGTATGTACGACCGCGCGGTCGGCACCGTAGCCAGCCGATCACTCGCCAACCTCGGTGCGGGTGCCGCCGTGCACCTGAACCCGCGCGACATCGAAGCCATCGGAACGGCGGTCGGTCGTGAAGTGCGCGTGTCGACGTCGCGCACGTCGATCGTTCTGCCGGTTCGTGCCGACGCGACCGTCACGAAGGGCACCGCATGGGTGCCCTTCAACCAGACGGGCGCAGACATCCGTGAACTCATCGACGGTGACCAACCGGTCATCGACGTGCGAGTGGAGAACCTGAAGTGAGCGTCGTGTCGTTCCTCGCGATCGATCCGCTGCTCGAGGGTGATCTTCTCTGGACACCACTCCTCATCGTTCTCGTCAAGGTGCTCGTCGTGTTCGTCGTTGGTCTCGTCGCCACGATGTTGATGGTGTGGTTCGAACGCAAGGCGATCGCCGGTATGCAGAACCGCATCGGTCCCAACAAGGCCGGTCCGTTCGGTTTGCTGCAGACGCTCGCCGACGGCATCAAGTTGTTCTTCAAGGAAGACCTACTGCCCGAGCGTGCCGACAAGTTCGTCTACCGACTCGCGCCCTACCTGTCGTTCGTTCCCGCGTTCCTCGCATTTGCGATCATCCCGTTGGGCGGTGATTTCCGTGACGGCAATGGCGGTTTCGTGACGTGGTTCGGCGAAACCACACGCGTACAGTTGGCGGATCCACCGGTTGGTGTGTTGTTCGCACTCGCCATTTCGTCGATCGCCGTGTACGGCATCATGCTTGCCGGCTGGTCGAGTGGCTCGAAGTACCCGCTGCTCGGCTCGGTGCGTGCGTCGGCGCAGATGGTCAGTTACGAGGCATCCCTGGGCTTGTCCCTCGCAGCGGTCATTCTCGTCTGCGGCACACTGTCCACGAGCGGCATCGTTGACGCCCAGTCGTCGCTCGGATCCTGGAACCTCGTTGCAACCGGTGTCGTTCCGTTCCTCATTTTTCTGGTTTCGGCCACGGCCGAACTGAACCGGCCACCGTTCGACTTGGTCGAGGCCGAACAAGAACTGGTCGGTGGATTCAATACCGAGTACTCGTCGATTCGTTTTGCTCTTTTCTTTCTCGCCGAGTTCATGAACACGATCACGATGTCGGCGTTCATCGTCACCCTGTTCTTCGGTGGTCCGCAGCCGATCACGATCGGTGGCACGACCCTCGACATTCCGCTCATTCCGAACGGCCTCGAGGGCACCGTCTGGCTGCTCCTCAAGGTGCTCGTGTTTCTCTACATCTACGTCTGGTTCCGAGGCACCCTGCCGCGGTTTCGTTACGACCAGCTCATGGACCTCGGTTGGAAGTTCCTCATCCCGTCATCGCTCGGTTGGTTCATGCTTCTCGCCGCCCAACGTCTGGCCGATGATCGCGGCTGGGACCAGTGGATCGTCGTGCCAATGTCGCTTGCCGTCATCGTCGTTGCCTTCGTCATGATGCAACTTGCGTTCCGTGCGAGTGACCGGAACCGTGAAGCCGAAGGGGTGCAGTTCTAGATGGGCTATCTGGGGGGATTTCTCGTCACCGTTCGTCAGCACGGCAAGCGCAACCGTGTGACCACCCAGTACTCGGGTGGCCGCATGTTCCGTCGTGGCAAGAAGGAATCACACGACGAGAAAATCGAAAAGCCAGAACGTCTCCACGGCCGTCACGTTCTCAACCGTTACGAGGACGGTATGGAGAAGTGCATCGGTTGTGAACTCTGCGCCGGCGTATGCCCCGCAAAGTGCATCTACGTGCGTGGCAAGGACAACGATCCTGCCAACCCCACTTCGCCGGGCGAGCGCTTTGGCTTCGTCTACGAGATCAACTACCTGCGCTGCATCCATTGCGACATGTGCGTGGAGGCATGTCCGACGGAGGCCATCACCGAAACGAAGTTGTTCGAGTTCTCCTTCACCAATCGGCGTGATGCGATTTACACAAAGTCGGAACTCCTCGTCGACGATGCCGGTTTGCCGCAGCATCTGCCGTGGGAGGACTGGCGTCCGGGTGAAGACCTCCACACGTCGGGCTGGATGCGCGCCACGTCGCCCAGTGGTGACGCCGACTTCGAGGGTGTCGTGTCGTGGAGCGGCGAACTCGGCTACGGGGTGCGTGCCGCCGAGGCCGAGCAGGCCGAGAGGGACGGCCGCTAGATGGAGCTGTTCGTTTTCGTCTGCGCCGCCATCATGGTGTTGGTCGGTGCACTCGGTGTCGTTCTGCGGTCGAATCCCGTGCACGCCGCGCTCAGCATGATCCTCACGCTCTTCGGTGTCGCGGTTCTTTTCGTCGCCCGCGAGGCGAATTTCCTCGCTGCGGTGCAGGTCATCGTCTACGCGGGTGCGATCGTCGTGCTCTTCCTCTTTGTGATCATGCTCCTCGGCGTCGACCGTGCCGAAGACCTACGGACCGAACCCCTCGGCAATGTTCAGCGCCCGTTGGCACTGGTACTCGGCATTGGCATGTTCGCCCTTCTCACCACCGCGGTCGTGCGGTCTCGCGATTCGCTGCGCTTCAAGGGTGATGGCGTGAAGACCGCAACGCTCGAAGACGCCGACGGCAACATTCGCCAGATCGCCCGGTCGATCTTCGGTGACTACGTCGTCGCATTCGAGCTCACGTCGGTCTTGCTCATCGTCGCGGTCGTCGGGACGGTGGTCCTTGCACGTCGCCGCAAGTCCGAAAGGACTGCGTCGTGATCACAGCCGCAGTCGTCCCCACCACCACGTGGTATCTGGTTCTCGCAGCGGGACTGTTCGCGATCGGAATGATCGGCGTTCTTGTGCGTCGCAACCCGCTCATCATGTTCATGTGTATCGAGCTCATGCTGAATGCGGTGAACCTCACCTTCGTCGCCCTCGCCACCGAACTCACCGACATCAACGGTCAGACGGCCGTTTTCTTCGTGCTAGTCGTCGCCGCCGCGGAAGTCGTGGTCGGACTCGGCATCATCGTTTCCATCATGCGCCGGCGCCAGCAAGCAACGGCCGATGACCTCGCGGCACTGAAGGGTTGATCGGATGCTCGATGTCGTTTGGTTGATCCCTGCTCTGCCACTGGCCGGGTTCCTGCTGCTCGTCCTTTTCGGTCGTCGTCTCGGGGAACCGAAGGCCGGTCACCTTGCCGCGGCGATGTGCGGCGGTGCGTTCGTCGTCACCGCGCTCACGTTCTTCGACATGCTCTCGAAGGACTCGGCAGAGCGTTCCCACGTCGTGGACCTCTTTTCCTGGATACCCGTTGGTTCGCTCGAAGTGAAGATGGCGCTTCTTGCCGATCCGTTGTCGATCACAATGGCGCTCTTCGTCACCGGTATCGGCACGTTGATCCATCTCTATGCCGTCGGTTACATGCACGGCGACCCGAAGTTCTCCAAGTTCTTCATCTACCTGAATCTCTTTGTCTTCTCGATGCTGATGCTCGTCCTCGGCGAGAACCTTCTCGTCACGTTCCTCGGCTGGGAGGGCGTCGGCACCTGCTCGTACTTCCTCATCTCTTTCTGGCACACGCGCGAGAGCGCTGCAACCGCCGGCAAGAAGGCGTTCGTGACCAACCGCGTCGGTGACTGGGGCGTCATGACGGCGATGTTCCTCGCGTTCGCATCGGTCGGCACACTCTCGTACAAGGGCATCAACGACGCTGCGATCGGTGGTTCACTCAGCCACGTCACGGCGACCGCGATTGCCCTGATGCTCTTCATCGGAGCATGCGGCAAGAGTGCCCAGCTGCCGCTGTACATCTGGCTACCCGACGCGATGGAGGGCCCGACGCCCGTGTCGGCGCTCATTCACGCGGCCACCATGGTGACCGCAGGTGTGTTCCTGATGACACGCATGAACCCGGTCATCCACGAGGCGTACACGTGGGCACCGATGATCATTGCGGTGGTCGGTGCGGCGACCGCGTTGTTTGCGGCGACGGTCGCCGTGGCCCAGAACGATGTGAAGAAGGTGTTGGCGTACTCCACCGTCTCACAGCTCGGTTACATGTTCCTTGCCGTCGGTTCGGGTGCCTACATTGCGGCCATCTTCCACATGATCACCCACGCGTTCTTCAAGGCACTCCTCTTCCTCGGTTCAGGCTCGGTCATTCACGGCATGCACCACGAACAGGACATGCGCCGGATGGGTGCCTTGCGCAAACTCATGCCGGTCACCGCGGCGACCTTCATCGTCGGTTGGCTGGCAATCGCGGGTGTTCCGCCGTTTGCCGGCTTCTGGTCGAAGGACGAAATCCTGCTCTACGTGTATGCAAACAACCGTGGTCTCTACGTCGTCGGTCTCGTAACTGCACTGCTCACCGCGTACTACATGACCCGCCAGGTGATCATGGTGTTCTTCGGTGAAGCGCGGTGGAACGACCACAGCGAGGAACACGGCGCGCACGGTGACTTCAAGCCCCACGAAAGCCCGCGCATCATGCTGATGCCGCTCGTTGTTCTCGCCGGCTTGTCGATCGTCGGCGGTGCCCTGCAACTGCCGTTCACCAAGGATCTGCACTTCCTCGAGAAGTGGCTCGAGCCGGTGGTCGAACACGGTGAGGCGCACATCAAGGGCTCGTGGGCCTATGACAACAAATACTTGTTGATGGGCGTGGCGATCGTGGTTGCCCTCGCAGGCATCGCCGTTGCCGTTGGGGTGTACGGCAAGAAGAAATTGAAGGCCGTCGAGCCCGAGATCCTCGCGAACGGCTGGTTCTATGACCGCCTCGTCTCGAACTTCATGGGTGGTCCCGGCCGACGGGCATTCGACGCCGTTGCGTGGGCGGATGCGAACGTCATCGACGGTGCCGTTCGTGGAACGGGTGTCGCCGTTCGTTCGACGAGCGGTGTTGCACGCAGACTGCAGAGCGGATTCGTTCGTGCCTATGCCGCCGTGATTGCAATTGCGGTGCTCCTCATGCTCGTCTGGTTCGTCTACAGGGGGATCGCCTGATGTACTCCGCCGAAGCCGCGGGTGGCTCGACCCTGTCGTTTCCGATTCTCACCGCGCTCGTGTTGGTGCCTGCTCTCGGCGGCATCCTCACGATTCTCACGAGCAATCGTCGACCAGAATCGACGAAGTTCGTGGCGCTGGTCGCCAGCACCGTCACCGCAGGTCTCAGCATCTGGTTGCTCTCGTCGTTCGAAACGGCTGACGCCGGATTCCAGTTCGTGTCGCGGCATCCGTGGATCCGTGATTGGGGAATCGGCTGGCACGTCGGTGTCGACGGCATCTCGCTCTTCCTCGTCGTTCTGACGGGCTTGCTTTTCCCGCTCGTCATTGCGGGCATCGACCCGCACCACGACCACAAGCGCTACCTCGGTTGGATGCTCGTCCTCGAGGCCGGGGTCATGGGTAGTTTCATCAGCCTCGACCTCTTCCTCTTCTTCCTTTTCTTCGAGATCGTTCTCGTCCCGATGTATTTCCTGATCGGTGGTTGGGGGTACGACCAGCGGATTTATGCGGCAACGAAGTTCTTCCTCTACACGATGTTCGGATCGGCGTTCATGCTCGTCGGCATCATCGCGACGGCGGTGCTCGCGAAGAACAGTCTCGGGTACGTCACCTTTGACCTCGTGGAACTTGCCGAGGGCGCCGAGTTCGCCGCGTCCACCGGACGTTGGCTGTTCATGGCCTTTGCGATCGCCTTCGCCGTGAAGGTTCCGCTCTTCCCGCTGCACACGTGGTTGCCCGACGCCCACACGCAAGCGCCCACCGGCGGTTCGGTCATTCTCGCCGGTGTGCTGTTGAAACTCGGCACCTACGGCTTCCTTCGCTTCGGGCTCTATCTCTTCCCCGAAGCATCGGTGTGGGCGCGTCCTTTGTTCCTCACCCTTGCGGTGGTCGGCATCCTCTGGGGCGCCATCGCGGCCACTATGCAAAAGGACCTGAAGCGTCTCGTTGCGTACTCGTCGGTGGCGCACCTCGGTTTCATCATCCTCGGCACCTTTGCATTCACGTCGCAGGCCATCACCGGTGGTGTCATGCAGATGGTGAACCACGGCATCTCGACGGGTGCGCTCTTCCTACTCGTCGGAATGATCTACGAACGTCGCCAGACGCGCGAGATTTCGCAACTGAAGGGCCTGCAGTCGGTGGCACCGATCTTCGCCGCAGCGTTCATGATTGTGATGCTGTCGTCGATCGGCGTACCGGGTCTCAACGGTTTCGTCGGTGAATTCCTCATTCTCATTGGTTCGTTCGGCAACGCTCGCTGGTGGGTTGTCGTCGGTGCGACGGGCGTCATCCTTGCAGCTTTGTATCTGTTGTGGGCCTACCAGCGTGTCTTTCACGGAGAACCCGACGAGGAGAACAAGTCCTTCGCCGAATTGCGTCCACGCGAAGGGATGTTGTTGCTTGCATTCATTGCACCGATCGTCTTCACGGGCGTCTTTCCGAAGCCGATGCTCGACCGCATAGAGCCCAGCGTGAAAGCGCTCGTCACGCACGTCGAGACGAACACCGGTCGCACTCTCGAGTTCGAGAAGAAGGAAATTGCCCCTGTCGAGCATTCGGATGTCCATTCCGACACGGAGAAGCACGACACGGAGAAGTCCGATTCGGAAGGGCACGGAGGCTGACGATGTTTGCTGCTGAAACCCTCGCCGGGCCGTCGATTCCGTGGTTCACGCTCAGTCCGCTGCTCGCGCTTCTCGTCGGAGCATGCGTGCTCATGCTCGGCGGTTCGCTCTTGCCGCAGTGGCCTCGTGGCCTCTACGGAATCGTCAGCGCGGCGACCGCAGCAACATCGATCGTGCTGTGCTTCTTCCTGTGGGACAACCTGACCGATGGTCGGCCCGAGACGATCATCGCCGACGCACTTGCCTTCGATCACTTCGCTGTTCTTGGCACCATCACCATTTGCATTGCAGTGCTGCTCGCAAGTCTGACGACGAGCGACTATCTCGTGCGCGAAGGCGAGGATGGTCCGGAACTGTTCGTGCTCTACATCGCTGCTGCGATCGGTGGCATCGTCATGGTGGCTGCGCAGGACCTCATCGTGTTGTTCCTCGGTCTCGAGACGCTCAGCCTTGCTCTATACGTTCTCGCCGCAAGCAACCGTCGGCGCGAGGAAAGCCAGGAAGCCGGGCTCAAATACTTCATCCTCGGTGGATTCTCCTCGGCGTTTTTCCTCTACGGCATCGCCTTCATCTACGGTGCGACAAAACACACCAACCTCGGTCGGATCATGAAAGTGCTGTCGACCGAGCAGGCGTTCCCGCGCAACGACGTGTTGCTGCTCGTCGGTGTCGGCCTTCTTCTCGTTGGACTCGCCTTCAAGGTCGCCGCGGTGCCGTTCCAGGTGTGGACGCCCGACGTGTACCAAGGCGCGCCGACGCCCGTCACGTCTTTCATGGCATCGGCCGGCAAGACGGCTGCGTTCGCTGCATTGTTGCGCGTCAGCGTGACCGCTCTGGAAAGCCGTGTCGATGATTGGCGGCCGGTCGTGTGGGTGCTTGCCGTTCTCAGCCTCGTTTTTGGTTCGGTGCTGGCAGTCACGCAGACCAACGTGAAGCGCATGCTCGCGTACTCGTCGATCAGCCACGCCGGGTTCATTCTTCTCGGCGTCGAGGCGGCGTCGCACACCGGTTCGTCGAGTGCCGGCGACGGGATCGCATCGGCGATGACGTACCTGCTTCTCTACACCGTGCTCGTCATCGGAACGTTCACGATCGTCGGCCTCGTTGCCGGCAAGGGTGATGTTGGATCGAACCTCACCGATTTCCGCGGGCTCGGTCGTCGTCGCCCGGCCCTCGCACTTGCACTCACCGTATTCCTGCTCGCGCAGGCCGGGATGCCGTTGACCTCAGGATTCGTCGCCAAGTTCGGTGTGATCCGCGCCGCGGTCGAAACGAAGAGTTACGCCATAGCGATCATTGCCATGCTCGCATCGGTGATCGGTGCGTTTCTCTATCTGCGCATCATGGTCAGTGCGTGGATGGAAGACGCCGAAGGCGAGGACGCGGCACCGCCGGTTCCGTTCCTGTCGGGTCTCGCGGTGACTGCTGCCGTCGCATTCACTTTGGTCGTAGGCATCGTTCCCGGCTGGCTGCTCGACGCAACGCGCCAAGTGGTCACGCTCGCAGGCCGCTGATTCAGCGTTCGAGTTCTTCGACCTCGTAGCCCGCATTGCGCGCCGCATCGATGACGGTGTCGGCATGTTCCGTGCCACGTGTTTCGAGAACGATTTGCACTCCGGTTTCCCGCACGTGCAAGTCGACGCCTTCGCGCACGTGTTCGACCTCAATGAGGTTTGCGCCCTGGCCCGCGAGAAGCGTGAGCAGGTTCGCGAGTCCACCCGGTCGATCGGGAATGCGCGCGAAGAGAAGCAGACGCCGCCCAGCCTGTGTTTCGTGACGTCGAACGAGACCGGGTAGCAGACCAAGGTCGACATTGCCGCCCGACAGCACGACACACGTGACACCGTCGTTTGCCGGACGCACGAGACCGCGCATCAACGCCGATGCACCAACTGCACCGCCACCCTCGACGAGCAACTTCCCACGCTCCATGAGGAGGATCATTGCATCGGCGACGTCGTCCTCTTCGACGGCCACGACATCGTCGACGAATTCTTCGATGATGGGTCGCGTCACTGCGCCGGGTTTCTTGACCGCGATGCCGTCCGCGAGGGTGACGACCGGACCGTCGGGTGCGGGCAGGTGTGCATAGGGGGCACACGCCGACACCTGCACGCCGATGACTCGGATGCGCGGGTCGTGTTGTTTCAGTGCGATCGCTGCGCCACCGGTGAGGCCGCCCCCACCGAGCGGAATGATGACCATGCGCAGGTCGGGGATGTCCTCGATGAGTTCGAGGCCAAGTGTGGCCTGGCCTGCAACCACTGCGGGGTCGTCGTACGGGTGGCAGAAATTCATGCCGGTCGCGGCCGCACGCTCTTTGGCGAGCGCCACCGCATTGTCGAGCGAATCGCCGCCCTCGGAGATCGTTGCCCCGTAGGCGCGGCACGCGGCAATCTTGGAGATCGAGGCGCCGGCCGGTACGAAGATCTCGCATGCGATGGCGTTCACCTGGGCGGCGAAGGCGATCGCCTGGGCGTGGTTGCCCGCACTTCCCGCAACGACACCACTCGAGGCGGCCGCGCCGAGCGAGGCGACCTTGTTCATCGCGCCGCGGATCTTGAAAGACCCCGTTCGCTGGAGGTTCTCGGCCTTCAGGACGATGTTGCCGCCGCATCGGGCCGTGAGCGCTGCGGACTCGGTGATGGGGGTGCGTTTCACGTAGGCGGCTCCGGCCGCACGTGCAGCGAGGATCTGGTCACGAGATATAGGTGACGTCCCCATCCGGAATTACCGTACCCTCATGCGCGCAATCATCATCGGCAACCATGGCGACGCCGACGGGGGCGAAGTTGCTCAGCGCTTCATCCAACTGGGGTGGTCGTTCGAAACATGGAACCGTGAGCGCGCACTCGATTGGGAGCCGTTACCCGACGACGTCGGCCTCGTGGTTCCCCTCGGGTCGGACTGGTCGGTCTACTGGGATGATGTGGCACCCTTCGTTGCTGCCGAAGCGACCCTCCTCGGGGTCGCCCACGACCGCCAGGTACCGATTTTCGGGATCTGCTTCGGTGGCCAGATGCTCGCCCACGCCGTGGGTGGTCGGGTCGAGCGGGCCGATCGGCCCGAGATCGGGTGGTTCTCGGTCGACCCGCACCCTGGAATGAACCCATTTCTGGTCCAAAATCCCTGGTTCCATCAAAATCCCTGGTTCCAGTGGCATTACGACCGTTTTGTGCCCCCCGTCGGGGCAACGGTGCTGGCTATGGGGGCGCAGGGGGCCCAGGCCTTCCTGCTTGACCGCAGTCTTGGCCTGCAGTTCCACCCCGAAGTCACCCCGGTCATCGTCGAACGGTGGTCGACGGGGCACGGCGCACTGGAGTTGGCCCGCGTCGGTGTCGATGCGGACGCACTTGTCGCCGCGACTCGTTCACATGCGCACGTGTCCGCGCAAGCGGCGCACCGTCTCGTCGATTGGTTCGCCGAACACGTGATGTCGGTGCACTGACAGGGCCACCGCACGCATCGTTGAGACCGACAACTCCGTGGCTGTTTCTGTCCCGGCGGGGGTGGGTAGTAGTTTCGGAAGCAATGTCCCCCTTCTTGCGGTCATACCTCACGGTCGTGTGGTTCGGCCTCACGGCTTTCCTCCTCGGTGGCCTGCTGCTCTGGCTCGCGTCCTTGCTACGGCCCGTCAAACCCACCCCCGAAAAGGTTCTTGCCTACGAAAGCGGCGTCGACCCGGTCGGCGAGGGATGGTCGCAAAGCCAGATTCGCTACTACGTGTTTGCGCTCCTCTTCGTCGTGTTCGATGTCGAAGCGGTGTTCCTCTTTCCGTGGGCGACGCAACTCGAGCGCTACGGCTCGTTTGGTCTGATCGAAATGGGCGTGTTCGTTGCGATTTTGCTGCTCGGTCTCGTCTATGCCTGGCGTAAGGGGGTCCTGCGCTGGGTCTGATCCACGCAGGACACACAAGATTCGAGAGGAACGGACACTCATGGGACTCGTAGATCGTGGGCGACTGCCCAAGTCACTGAATTCACTTTTCAATCTCGGGCGTTCGTACTCGCTCTGGGTGTACCAGTGGGGCCTTGCGTGCTGCGCCATCGAAATGGGAGCGGCTTTCGGTTCGCCGCGTTACGACGTCATGCGCCTCGGCGTCATTCCGCTGCCCGCAAGCCCTCGTCAAGCCGACCTCGTCGTCATCTCGGGAACGGTCACCGACAAGATGGCCCCGGCCGTCAAGCGTCTTTATGAACAGATGCCCGAGCCGAAGTACGTCATCTCGATGGGCAGTTGCGCCAACTGTGGCGGGCCGTACTGGGACAGCTACTCGGTGACAAAGGGCGTCGACCAGATCATTCCCGTCGACGTATACGTGCCCGGCTGTCCTCCGCGTCCGGAGGCACTGCTCGAGGGCATCGTCCTTTTGCAGCAACGCATCAAGAACGAAGACATGGGAGCACGTTGGCGCGGTGAAGGCACCGTCTCGCTGGCCGCCTCAGCCGAAGCCGAGCGCAAGGGAGAACCCGTTGTCGTCGCTCGCTGAGATCACTGCCGTCCTCGGCGACGCCGTCGAAGAGTCGTTCGAAAAGGGTCCCGAAGGCAACGTCGACACCTGGGTTCGCGTGAAGACGTCCGCGTGGCGCGATGCAGCGAGCGTGCTGCGCGAAAAGCTCGGTTACGACTACTTCTGTTTTCTCTCGGCGATCGACTGGATGCCGTCGCCCTACGGCCGCGGTGAGGAAGACCCCACGGCCGAGCGCGAGCCGATCGATTCCACCATCCGACAGGGTTACACCGGCGGTGCGACGCGCATGCAGGTGTTCGCGCGTCTCGTGAACCACCGCACCCACCACGGGGTCACGTTGAAGGCCGACGTGCCCGACGACTCGTTGACGATCGATTCGTGGGTGGGCGTGTTCGCGGGTGCGAACTGGCACGAGCGAGAAACGCACGAGATGTTCGGAATCACTTTTGCGGGCCACCCCGACCTGCGGAACATGTATCTGCCCACCGACTTCGAGGGTTACCCCCTGCGCAAGGACTTCCCGTTGCTCGCACGCATCGTGAAGCCGTGGCCGGGAATCGTCGATGTCGAACCGCTGCCCGGTGGCGGCGACGAAGAAGGAGGCGCCGAATGACCATGTTGGGTGACCGCCAGCAACTCGCGTACATCGCGTCGCAGGCAGCCGATGCACGCGTGAACGTCGAGCTAGAGACCGAGGGCATGACCCTCAACATCGGCCCGCAGCACCCCGCGACGCACGGCACTCTGCGCATCATCGCCCGCCTCGACGGCGAGCAGGTCGTGTGGGCGGAACCGTCGTGCGGCTACATGCACCGTGGCTACGAGAAGCTCACCGAGGTGCGCACTTTCCCGCAGGTGACAGCGCTCGTGAACCGCATCGACTGGCTGGGAAGTTTCGCCAACGAGGTGCCGTTCATCCTCGCAGCCGAACAGTTGATGGGCATCGAGGCACCGCCGCGCGCGCAGTGGATCCGCACCATCCTCTTCGAACTTTCCCGCATCGCGAACGTGTCGCTGGTCCTCGGCGACCTCGGCGTGCAGTTGGGTGCGATCACGCCGGTCTTCTTCGCTTTCCGTGACCGCGAGTACGTGCTCAACCTCATCGAAGGTGCAACGGGTGGTCGCTTCCACCCGAACTTCGACCGCATCGGTGGCCTGAAGGACGACCTGCCCGCCGGCTTCATCGACGAGACGCGCGCGGTCATGCGCAAGATGCGCAAGTTCTGCGACGAAATCGAAGGTCTCCTCTTCGGCAACGAAATCTTCGAGGCTCGTACGCGTGGCATCGGCGTCATCCCGCGTGACGTCGCTCTGCAATACGGACTCTCCGGCGCGAACCTGCGTGGCAGCGGCGTCGACTGGGACCTGCGTCGCGACCAGAAACTGCCGATGGCCTGGGACAAGGTCGACTGGAAGGTGTGGACGCACCCCGACGGCGACTCGTACGCGCGTTGCTGGATTCGTCTGCAGGAAGTCCGCGAGTCCACGCTAATCGTCGAGAAGTTGCTCGACTCGCTGCCTTCGGGCCCGGTCATGGCGAAGGTTCCGCGCATCATCAAGGTGCCCGAGGGTGAGGCCTGGGTGTCGACGGAGAACCCGCTCGGCGAGATGGGCTACTACGTCGTCTCGAAGGGTGAGCTCGGTCCGTTCCGCGTGAAAATTCGCTCGGCGAGCTTCAACAACATCTCCATCGTGCCGTGGCTGCTGAAGGGCGTGTACGTGCCCGACATCATCACGATCCTCGCGTCGCTCTACTTCATTCTCGGGGACATTGATCGCTGATGTTGGGTCTGATCGCCGGCATTCCGTACTGGGCACAGTCGCTGTTGCGCGTGCTCGGCGGCATCGTCGCCGTTCTTCTGCCAGCGGGAACCATCGTCTATGTCTTTCTCTTCAAGATGATGTCGTTCATGCAGAGCCGCCTCGGGCCGATGGAGGCCGGTCCGTTCGGGTCGTTGCAGTTGTTCGCCGAAGTGGGGAAGTGGCTGCAGAAGGAAGACCTCTACCCCGAGCGCGCCGACAAGTTCATCTTCAAGATGGCACCGCTCATCGTGCTGTCGAGCACGTTCCTTCTCGTCGCCGTCGTGCCGTTCGGCCCCGATGCGTGGTTCACCAACTTCGAGGCGGGCGTCTTCTACGCGCTGGCTGTCTCGTCGGTGTCGGTGCTGGGCATTCTCATCGCCGGTTGGGCGAGCGCCAACAAGTACTCGCTTCTCGGTGGCTTGCGCGGGGCGGGTCAGCTGATCGCATACGAACTGCCGATGGTGCTCGCCGTCATCGGCGTCGTCATCCAGGCCGACACCATGAACCTCCAGCAAATCGTCGTCGCGCAGAATGCGGGCTCGATCTTCGGCTGGGACGGCCTCGGCAACCCCTACATCCTCACGCAGTTCATCGGCTTCATCATTTTCATGATTGCCGTGCAGGCAGAACTCACCCAGACGCCCTTCGACATGCCGATCGCCGAATCCGAACTCGTGTCCGGGTACATGACCGAATATTCGGGCTTCCGCTTCCTCATCTTCTTCATCAGTGAGTTCGCGACGGCCGGTGTCTTTGCGCTGATCGCTTCGATCCTCTTCCTCGGCGGATGGGGTGTTCCGTTCTCGTGGTTCGGCTGGACCAGCATCGACAGCATCGACAACTGGATGAACGTCGTTGGTCCGCTGATCATGTTCACGAAGATGATGCTCCTCGTCTTCGTCATCATGTGGGTGCGTTTCAGCTACCCACGTTTCCGTGAGGACCAACTGCAGCGCTTCGCGTGGAAGGTTCTCATTCCGCTGTCACTCGTCAACATCATGGCGACGTCGGTTCTGAAGGTGGCGTTCTAATGGCGAAGGTTCCCGGCCTGCTGAAGGGTCTCGGTGTCACGCTCGGCACGATGGTGGAAACCGTCAAGAAGGGTGCGAACACCGTCCAGTACCCGCACGAAAAGGAAACACCGCCCATCCGCGCACGCGGCGTCATCGCGTTGCACGAGGGCAACTGCACGTCGTGCATGCTGTGTGCGCGTTCGTGCCCGGACTGGTGCATCTACATCGAGGGCCACAAGGAACTCGCCCCGCCGCGCCGTGCAGGTGGCAAGCCGCGTCAGGTGAACAAGCTCGACCGCTTCGACATCGACTACGCGCTGTGCATGTACTGCGGCATCTGTGTTGAGGTCTGTCCGTTCGACGCGCTGTTCTGGAGCCCCGAGTACGAGTACTCCGAGCCGCGCATTGCCGACCTTCTCCACGACAAGGCGAAGTTGGGCGAGTGGATGGAAACCGTTCCCGAGGCACCCGATCTCGAGGCTGGCGCAGAAAAGAAGGGCAAGAAGTAATGGTCGCCCAGAACATCGCCTTCGGTATCGTCGCCGCGATCATGGTGTGGGGTGCGCTGCGCGTCGTCACCGTGAGCAACGTCGTGCATGCTGCCCTCTGGCTGGTGCTCGTGCTCGCCGGCGTGGCGGCCCCGTATGTGATTCTCTCCTCCGATGTCGTCGCGATCACCCAGGGGCTCGTGTACATAGGCGCGGTCATGGTGCTCTTCGTCTTCTGAACGATGCTC
>SXZT01000076.1 GCA_005787785.1 Actinomycetota bacterium
CGTCGGCACTCGCAGCGACCCACGCTTTGTCACCGCGCCGTCGACGACGAGTTCCCACGTCGCACGCAGATGAGCAAGGTCGCGGAATCCCTGGCGATTGCGCAAAGCCAACCGCATGCCACTCCCCTTGCCGGTCAGCGAAACGGCGACGGGGCGGTGCACCCAGGCAAGTTCGCGCAAGGCCGGGTGAGGTGTGAGGTCGCTGTGCACCAAGCCGTCGGCAACGAAGTTGCCGTCGTTCGGCGTGTCACCGAACTGACCACCGAAGGCGAATCTCTTGCGACCATCATCGAGTTCCTGGGAAATCCCCTGGTCCTTCCACTCCCATACGAAACCTCCCTGCAGTCCCGGCGTGTTGTCGAAGGCATGCCAGTAGTCCGCAAGCGAACCATTCGAGTTGCCCATCGCGTGGCTGTACTCGCACATGACGAGAGGTCGATCTCGCTTCGGGGACTTTCCGTAGAACACGACCGCGTCAATCGGCGCGTACATCGGACACACGACGTCGGTCGTGCCGACACCTCCGTCGAACCAGTTCGTGTGAAAAATCGCTGGCTCGTAGTGCACCGGGCGCGAGGGATCCACCGACCGAATCCATGCGGCTGCCGCGTCGTGCACGCTGCCGTATCCGGATTCGTTGCCGAGCGACCACATGACGATGCACGCGTGGTTCCTGTCGCGCTCGACCATGCGCGTCACGCGCGACATGATCGTCGAGCGGTAGCGCGGATCGTGGCACAGACTGGTGTTCCAGGCGTGACTCTCGACGTTGGCTTCGTCGACGACGTAAAGCCCCAACTCGTCGCACAAGTCGAGAAACCGCGGATCATTCGGATAGTGCGAACATCGCACGGCATTGACGTTGTGTTGCTTCATCGCGACGAGGTCGGCTCGCATGTCCTCGACGGTGACGGCCTTGCCACGTTCCGGATGGTGGTCGTGGCGATTCACCCCTTGGAACATCACGCGTCGACCGTTGACGAGAAAATCACCGTCGATGATCTCGATCCGCCGGAACCCGACCCGCTGCTCGGTCGTCTCGCACACCGCGCCGGAGGAGTCGACCAACGAAATCGCCACGTCGTACAAGTTGGGAGTCTCGGCAGTCCACGCCTTCACCTTCGGCAATGCACATTCGGTGACCGCGACATGTCCGGTGAAAATGTACGGACGCTCGTCGCTCGCCACCGGGGCCTCGGTGGACTTGCGCACCTTTCCCGAGGAGTCGAGCACCGCGACGCGCACCGACCACCCTTCGGTGACGGTGGCGCCGTCGTTGCACGCAACGCTTGTCGTCACGCGCAACAGGCCCGTGGAATCACCCTCGAGACCCGCCTCGACACGAACATCGGCGATGTGAACGGGAATCCGCGTCTCGAGCCACACCTCGCGATGCAAACCCGCCATCCACCATTGGTCCTGATCCTCGACGTGGCTCTGCGCCGAGTATCTGCAGACGACGATCGCAACCGTGTTGTCGCCGGCATGAAGGAACCGTGTCACGTCGTACTCGCTTGCCAGGCGACTGTCGGTGCCGTAGCCAACGAACATGCCGTTCACGTACACCGCATGAACGCTCTCCGCCCCTCCCACATGAAGGATCACAGCCTCGCCATCGCCGATTTGCAGCGCTGCGAAGTACCGGCGGTACACGACCGTCGGTACTTCGTCGGGTAACGCCGGTGGCAGGCCCTCCCACGGCATCGTCACGTTCGTGTAGTGCGGACTGTCGCCAAGTCCAAAAAGCGTCCAGTTGCCCGGCACCGGAATGCGCCGCCAGCCCGCATCGTCGACTGCACCCACAGCATCGGCGGGAACGAGGTTGGGGTGCGCCAAGCGCCGCACTGCCCATTGGCCATCGAGTGACACACGACGGGACGCAGTCGATCCGAATGGCACACGCATCGGCAGTCGGTTGATCGACACCACCTCGGGGTCGGCCCAAGGGCGCACGTCGCCGATCGCGGGCAGGGTCATGGGGAAAGTATGGCAGCGCAGCCGAACACGCAGCGCTGGCTAGTTTGCGGGAATGGAAACACGCAGCGTTCTGCGAGCGACGGCATCCGTTCGTGCATTCGCGGCGCGATCGGTCGACGACGGGGTCGTGTACGACATCCTCGACGACGCGCGTTTTGCACCGAGTGGCGGCAACCGCCAACCATGGCGTGTCGCCCTCGTGAAAGACCGGGTCATCCGTCGAGGACTCGCTGACGCGATGAAGCCCGTGTGGAACGAATACGTGGCACTCGCCCAGACAGGTCGCACCCCGTTCGCGGTCGTCGACGGTGCGCCACCTCTCACGACCGAACCCGCAGACGTTCCGTTTCCGCTGATCGACGACATCGAATCCGTGCCCGTGGTTCTTGCGATCGCCGCCGACTTGTCACGCATCGCCACGATGGACGCGGACTTGCCACGTCCCACCATCTCGGGTGGCGGGTCGATCTATCCGTTCTGCTGGAGCATTCTGCTCGCGGCCCGAGACCGTGGGCTCGGTGGGGTCATGACGACGTTCTCCATACGCGCCGAACGCACGACCGGACCCCTGCTCGGCCTTCCCGCGGGCCACGCACTCGCGGCGACCATCTTCCTCGGCCATGTCGATCGACACCTGACGAAACTCCGTCGCAACCCCGTCGAAGGATTTGCCACTATCGACCGGTTCGACGGCAAGCCGCTTTCGAGTGGCGCACAACAGCCGAGTCGTGTTGACTGAGCAACCGTGATCGACCCGAAACTCAAGCGTGCTCTCGGCCAGGCGGCGAAGGGCGTTGAAATCGTCACGGCGCGCCACGACGGCATCACGCGCGGCTACACCTCGCACTGGGTGACGCAGGTGTCGTTCGAAGAGCCAGTCATCATGGCCAGTGTTTCGCCGAAGCACGACACATACCCGCTCATGGTCGCAAGCGGTGCCTTCACGACCTCGTTTCTGGCCGGAGACCAGGTGCACATCGGCCAGTACTTCTCGTATCCGGGTCGCAAGTTCCACTACATCGCCGATGAGTACCTGACCGAGGAAAACGGCCACCCCGTGGTGAAGGACTGCCTCGCATGGGTGCATGCCGAGATCTTCGAGTCGAAGACGATGCTCGACCACGAACTGTTTTTCGCCCGTGTCACTGACTACGGCTACGGGCGCCTGAAAGACGCGCCGCTCGTCTACTCTTCGCGACATGGGTGGCGCATCGCCAACGACAAGGCCCGCGCACCGGGCGAAAGCCCGCGCGACGAACTTCTCGCCCGCCTGGCTGCGGCGGGGTTCGACGCCCCTGCCGACGAAGCGGCCGACGACGATTAGGACGTTCCTCGTCGGCTGCCTGCTGACGACAGGGCTGGTTGCGTGCGGTGGAGGGTCGTCGGCTGCACCCGAATGCATCGGAGCACCGAAATCCGACCTCGGCGAGGGCGAGGTGTGCATCGACACCGGGTTTCGTTTCTCGGCGGACGACTTCGGATTTGCCAACTGGGCGGGCCTCGACTCGGCAACCGAAGAGCTCCGCATCGACACGTTGGTGAAGATGTATGGGGCCGACGACGTGTGCGTCGACGGGTCAGCCGATCCGTGTACACCACTTCCCAACGCCGCGCTCACCCTCGAACAGTGGGAAGCCTCGTTGATGGGCGGACGTTGCGAAGGCCTCGCCGCGCTCGCGATGCGTTTCTTTCTCGGAATCGATTCGGTCTCGGCAACCGAACAGGGAGCCGACACGACATTCCATCTCGTGAAGGACAATGAGCGCCTCGAGGATGAGATCAATTACTGGTGGGCCACGCAGTACGCGCACGAGGTTCAGGAGGCGACCGAAGCGTCGCGTCGGCGCACGCCGACGCAGGTCGCCGAAGACCTGATCGCGGGCCTCATCGCCAAAGAAGGCCACACGATCGGCACCTACGGCGACGGTTACGGCCACGCCGTCACGCCCTACGCGGTGACGAAGATCGATGCGACCTACCGCCTGCACGTTTACGACAACAACTTCCCCAAAGAGCCCAAGTACATCGAGGTCGATACCGCCAACGACACGTGGCGCTACGAATGGGCCGGGGTGAACCCCGACGGAACTTTTGCCACTTGGTCGGGTGGGAAGGGCACGATCGAGTTGACACCGATGGACGCGCGCCAAGGTCCGTTCACCAGCCCGTTCCACGCGTCGCAGAACGGCACCAAGGGGCACTCGGTGGTGACGCTGTCGGCGGCGACGTCGGGCGGACCCGCAGCGAGTCTCCTCGTCACAACGGCATCGGGGAAAGTCGTCGGTGTCCACGATGGGGAGCACAAGAACGAAGTCGACGGCGCGAAGTTCGTCGTCGGCAAGGGTGGACTCGGCATGTCGATGGTCCATGTCTTCATGCCCGCAGGCGAGGAATACGGCGTCTACGTGGTGTCCGCGACGGGTGAAACCCATGACAACGACGTGCGGGTACGAATCGCCGTCCACGCCAACAACGGCACCCACAAACACATCGAGGCCGATCACCGCCTGTCCGGCAAGGATCCCGAAAAGCCCCACTCAGACAGCATGTTGCGCGTGACCGACGACCACGACGTTCACTTCGTCCACGACGAACACGCACGGGTCACCGTCGCGAACCAACACGACAGGCACGCCTTCACGGTCGAAGCCGGACACCGCATGACTGCTTCTCACGCTCACTCGGGCTCGGCAGTCCGCGTCACCCGCCCAGACGGCAGCGAACTACGGTCGCACAAACTCGCCGAACCGACGGTGGCCGACTAACTTCAACGAGTCAACGATATAAACGTCGAACGCCAAGTCCCAGCCACTCAATAGACAGCACGATCAGATAGACCCCGAGAACGATCATCGTCGTCAGTTGGAATTCGAAGACACGAATCGACTGCAGCAACAAGAAGCCGATGCCACCGCCGCCGACGATACCGAGCACCGTTGACGAACGGAAGAAGACATCGAGCAGATAGAAGAAATGCGCCACGAATGGCGAAACAAACTGAGGTACAACCGAGGAGATGAACTCCTGTGGTCGGGTCGCTCCCACAGAAACGACGGCTTCACGTGGAGCCGGGCTGACTTCTTCCATTGTGTCAGCGAAGAGTTTCGCTGCAAACACGGCCACGGTGACACTGAGCGCCAAAGTGCCGGGCACCGCACCCAAACCCATAGCGCTCACGAAGATGACGGCGATGATCAATTCGGGTATCCCACGAAGGGCGAGCACGAACATGCGCATGAAAGTGGAGAACCATCGACGGACGTTGATGTTGCGTGCCATCGCGACGCCGAGTGGCAGTGCGATGGCAACACCGAGGGTGGTTGCCACCACGGAAATCGCAAACGACTCGATGAGGCCTGTGAAGACGTTGGATCGTTCGCCGGAAAAGCTCGGTGGTAACATCTGCTTCAGCACGATGGAAATCTGATCGAAATTCGTGATGGCCCGGATCCAGTCGACATTGACGGTCACGATCGCCGCCACGATCAGAACAATCGCCGATGCAAGCATCGTGGTGCGAAAAAGGCGTTCAGAAGTCCACGGTGGGCTGAGGCGGCGCTCGGCAGTTGCAGCCTTGTTCACGCGTGCGTCTCGCCGTTGGAACATCTTTTTCAGAAATGAATAACGCTGCGCACTCAGCTGAAGATTGGCCGCCTCACCAATCAACGACCGGCGCACCGAAGTGGAGACGATCTCGATGGCGAGAATCACGACGAAGAGTACGAGAACCGCTGCGAGGGCCGGTCGGTACTGAATGGTCTCGAGCGACTCGGAAATGATCTGCCCGATACCGCCCGCACCAACGAGTCCGAGAATCGCCGAACCGCGAAGGTTGATCTCGAATCGAAAGAGCGAGGTCGCGATCATCGATGGGAGAGCCTGGGGCAAAATAGCCGAGCGGGTCGTTTGGCGCTTGGTAGCCCCGACGGAGATCACCGCTTCGCGGGGTTGTTCGGTTGCGGTCTCGATTGCATCCGCGAACAGTCGCCCGATCATTCCTATCGAGTGCAGCGCAAGGGCGAGAATGCCCGAGAATGGCCCCGGGCCGAAGGCCGCAACGAAGATGGCCGCAAGAATGATCTCGGGCACGGCGCGAGACAACGTGATGACACCCCGGCTGAGCGCGCGCAACGCTTTGCTTTTCGTCGTATTGTGTGCGGCGGCCAGCGCCAGCGGGTAGCTGAGAATGACAGCTCCAACCGTGCCGAGAAGCGCCATCCAGATCGTTTCGACCATCGCCTCGACGATGCGTCCCATGTCGCCGAAGTCCGGCGGGTACATCCGCTTGAAGAGGTTTCCCACGTTGCCGAGGTCACTGAAGAAACTGAACACCGACATGTTGAGCTTGTTCCAGCTCCACAAGAACACGAGCAGATAGCCGACAAAAAACACCCACTGCAACACCAGCCGACCGGAAACCGGCGGCGTGGTGCGCATGGATGGGGCGTCGTGGGTGGTCGTCGTCTTGTTGCTCATGCGAGCTGTGCCACGCGTGCTTCTTCTGCTTCGGCCGTGCCACTGCGCCGGTACAGGGACATGACCGACTCCTGATCTGTTCCCGCCGTCATCTTGTCGAGCACCACCCGACCGTCGCGGAGACCGATCAATCGGTCGGTACGCCCGACCGCAAGTTCAACCTGGTGAAGACTGCAGATGACGGTCATGCCGTCCTCGCGGGCGATCTGCGAAATGAGGTCGAGCACCTGGACCGACGATTCCGGGTCGAGCGACGCAACGGGCTCGTCGGCAAGAAGAACCTTCGGCTCTTGCATCAGGCTGCGCGCGATCGCCACCCGTTGCATTTGGCCTCCGGACAAGGTGTCGGCGCGCTGGAATGCCTGCGCCAACAACCCCACGCGCTCGAGGCGCTCGAGGGCTTTCACGCGCAGTGCCTTCGGATACATGCGAACGCCAAGTCGCGGACCGCGCAAACGACCGAGTGAGCCCACAAGGACGTTCTCGATACAGGTCATGCGCCCGACGAGGCCGAACTGCTGGAACACGAAGCCGATGTTGCGACGGGCATCACGCAATTCCGAGGGACTGCATTCGTCGATGACCGCACCCAACACCGAGACGTGACCCGATGTCGGCTGGTGCAGACCGTTGATCAGGCGCATCAGAGTCGATTTGCCCGACCCCGACAGACCGAGAAGACCCAGCACCTGGCCGGCCGGCACGTCAAACGAAACGTTGTCGACCGCCAGGGTGCCGTTCGGAAACTTCTTCGAGAGGGATGCGACCGAAACGACCGCATCCCCCTCAAATCCACCGTGTGACGTCATGCCGTTCGTCAGGCCTTGCACGACGAACTCTTCGTCGCCTCGCACACGCCGCGGATGTAGTCGTAGAACGAGTCCTTGACCTCGATGAAGTTATTGACGTTCTTGTCTTCGACGACGACGCAGCTCGCCAATTCGGTACAACCGTTGTAGCCCTTCGACACGAAGTGTTCCTTGTTCGCCTTCGTGAGCAGGATGTTCTTGATCGCGGCCTTCAACGACTTCGGCAGGGTGCTACGAATCGACATCGGGCCGTTCGGGATCGGACCCGACTCCCAAATCTGCTTGTAGTCAGATGCCTTCATGGCAGCGAGCGTGCCCGAACCGATGGTGACACAGCACGCGAACGCCGCCTCGCACTGGTTCGTCGACAAACCGAGCAGTGACTTGTCATGGCCCCCGGTGAAGTTCTGCGTGATGTCCTTCTCGGTGAGACCCGCATTCAACACGCCCTCGGTCGGAATGAGGCCACCAGACGTCGACGTTTGGGTCACGAAACAGACCTTCTTGCCCTTCAGGTCCTTGATCCCGGCGATCGTGCTGCCGGTCTTCACGTACAGCTTCGAGGTGTACGAGGTCGACCCATCGAGATACTTGGAGATACCCAACGGTTCGATCTTTGCGCCATTCAATTTCGACACGATGTACGACATTGCGCCCCACGCCACCATGTCGACCTTGTTGGCGATCGATGCTTCGATGACGCCGGCATAGGACGTTCCTGCGTAGAACTCGACCGGAATGCCGAGTTCGTCCTGGAACAACTTGACCATTCCCTGCCACTTGGTCTGCATCGCCGACACGTTTTCGGCCGGCACGCCACCGATGACGAACTTCGCCGGCCAACCCTTCTTGTCGAGCTTCGCCAGATCGATGGGCGCCACGGTCGTGGCCGTGGTGTTCAGCATCGCCCAGGTGTACTTCTTGGTCTTGGCCGTGTAGGTGCACTGGAACGACTTGCCTGCCGCCTTCACAACCTTGCCGTATTGGGCCTTGGTGCATGGCGCGCCGTTCTTGGGTGCACTGCTGCTGGCTGATGCGGGCGCAGTTCCCGCACCGAGTGCCATGAATCCGAGGGCCGCAACCGCGACCACTTTGAGCTTGAGGCTTTTCTTCACTTTTTCATCTCCTTTGATCGTTGTTGTTGGGGGTTCACTTCAATGTGACGGCGATTGGATCTGCGGCGAGTCCCTTGCCGAGCGTCGACTTCGACATCACGACACACTCGGCCTTTGCTCCACGCAGCGACGACGGCACCGAGGCGGCGATTTTCGTCGTCTTGCCCTTTGCACTCAGCGTGCCCTTGTCGGAGGTGCACTTCAGCGTGTACGACATGTCACCGGCCCAGCCTGGTTGCGCAGGCTTGCGGAACGAGACGCGCAGCTTGCCATCGGCACTCGTCACCTTCACACCACGCGGTTGTGACGGTGTCATGCGCGGGATCTCGTAGATTGCGACGGTTCCCGAAAGCTCGAACGAAGCAATGACGAGCGCGCTGCCGGTCGGGCTTTCGTCTTCACCGACGAAGAGAAGGCCTTCGGGCGACACGTCACCTGGATTCGCGCCGGTCACGAGGTTGCCGGCGGGCTCTGATGTGTTGATGTAATCCACGAACACCGGAGCCGTCGGCGTCGATGCATCGAAAAGCACCACTCCACCGTCGCGTTCCAGACCCGCGGCGATCCACGTCTTGCCGTAGGCCTTGCCGACGGTCACGGCTTCGGGCTCGGGACCCTTTTTCGCCGAACGTGCATCGACTTTCTTGATTGCGCCGGACGTGGTATCCCAATCAGCGTTGAAGTACGCCGGACGACGCGCGGCTGCGAGCTGCTCGAACTGGTCTCCCGAGTCCCACACTTGGGTCATCGTGTCGACGCCCTCGACATCGGTCACGGGCCTCCAGATCGAGATCGAGCGCGAACCGTACGAGTAGGCGACCTTCACCTTGGTCGAACCTGTCACCGTTGCCGAACGCGGAGTCGCCGGAGCGAATTGCGTGACACCGAGGTCCTTCGTCAATTTTGCCTGTGCCGAGATCGCAGCATCCGCCGAGTCGGCGGCACTCGACAACTTCGCCTCTTCGTCCTGGGCCTTCGTGGTGTCGGTGCCACCCAACAAACACGGATAGTTGCGCGCGTCACCTTCGTTGGCCGTCACGAGATAAGTTGTGCCGTCGTCGGCGGTCAGCGTTGCCACGGCATCGGGCTGGTACATGCCCTGCACGTTTTGCGTGGCGACTGCAACGGCACCGTCGTTGATGCCATCAAGTCCTTTGCCCGCATCTGCGTGCTTCTTGTAGCCAAGGCCGTTGATCGAAATCACGGTCTGCGTTTCTAGATCTATGGTCGCGATCGCATTGTTCTCCTGCAGCGTCACGAAGGCAAACTTCTCGTCGTCGGAAATCGTGATGTACTCGGGCTCGAGATCCTGGGCAAGGCTGGCTCCGGGTCCGAACACACGGCCGCCCTGGAACACCAGGGAAGTTGCGCGATCGTTGAACGATTCGAAGTTGACGGTCACTGCCGGCTTCGGCTTCACGCCACCGACGTCGATGATCGAAACCGATCCGTACGGGTCGGTCGTCTGAGGCAAAGTTCCGTCGGCTGCCTTGCAGTAGGACGACGGCTCACCCTCGTTGGCGGTGAGGATGTAGCGGCCGGAGGGCGAGAACGAGACGTGGTCGGGAAGAGCGCCGACTTCGAGTCCGTCCTGTGCCCCCTTCAGCAATTTGCCGTTGGTGTCGGTGATGAACACCTTGCCGTTTGCCTGGCTGTTACCACCCACGACCGCAGCTATTGCGACCAGTCCGTTCTTCGTTGCAACGCTCTGGACACCCGTGGCACCCTTGGCCGCCAGATCGATCGATCGAACCTTCTTGACTCGCTCCGGGCGACTGATGTCGACGATGTCGATCTGATTGGTCTTGCCGTTCGTCACGAACAGTCGCTGCGATGCGGGGTCATACGCAGAAATCTCCGCTCCACCGAGGCCGCTTCCGCTGGTCCACCGACCGAGGAACCGCAGGCCGGCCGTGGTTGCGACGTCGGCGGAAACCGAGCTCGATGATCCGACAACGGCGAGGGCCGACGACGACCCGAGAGCGGTCGCCAGCAACAACATGGAGAGGTGCTTTTTTCGTTTCATGGCCGCGAATCATAAGCAAGCGACTTGACGAACTTCTGTCCGTCAGGTTACATCGACGCCAACGATGCACGAAGACTTCACTCATCTGCGAGTCATCTTCGAACGACTCGCAACGGACGATGTCGTGACGAGTTCACGAAACATACATCTGTGCTCAACACAGGAGTTTCCATTCGTAAGACGACCGTTACTACTCACCTCTACTTTCGCACTGTGCCAAATGCCGACAGCGCTTCAACTGGCGGTCGAACTCCGAACCGCGAATACCTGAGTGAATTGGTCGCTCGTTGTGACGATCACACAATCGTCGAAATCGTCGATGACCTGCTGTGGTCGAAAACGATTCCTGCACCGCGACCATTGCGTGAACCCCAGATCGGAACCATCCAACTGCAGGTGCGCGAGCCGATCTGTCGGGAACGTTTCATCCTCGCCGATGCGTTGGTCACCATTGCCGAGGTGATGGTCGATGAATCACTCGGGTGGGCCATGCGCGTCGGGGCGAATGCCGAAGCGGCCGTGGCCGCAGCGGTGCTCGACGGCTGGCTGGCAGGCACAGATGGTGACCACGCGGCCAAGACGAAGACGATCGACGAACTGAAGTCGCTCGACCGAGTCAACGACTACGCCATCAATCTCCGGAGGCGGGAAGTACTGGCAACCGCGATCGAATTCGAAGAACTGGACTGAGCCGTGCCGAACCCCGCGGACCTCTATCGCGCCTGCATCACCGAAGTTCATGAATCCCAGGCGATCTTCCGGTGCCTCCTCGCAGCTCTCAGCCGACCCGGGGAGATAATTCACCTTCCCGACGCCGTCCCGTCACGCATCACCCCCTGTCTCGCTCCACTCATGGCTCTCGTCAGCCACGACACGCCGTTTTCGGTCGTTGGATCGGGCGCGGACGAGGTGTCGGACGCGATGACGCGCGCAACCTTCGGACGCTCTACCCCGCCTGGCGAGGCTGCGTTCGTCGCCGTAATGGAAGGTGCAGTCATCGACCCCCACACCTTGCGTCAGGGCACCGACTTGCGTCCCGACGTTGCGTGTCAAGTTGCTGTCGCAGTGGACGGGATCTTGAACACGAGCGATGGCGATGACTCGTTTCTTTCCATCGCTGGGCCGGGCGTACGCGGCACGCGACGTGTTGTCATTGATGCCGAGGCGTCCGAGCTCGACCGTCTCGCACGTTTCCTCACCAAGCGGATCGAACAGCCCCCCCGGGGTTTCGACGCGTGGCTGATTGACAAATGCGGCGCAGTTGTGGGTGTGCCCCGAACGTCGCGGCTTCGTATTGCTGCTCGCCATACCGATTCTTTGCAAGGAGCCTGACATGGGATATGCAGCGGCACGCGGCGGATTGAGCGCCATCAAAAGTGCGGAGGATCTGGTTGCGCGCCTGCGCGACACCGACCCGAGCAATCGACTCGACGTGGATCAGTTCACCGGACGACTTCGGTTGCTCGTCGACCGCGTGATGGGTGAGGCCGGCTTGTGGGCGCCGGAGTTCGCCGC
>SXZT01000077.1 GCA_005787785.1 Actinomycetota bacterium
AACGTGTGCCGTCACCGCGGAGCGCAGGTCGCCGAAGAGGGTTGCGGCAAGGCGCGTCGGTTCACCTGCCCGTACCACGCCTGGAGCTACAACACACAGGGTGACCTGGTGGGTATCTTCGAAGCCGAGGCGTTCGGCGATGTCGACCGCAACACACATGGGCTGACGACCCTCCCCGTCACCGAGCGAGCGGGCATCATCTGGGTGACCCTCACTCCGAACTCCCGTCTCGACCACGACGCCTTTTTCACGGGCTACGACAAGATGCTCGAGCACCACCATTTTGCCGATTGCCACTATGCGGGTGGTCAGTCGATCACCGGTGCGAACTGGAAAGTCGCCTACGACGGTTATCTCGACTTCTACCACCTGCCGATTCTTCACAGGAACACCTTCGGTCCCGACACGTCGCCAAAGGCACTGTTCGAGGCGTGGGGGCCGCACCAGCGGTTGATGGCTCCCGACAAGCGCACGTCGGTGAACACGCTCGAAGGTGTCCCGGAGTCCGAGTGGCCCGAGGACAAACTGGTGTTCGGCGTGTGGACGATCTTCCCGCACGTCTCCATCGCCGCCTTCGACGCCGAGGGCAAGGTCTACATGATCTCGCAGTTGTTCCCCGGCGACAATCCCGACGAGTCGGTGACCACACAGCACTTCCTGCACAGCCAGCCTCTCACGGACGAGGTAAGAGAAGCGATGGTGAGCCGTATGGCATTCATGGTCAAGGTCGTCGAGGAAGAGGACTACAAGACCGGTCGTAACATCCAGCGTGGTATGAAATCCGGTGCGATGTCCCACGTCACGTTCGGCAAGAACGAGGGCGGCACCCAGGCGTTCCACAAGTGGGTGCAAGCGATCATCGAGGCCGACGACGATCAATTGTCCGAGATGTTCTCTGCCGGAATCGGCACGAAGTCGAACTGACGGTTGCGATGTCCGACCCCACGTTCAATTTCCAGGACCTCTACCACGTCGGCGTTCGCACGGCGAACATCGACAAGGCGATGACCGAACTCGGCAAGAGTTTGCGCCTCACCTGGGCCGAGGTGCAGGTGCGCGAGCAGCCCTGCTACCTGCCCGGAAAGGGAATGACTTCGTTCCCGCTCAAGTTCACCTATTCGTGCGAAGGTCCACAGCACGTGGAATTGCTCGAGAGCGTGCCCGGTGCACCATGGTACGGCAACGATGCGCCCGGTGTGCACCACATGGGCATGTGGGTCGACGACGTGAAGGCGACGACCGACCGATTCCTCGCCGAGGGCTGGTCGCTCGAAGTGTGTGGTGCCGCCCCCGAAGATGGCTACGGCGCCTTCAGCTACGTGCGCGCACCGTCGGGTTTTCTTCTCGAGCCGGTGACGAGCGCGGCCAAGCCGATGTTCGAACAGTGGTGGGCCGGCGGCCCGCTGGCCCCGGTCAAGAAGTAGTTCAATCCAGCGGTCCGCGCGGCTTGTCGCCGCGCACCGTGATGCGGTGCATCAGCCGGGGTTCGACGTAGTCGGCCGCGGCGTAGTGGGACGTTGATCGGTTGTCCCACATCGCAACGTCACCCTCTTGCCACACCCAACGCACCACGCGCTCGGGTTGAACCGTGTGCTCGTAGAGCATGTGCAGAAGTGCCCGGCTGAGGTCGATGCCGAAACCGTCGATGTAGGCGGTGAAGGTGGGGTTCACGAACAATGCCTTTTCGCCCGACTCGGGGTGCACGCGCACCACGGGGTGGCGCACCGGCGCAAGGTTCGAGAGTTTCTGGCGGTTTTCGCCGGTCTTGTCCTCGTCGCGGAAACGGCTGAACGTCCCGCTCGAATCGTGAACTGCGTGCAGGGTGTCGAGCATGTCGCGCAATTGTCCGGGCAACGTGTTGTAGGCGTCGATGAGGTCGGCCCACAGCGTGTCACCGCCGTACGACGGAATCTTCTTCGCCGAAAGAATCGAGGCGAGTGGGGGAGTTTCGGAGAACGTGACGTCGGTGTGCCAGCGGTTGTTGTAGCTCGTGCCCTTGCCGTTCGAAGTACCGCGGTCGCCGACCCCCAACTTGTAGTCGAGGCTGTCGAGAACGAGAACTTCGGGATGGTCGTCGTCCAAGCCGCCCACCAATGGATGCGCCGGCGTGAGTTCGCCGAATGCGCGACCGAAGGCAACCTGTTGGGTGGGTGACAGGTGTTGGTCGCGGAAGAAAATGACGCGGTGGCGCACCAGGGCTTGCCTGATGGCGGTGATCGTGTCGGGGGAGAGCTCGCGCTTCAGGTCGACGCCGTCGATTCGTGCGCCAATCGTGCCGGTGAGTCGAACTACTTCCATCGCTCCGAGGCTACTGTCGGGTGTATCGGACGGACATTTTTGCGACGGGTTGCCTCGGTTTCGGGTGTATTGCTGCTGGCAATCGTCATGCTCGGCACCTGGCCGATCTGGGTCGTCGGCACCGTTGTCTTCGACTTGTTTCGCAGGAAGTGGAAACTTCCGACCCTTCGTCTCGTTGCGTTCGGGCTTTGCTGGGCGTGGATCGAAGTCGGGGGACTGACTGCCGCGGCACTCTTCTCGCTGTCGGGTCAGGGCCGGAACCTCAAGGTGCACTTTGCGCTGCAACGGTGGTGGGCCGGCACGCTCATGGCCACTCTCCGATTGACGGTCGGAATTCGGGTCATTGTCGAGAACCCCGAGGTGTTGGTGCCCGGTCCCGTGCTCGTTTTCTCGCGTCATGCCAGCTTGGCCGATTCGCTCGTCTCGGCGTATTCGATGGGCAATGCAGCAGGCCTGCGGCCGCGCTACGTGTTGAAGCGCGAATTGATGGCCGATCCGTGCCTCGACATCGTCGGACACCGACTTCCCAATTACTTCCTCGATCGCGGTTCGAGCAGCCAAAGTGACGAGCTGAAAGGCATCGCGCAGCTGGGTCACAACCTCGGGGCCAACGACGTTGCGGTGATTTTCGTCGAAGGAACCCGGGCGAACCCGAAGAAGCGGGAGAAGATCCTGGCCGCGATGGCCGAGCGCAGCCCGGAGAGGGCGGCCCGTCTGTCCGGTTTGCGCCATCTGCTTCCGCCAAAGCCCGCAGGTGCGCTCACTCTTCTCGAAGCCGCACCCGACGCCGATGTCGTCATCGCCGGTCACACGGGCTTCGACGGACTCGACACCTTCGGCGGGATGTTGAAACAACTCGAGTCGGGTGCAGGCGTGGCGCGAATGTGGTTCGTGCGTATTGCGCGATCCGAGGTGCCCACCGATGGAGTCATCGAGTGGCTGGACGAGCGTTGGCTCGAACTCGACCGTGCGGTCGCCGAACATTTGGGCCGGGCCGGCAGAGACGAACGGAAGGTGAATCCATGAGCAGCAGTGCCGATGTGATGGTTGCGAGCGTGATGGCGATCGCGATCCTCATGGTCTCCACGTGGGTGATCAGCATCGTGGTGAAGAACGCATCGATCGTCGACATCGTGTGGGGCCTCGGCTTCGTGGTGACGGGTTGGGTCTCGTTCGCCGTCGGCGATGGAGACGCGACACGCAGTTGGGTGCTGGTCATTCTGGTGACCCTGTGGGGTGTGCGGCTTGCTGCATACCTGGCGCGGCGCAACATCGGCCACGGCGAGGACTACCGCTACAAGGCGATGCGCAAGCGCTATGGCCAGAGGTTCCCGCTCATCAGTTTTCTCACGGTCTTCACCTTCCAGGGTGTGTTGATGTGGGTGGTGTCACTGCCACTGCAGCTGGGCCAGGTCGAAGAGTCTCCCGGCTTCGGACCGATCGGAACGATGGGCATTCTCGTGTGGGCTGTCGGTCTGTTCTTCGAGGCAGTCGGGGATGCGCAGTTGCGACGCTTCAAGTCGGACCCATCGAACGCGGGTCGGGTGATGTCGTCGGGTCTGTGGCGTTACACGCGCCACCCGAACTACTTCGGTGACGCCGTCGTGTGGTGGGGCCTCGCCATCGTCGCCGCCGAGGCCGGCGTCGGCGTCTGCGGCTTCATCGGTGCGTTCGTGATGACGTACCTGTTGGTGCGCGTGTCGGGGGTTGCGCTTCTCGAGAGGGGACTGCGCAAGCGCAAACCCGACTACGAGGACTACGTGCGTCGTACGAGCAGCTTCTTTCCGCGGCCGCCGAAGACTCTCTGATCAGCCGAAAAACGCGGATTCGACCTCGTCGTACAGCGACAGGTCGATGGTTCGTGTGTTTCCCTGTGTGAGGGCCATTGGCACTCGCTCGACGGTGTCGCCGCGCAGCACCACCATCTTGCCGAAGTCACGCGCCGTGACGGCATCGACGGCGGCGAGGCCGAAGCGTGTCGCCAGCACGCGGTCGTAGGCGGTCGGCGTGCCGCCGCGTTGGATGTGGCCGATCTGCACGACGCGGACGTCGTAGCCGGTGCGTTCCTCGATGAGCGGCGCGATCGCGGCGCTGATGCCGCCCAGGCGGTCGCGTCCGAACTGATCCTTGGTGTACGCCATGTCGGGCGGGGTGCCGGGAATCGGTCGGGCGCCTTCGGCAACCACGACGATCGATGCAAAGCGGCCACGACCGTGACGTCGCACGATGTGTTCGCACACCTGGGCGATGTCGAAGGGCCTTTCGGGCACGAGGATCGCCGTTGCGCCGCCGGCCGTGCCGGCCATGAGCGCGATCCATCCCGCGTCCCGACCCATGACCTCGACCACCATCACTCGGTCGTGGCTTTCAGCCGTTGTGTGCAGTCGGTCGATCGCGTCGGTGGCGATCTGAACCGCGGTGTGAAACCCGAATGACACGTCGGTGCCGACGATGTCGTTGTCGATCGTCTTCGGCACTCCGACGATGGGCAACCCCGCCTCGGCGTGCAGGAGCGAGCCGACGGTGAGCGATCCGTTGCCTCCGATGACAACGAGTGCACCGAGGTTGAGCCTCGAGAACTGCTTCTTTGTTTGTTCGACGCCATCGGTCAGGTCGTAGGGGCTGCCGCGGGTGGTGCCCAGGATCGTGCCGCCCTTCGGCAACAGCCCACGCACCGTGTCGACGGTCAACTCGATGTAGTCGTTGGCGAGAAAGCCCTTCCATGCATCGCGAAACCCGAGCACGCGGTCGCCGTTCTTTTCGGCCTTGCGCACCACGGCGCGGATGACGGCGTTCAGGCCGGGGCAGTCGCCGCCACCGGTGAGGACACCGATGTTCATGGCCTGTTCTTCGTGAGTGCGCGTTCGAGATCGGCGATGAGGTCGGCCGGGTTTTCGAGGCCCACGGAAATTCGCAACAAACCATCGGCGGCTGCGGACGCGGCGAGCGACTCGGAGTCGAGACCGAAGTGGGTGCTGGAAGCGGGGTGGCACACGAGGGTTTCGGGGCCACCCAATGACGTAGCGGGTCGAACCAGTTCGACCGCCTGCAGGAATCGCGTGCAGGCATCGTGGCCACCGTCGATCTCGACGGAAAGCATCGAACCAAAGGCCGTCATCTGCCGCGCCGCTATCGCGTGCTGCGGATGCGTGGCGAGGCCGGGGTAGTGCACCGCCGTGACGCGATCGTGACGTGCAAGCCACGATGCAAGTTCTGTCGCCGTGGAGCACTGGCGCTCTTGGCGTACCGCGAGGGTGCGGATGCCACGCAGCGCGTTGTGTGCGTCGTAAGGGGAAGCGGCGGCACCGTGCAGTACGGAGTGTGCCCACACGGCATCGATGATGTCGGTATCGGCCGCGATGACACCAATGAGCGCATCGTTGTGGCCACCGATGGCCTTGGTCGCGGAGTGCAGCGAGATGTTGACACCGTGGCACAGCGGCTGCTGACACATCGGGGTGGCGAACGTCGAGTCGACGAGGGTGAACGGCGCACCGATTGCTCCGACTTCATCGAGGTCTGCGATCGCAAGCGCGGGGTTGGCCGGCGTCTCGGCGATGACGAGCATCGTGCGTGGTTTCTTCGCGGCTTCGGCGAACGCTCCGGGAACCGTGGCGTCGACGAGTGTGACGTCGATGCCCATGCGGCGCACCGGCCCGGCGAGCAGTGCGAGTGTTCCGCCGTACAACTGCTGTTGGGCGACGATGTGGTCGCCGGGGGAGCAGAGCGCAAAAACGACCGTTGCGATGGCTCCCATTCCCGAGGCGAAGGCGAGTGCATCTTCTGCTCCCTCCAGTTCGGCGACGGCCTCTTCGAACTGGCGTACCGTCGGGTTCGCGTAGCGGCTGTAGGCCTTGCCCCGGCGGCCCCGAAGAATCTCGTTGTGCGTCGTCGACAGACCGTCGCTCGACCACACCGTGGAGGTGGAGATGTCGGCCGACAACCCACGCATCCCGCGACGACCGGCAGTGATCGCGGTGGTGTCGAGGTGCTGGTTTTCGGTCACCGCGACACTCTACCGATGCAAACCCGACTGAATTGGTAGGAATTACGGTAGAGTCGTCGCTCATGCGCCCAGGCATCACCGGCCTCGAAGACGAGGCCATCACGATCATTCGCGAGGTCGCCGCGTGTTTCGAGCGTCCTGTGATCCTTTTTTCGCGGGGCAAGGACTCCGTCGTCATGCTGCACGTCGCCGTTCGGGCCTTTGCCCCCGCCCGGCTGCCGTTCGCCGTCATGCACGTCGAC
>SXZT01000078.1 GCA_005787785.1 Actinomycetota bacterium
CCCGAGGACATGACGCTCGGCCTCGTCGAGCCACTCCGTTCGCTTTTCAAAGACGAGGTGCGACGGCTCGGATCCGAACTGAGCCTGCCCGACGAGATGGTCTGGCGCCAGCCGTTCCCCGGCCCGGGACTGGGGGTGCGAATCATCGGCGAGGTCACCCCCGAGCGTGTCGCCACGTTGCAGGAGGCTGATGCCATCGTGCGCGAGGAAATCCGCACCGCCGGCCTCGAACGCGACATCTGGCAGGCATTTGCAGTCCTCGCCGACATCCGCTCGGTCGGGGTCATGGGCGACGAACGCACCTATGGCCACCCGATCATCGTCCGGGCCGTGACCAGCGACGACGCAATGACCGCCGACTGGGCCCGCCTGCCCTACGACCTTTTGGAAAAGATCTCGAATCGGATCGTGAACGAGGTTCCGGGGGTCAACCGGGTCGTCTACGACGTGACCTCCAAGCCCCCCGGCACGATCGAGTGGGAGTGAAAATCGGGTTACCCTTTAGTTGAGAAGTCGCATCAGCCATCGATGCGACCGGGCCAAGGGGGTACGTCCCATGAAGATCCGTTCAGTAGCCATGGCAGTTGCGATCGCCGTCGCGGGTATCGCCGTACCGATGTCGATCGGAACCGGTGCAAGTGCGGCGGCAGGCATCACCGTGAAGGGCACCGCTCCCGGCGCCGCCAAGGCATTCCTCATGACGAAGAAGGGTCGCGCCTATCGTGCGAACGTCGATGCGTCCGGCGCGTTCACCATCACCGGTGTGCCCGCCACGGTCGTGAAGAACGCGACGCTGCAATTCACCGACTCGACGAGCAAGTACCTCGGCACCGCGGTGTTTCGCGTGGTGAAGAGCGGCAAGTTCTGGAAGTCCATCGTCGGTCTGAAGGCGATGAAGCGTGGAACACTGAATGTCGGGGCGCTGAAGAACATGGACGGCTGGTACAAGGCCGCCAAGCCCGCAGCAGCAGGAACTGCGGGTGTGCGTGCTCGCGACAAGTCAGGCAAGCCGAAGGGCGCCGGCCTCGCGGGTCGTGTGAAGTTGGTGACGGCCAAGGTCGCGACGATGTCGACGCTACAAAAACTCGCTGCAACCACGTGCCCCGACGGCAGCCCGAAAGATGCCGACCTGAACGGCACCGAGACGGGTCAGGACCTCGATTGTGACAGCGTGCCAAATGCGATCGACGTCGATGACAATGGCAATGGTTCGCTCGACATCCTCGACCAGTCGACCAACGATCGCGATGACAAGAGCAACTACACCGCCAGCATCGCGACATACAGCGACATGCGCGCATCAATGGAGTCGAAGTTGAACATCAACGCCCCTGGGGCAACGCTGAGCAGTTTGACAACCAACATCGGAAGTCTGCTGAGTGGTAAGGACGCAAGTGGTGGAGGTTTCAGCCTTGCCGTCTTCCTCGGTGATTGGTCCCTCATTGCCGCAGCTGGGACCGCCCCTGACGCCGTCTACATCGAGTGTCCGGGAATCAAGTGGTGTGATGCAGTTGGAGGGACGGGAACCGCTCTCATCAATGGAAACTCTGAAATGAACGAGATTTCTGGCGCAGCCGAGTATTGGAAAACCCCAAAGGAATGGAAGTCATTTGCGAGCACGGAGTTTTCGCAAGCGGGAATCAAGGCAAGCGACAGTTACAAGACGAATGGTCTCTACAAATTCACCCAGAACAACCAGGTTCGGTGGGCGGCTTTTCTGACGCCGAACTACAAGGAAGCCGATGTTGCAACTGTCGTCCGGGCCAACGACGTCATGATCTTGCACTCCGTTGCGGGCGGCAACGACGTCGCAATTCCTGTGACCGTGAGTCCGTTCTTTGTCACTACGCCGTACCTGAAATCGGCTACCGCTGACGGGGTGAAAGTCGACAAAGAGAATGCAAACTTCGGCAAGGGCCACATGAAGATTGGCTCTGACGGAAAACTCGGACTCGAGTTTTGGAGGCCACAGCGCATGGTCCTCGAAGGTGAGACGGGACCGGCCGGATTTGAGTCCTTCAAGTCACAGCATGGTCTGAACTATGGAATCAACGTTTCTTCGGCTCGAATAAATGGTCAGCAGATTCAGCCGAGTGCTGAGGTTGGATGTGCGGGAGCGGAAGTTGACAGCTACTACAAGAGCACGACGCTGAAGACATCGACAAAGTCATACGGAGATCCGGCGGAGGACCCGGCATCTGATTTCTGGGCGCTGAAGGACGAAACCGGTGACAGTGACCCTGACAACGTGCTCGACCTCGAGATCAACCTCAAAGACTGTCTCAGCAACCATAAGCCGGCTCATTTCAGCAAGCAGCGCCCGGATCTGGTCGGCAAAACCGTGGGTGAGGTGCTGAACATCAAGTGGAGCGACTTTGTGTCGAGCGGCGACAACTGGATTGAACTGACATTGACAGGAGTGGGTTCGCCCTCGACGAACGGGTACAACCGTTCGGTGCTTCAATTCCGCGTTTACCCATCCGCGTGGAACGGCACCATCGCCGGTAGCTCGGGTTCGGGCAGTAACAACAACTCTGGCAGTAACAACAACTCTGGCAGCAATAACAACTCGGGCAGCAACAACAACTCGTCTGGTAGCTCGTCAGTTGTACGCATCACACCGACGAATTCGACGGCAAGCTTCACGGTGACGGGTATGTCGCAGTCGAGCTGCAATAAGACATACGCGGCGACAGATGGTTGGTGTTCCAGCCCTGCTACCTCAATCACGATTTTTACGTCTGCAGCTTCGGTCGCTGTCGATACGGGATCGTCCCCGAGCATCAAGTGCTCAGCATCGAACGGAGGAAAGTTGCTCACCTGCACGGTGCCAGGCGGAGAGCCTGAGTTGCTGCTGAATGTGAAAGCGACGACGTAAGCCACGGTTTAGGCCGCTTTTCGCGCGAAAACTGCACTGAACAAATGAAGAATCTGTCGAAAGTGGGGGTCTTCGGGCCCCCACTTTTGTCATCTCCGTAGAATCAGTCAGGTCATGTTCGAACGCCCCCGCGCCCGACTGATCGCACTCGTTCTCGGGTGTGCCTCGCTTCTTGGCGTCGCGGTGCCGATGTCGGCGTCGGTCAGCGCGTCGTCAGCGAACGTCCAGAACCAGGTCAATGCGCTCTTCGACGAGCTCGACCGGCTCGAGGCCCAGATGGACGTGGCCTCCGAGCGTTACGCCGAAGCCGTCGCCATGCAAGACGACCTGAAGCAGCAGATCATCGACTCCGAGGCGCGGGTCGCCCAAAAAGAGGCCGAACTGTCGACGATGCGCCGCGACCTCGTGAAGGTGGCCCAGCAGGCGTTCATGAACGGGGGCCGCAGCAACAGCCTCACCTCGCTTCTCACCGACCCGGGTGGCTTGAACGCGACTGTCCAGCGCGAGCATCTGCTCGCCGTCGCCCTGAACTCGGGTGCGAACTCGACCGACGAGGTCGACGCGCTGGTGGAGGATTTGGAACTCGAACGCGAGGCGTTGGAGAAGAAGCAAAAGGCCGCCGAACGGGCTGCCGATGCCGCAACGGCCCAATTCAATTCGGCTGAGGACCTGGCGAATTCGTACCAGCGCAAGTTGAACAAGGCCCGGGCGGACCTCGGCGAGGCGCTCGCAATCGAGCGCGCGCGGCGCGATGAACTTGCGCTGCAGCGTTCGGCATCGCTCGCCGCGAAGTACAAGGCCGAAGCCGCGAAGTACAAGGTGAAGGCCCCGTCTTCGAAGGCCGGTGTCGCGGTGCAGGCGGCTCTCGGACAGTTGGGTGTGCCGTACCAATTCGCGCGCAGTTCGCCGGGCGTTGCATTCGACTGTTCGGGACTCACCAAGTTCGCGTGGGCACAGGCCGGTGTCTCGCTGCCGCACTATTCGAAGGCGCAGTACCAGCTCGGCCCACGGATTCCCATCCAGGCGGTGCAACCGGGCGACCTCATCTTCAGCCGTACGCCGATCGGCCACGTGGCCATCTACATCGGCAACGGCAAGATGGTGCACGCCCCGCGCCGCGGTGACGTCGTCAAGGTCGGTGCAGTGCCGTGGGAACGCGTCGTCGGCATCACCCGACCGGGCTGATCCCCACGCCTTGCTGCACAACTAGTCTCGTCGCGTGATTCACGAAGAACGCGTGTCGCGATGGCTCGAGGACAACATCGCCGGACTCTCCGGTCCGTTTCGCTTCGAGATGATCGCAGGTGGGCGCTCGAACATCACGTATCGCGTCGGTGATTCGGCCGGCAACACGGTCGTTCTGCGTCGTCCGCCGATCGGCCACGTGCTTGCAACCGCTCACGACATGGCGCGCGAACACCGAATCATCTCGGCGGTGGGCACGACGGACGTTCCCGTTCCGCGCACGCTCGGTGTGTGCAACGACGTCGAGGTCAACGACGCGCCGTTCTACGTGATGGGTTTCGTCGAAGGTGTCGTTCTGGACGGACAGGCAAAGGCAGCCGGGTTGACGCCCGCGACACGGCGTGCATTGTCCGAGGATCTCATCGACGTGATCGTGCGCCTGCACGATGTCGATGTCGATGCCGTCGGCCTGGGGGACCTGGCCAAGCGTGACGCGTACGTCGAGCGCCAGATCAAGCGGTGGAGCACCCAATGGGCGAACTCCAAGCAGCGCGAGTTGCCCGAGATCGACGAAGTCGAGCGTCTGCTGCGTGCCGGTGTGCCCGAACAGCGCGGAACTGTCATCGCCCACGGCGACTACAGATTCGGCAACTGTCTCGCCGACGTCGCCAACGGTCGGATCGCTGCCGTTCTCGACTGGGAACTCTGCACGCTGGGCGACCCGATGGCCGACATCGGCTACCTCGGCGTCTACTGGAGTGATCCGGGTACACCCGCGCGCCGCGAGAACGATCCGTCGGGCCTCGAGGGGTTCCCCACGTACCGTGAGATGGTCGACATGTACGCATCGAAGTCGGGCCGTGATTGCTCGAACATCGGTTACTACGTGGCGTTTTCGTCGTGGCGGCTCGCGGTGATCAGCGAGGGCGTGTACGCGCGCTACGTACACGGCGCGATGGGCAAGCAGGACTTCGACCCGACCCCCCTGCGGCGTGGTGTAGAACTTCTCGTTGAGGCGGCACTCACCGCACTCAAGTCGGATGTGTAGTCAAGGGAAAACATGGGCGCAACCGCAGTGACGGAACTCGAGGGGTGGCAGCGCGGCGAGTTCAGCGCGGCCGGCTTCACGCACACCACGTACCGCAAGGGCACCGGACCCGGCGTCCTTGTCGTGCACGAGATCCCCGGCATCACCCCAGGTGTCCTGCGTTTCGCCGAGGAAGTCGTGGCGGCGGGTTTCACCGTCGTGATGCCGCTGCTCGTCGGCGAAGTGGGCCGTGACGTCTCGCAGGGCTATCTCATGGGTTCGATGTCGAAGATCTGCGTGTCGCGCGAGTTCACCACGATGGCGATGAAAAAGACGTCACCCGTCATCGCGTATCTGCGCGCACTCGCGCGGCAGTTGCACGAAGATGCCGGCGGTCCCGGTGTCGGCGCCATCGGCATGTGCTTCAGCGGCGGGTTTGCTCTCGGCATGATGCTCGACGACCTGATGATCGCACCCGTCTTGTCGCAACCGTCGTTGCCATTTGCGATGGGCCGTGGTCGCAGTGCGGATCTCAATCTGTCGCCCGACGACGCGGTCGTCATCGCGAACCGCGCGGCTGCGGGGTGCCAGGTTCTCGGCCTGCGGTACACCGGCGACAAACTGGTCGGCGACCGCTTCACCTCGTTGCGGACGTTGCTGGGCGACGCATTCCTGGCCGTCGAGTTTCCATCGACAAAGAAGTCCGATCATTCGGTGCTGACCGAACAGCGCCAGGAAGAGGGCGTTGCTCGCGTGCTCGGTTTCCTACGGGAGAAGCTGCTCACTTGAGCGCGTCGACCGCCATGGTCTTGGCGGTCTTGTAGTCGGCCTTGCCGTTCGGGGCGCGTGGCACCGTCGACACGAAGACGACGCGCTTCGGCGCCTTGTAGCCGGCGAGCTGGTTCTTCACTCCCGCAATGACGGTCGCCTCGTCCACACTTTGGTCCGGGGCGAGAGATGCAACCGCGGTGACAGCCTGACCGAACTTCTCGTCGTCGAGACCGACGACGAGGCAGTCGAGAACACCTGGCACGCGCTTCACGGCTTCTTCGACCTCTTCGGGGAAGATCTTCTCGCCGCCCGAGTTGATGACCTGACTGCCACGGCCGAGAAGGATCAGCGAACCGTCCTCGGCAACCATCGCGAGATCGCCCGGGAACGAGTACGCGATGCCGTTGATCGTGCGGAACGTCTTCGCCGACTTTTCCGGGTCCTTGAAGTAGCCGAACGGCACGCTGCCACCCGCGGCAACCTTTCCGACTTCCCCCGAACCGGGGACCACTTCGCGGTCATCGTCCGTGAAGACCTTGGTCGTCGGCATCTGCGAAAACTTGGCCGTCTGCGGGGGAAGGCCTTTCATCGTGATCTGGGTGCCCATCGAACCCTCTGTGGAACCCATCGCGTCGACGAGCACTAGATGCTCGACGCGGTCGAGGAGTTGTTCCTTCACTTCGGCCGTCCACATGACACCCGACGAGAGCACCATTTTGAGAGAGGACAAGTCGTAGACGCGACTCTTTGCCGCGGCGTCGTCGATGGCGCGGATGATGGGCTTGACAAACGAGTCACCGACGATCACGGTCATCGAGATTTTCTTTTCCTCGACGGTTTCCAGCATTTCGACGGCATCGAAACTGCGTGACTTCATTGTGATGACGTGTGCGCCACCGATGTGCGGCATCATCGCACCGATCCAGATTCCGGTTCCGTGCATGAGCGGGCAACTGGGCATGGACACGACGCCTGCTCCCGACTCCACGCCGGCGCGAACGGTTGCGGGGAGTTCATCGGCGGTGGCGGGAGGGGCCATTCCGACGAGCGGTAGGCCACCGGTGATGAAGCCCTGGGCCATCGGGCCCATCTTGTACATCACACCCTTCGGCATTCCGGTTGTCCCACCGGTGTAGAGCATGTAGGTGTCATCTTCGCTGCGTGTGATGCGCTTCATCGGCGAGTGTCCCGAGACGACGGACTCGTACGACGACGCCTTCGCGACATGGTGATCGCCCGAGTCGGACACCTCGACGATCAACTTCAACTTCGGCAGCCGATCGATGACGCGGGCCACACGGTCTCCGAGTGACGAGTGGAAGAACAGCGCCTCGGCATCGGAGTTGTCGAGGAGGTACCAGAGTTCCTCGTCAAGGTATCGATAGTTCACGTTGATGGGCACGCCCCGGAACTTGAAAGCGGCGTAATGCGCCTCGAGGTACTCGTTGCTGTTGTAGAGGTACAGCCCGACCTTGCTGTCGTGGCCAAGGCCGGCGTCGACCATCGCCTGGGCGAGACGTGAGGCGCGGTCGTCGTATTCGGTCCATGTGCGTGTGAGATCCCCGTGCGTCAGAGCCGGCGAATCACCGATCACATCGGCGATCGATTCCCACAGAGTTGCGAACTGTCGTTCCATGGGCTTTGAAGTTAGTTGACGTTTGTCACTACGCGGAAGCGTTCGTCTGAAAATTGTTTGGTGGCCGCGATGAGATCTTTACGGGCTGCAATCAAAGGCGTCGTCAGCAACAGATGACGAGCCAAGCGGCCCTTGGCCGCCTTCGCGTCGTGGCCCCCCGCTTTACCGGTGGGCGTGACCAGGTCAACGATGACATGGTCGGAGACGAGCGCCGCATCGGGCGAATAGGCGCCACGATGCTCGCTCGGCAAAAGATCGATGACGACGCAGCCACGCGCGTACCGATTGATCGCCTCGCTCACCGTGTCGCGCCACCACTTCGCCATCGTGCCATCGAACCCCGCGAGTCGCGCACCAATCTTCAGGCGATAGTCGGGGACAGGATCACTGGCGAGGCTCGCACCCATGAGCCCGCTCGGCGCGATGATTCGCGTCATTGCCCGCGCGCGCTGCACCGTGGTCATCCCCGCGAGGTCGAGATGGTCCCAGACCACGCCGGTGTAGCGATGCGCCGCCGGAAGGGTTGGCGCCCCGATCAGCTCGCGATTTGCCTGCCGCGCACGCTGGAGGTGTTTTCCACCCACACCCAGCAGCGCTTCGGACCCGCCGCGGGCGGTCGCGAGGGCAGCGGCGACCTCGGCACGCTGTGCACCGAGTGCTGCCCCGAAGGCACCGCTCGCCGGCTTCCACCGTGATCTCGGGGTGCCGCCCTCGGCCTTTCCCTCGGACGGGGGGAGAAGAATCACAAAGTTGAGACGCACAGGGCGAGTTTGTCTCACATTGGGTACCATTGACGCAACCGACGTGACCTTTGGCTCACTCCAAGGGTTGCACAAGAGACTTTGGGCAGACGACATGACGTATCTCGATGACAAATCCATCTACGGGCCCGTCAAGGACTGGGCGAGCGACTTCGATCACGCCGACCCCGAGTACAACAAGAACGCGCACGCGATCTGGGACCAGTTGCGCGGAACCTGCCCGGTCGCTCACACGCAGCGTTACGGCGGCACGTGGCTTCCCACCACGCACGACCTCGTGCACGAGATCGCCTATGACACCGATCATTTCTCCAGCCGCGGTGTCGTCGTCGCGACGGTGAAGCCGAGCGACAACCCCGACGCACCTCCCGCGCCGATCGGTGGCGCGCCGCCCATCACGTCGGACCCGCCCTTCCACCAGCACGCACGCAAGATTCTGCTGCCCGCATTCGCGCCGCCCGCCATCAACGAGTGGGAACCCGAAGTCCGTCGGCTGTGCCGCGACCTCATCGAGAGTATGGGCTCGCTCGACGTCGTTGACGCCGCCGTGCAGTATGCGCAGCACATTCCCGTCAACGTGATTGCGCGCATGCTCGGCTTCCCGCCCGAAGACGGCGAACTGTTCCGTGGCTTCGTTCACAACGTGCTCGAAGCCATCAATCTCGAACCAGGCACACGCATCCAGGCCTTTCAGGAACTCGATGCGTACATCTCCAAACAGGTACAGGACCACATCGAGAACCCGCGTGACGATCTGACGAGCTTCCTTCTCAACGCGAAGATTTTCGACAATCCACTGTCGCCCCAGCACGTGGGTGGCACCATCATCCTCCGGCGGATCGCCGGCATCGACACCACATGGAGCGCCATTGGTTCTAGCCTCTGGCACCGTGCCACCAACCCGGTCGATCGCCGTCGCCTGGTCGACAACCCTGCGCTGATGCCGATGGCCATCGAGGAATTCCTCCGCGCCTACGCACCGGTCACCATGGCCCGCGTCGTGAAAGAGGACTACGACTTCCACGGCGTCGAAATGAAGCAAAACGACTGGGTTCTCCTCCCGTTCCCCGCCGCCAACCGCGACCCCGAAGAATGGGACGATGCCGACAAGGTCATCATCGACCGCGAAGTGAACCGCCATGCGGCCTTCGGTCTGGGAATCCATCGTTGCCTTGGTTCGAATCTCGCACGTCTCGAATTGCGCGTCGCCGTCGAGGAATTCCTCGCGGCGTATCCCGATTTCGAACTTGCGCCCGACGAGGTCGTGAAGTGGAGCGTCGGCCAGATTCGCGGACCGCGTGAACTGCCCTTACGCATCACCGGCCGCGCGAACTAGAACACGCCTGCTTCGCTCGACCACCTACCCGCTATAAACAACGCGTAGTGCTCGACCTCGACTCCCTGAACCCCGATCAATACGACGCGGTGGTCCACCCCGGTGGCCCCTTGTTGGTCGTTGCCGGTGCGGGTTCGGGCAAAACGCGCGTTCTCACGCAACGTATCGCGTGGCTCATCGACCAAGGTGTGCACCCGATGCGCATCCTCGCCATCACCTTCACCAACAAGGCGGCCGGTGAAATGCGCGAGCGCGTCGCCGCGCTCGTCGGCCCCGTCGCCAACAAGATGTGGGTGAGCACGTTCCACTCCGCGTGCGTCCGCATTCTCCGTGACAACGCCGAGCGCCTCGACTTTCCGAAGTCGTTCTCCATCTACGACCAGGCCGACTCTCAGCGCCTCGTCGGCTACGTCGTCCGTGATTTCGGCCTCGACGTGAAGCGGTTCCCGGCACGCGGTGTGCAAGCGCGCATCAGCCTCTGGAAGAACGAACTCATCGGCCCCGGCAAGGCGAAAGACACCGCAGTAGGCATGCTCGATTCACGCAACGCCGACATCTACGCCGAATACCAGGTGCGTCTCGAACGCGCCGGCGCGATGGATTTCGACGACCTCCTCCTGCGCACGGTGCAGTTGTTTCGCAACAATCGCGACGTGCTCGAGATGTACCAGGAACGCTTCCAACACATCCTCATTGACGAGTACCAAGACACGAATCTCGCCCAGAACGAGATCGTCCTCATGCTCGGCGCAAAGCACCACAACGTCTGCGTCGTCGGCGACACCGATCAGTCGGTGTATCGCTTCCGCGGAGCTGACTTCCGCAACATCCTGCAGTTCGAAGAGGCCTTTCCCGACGTCACCACCGTCGTCCTCGCACAGAACTACCGCAGCACGCAGAACATCCTCTCGGCGGCGAATGCCGTCATTTCCAACAACATCGAACGCCGTCCGAAGAATCTCTGGACCAGCGCCGGCGGGGGAGACCCGATCGTTCGCTACTACGCCGATGACGAACACGACGAAGCCGGTTGGATCGCCCAACAGCTGCTGACCGCGCACGAAACCGACGGGCGACAGTGGAACGAGATGTCCGTCTTCTATCGCGCCAACGCGCAGAGCCGTATTCTCGAAGAAGCGCTCATGCGTTACGGCGTGCCCTACAAGATCATCGGTGGCACGCGCTTCTACGAGCGCAAGGAAGTCAAGGACGCCCTCGCGTATCTCCGGGCATCGGTCAACGAGAACGACGAAGTCAGCGTGAAGCGCGTCATCAACGTGCCCAAGCGTGGCATCGGCGACGGCAGCATCGACAAGATCGATGCGTTCGCCCGCGACAACCGCATCGGTTTCGCGGCGGCAATGCACCGCGCGGAAGACGCGGGCGTCTCGGGCGCCGCAGCCAAGGGGCTCGCAAAGTTCCTCGAGGCCATCTACGAGGGCGGGAATCACCAAAGCGAGGGGCCCGCCGAAGTGTTGCGGATCGTCCTCGAGAAGTCGCGTTACATGGCCGAACTTGAAGAAGAGGGCACCGTCGAAGCCGACGGCCGCCTCGAGAACCTCGCCGAACTCATCGGCTTCGCGGAGGAATTCGAAACCGTCGACGAGTTCCTCGAGCAGGTTGCACTGGTCGCCGACACCGACGAGATCGACAACGACAGCCGGGTCATGCTGATGACACTGCACGCAGCGAAGGGCCTTGAGTTTCCGCTCGTCTTTCTCGCCGGTTGCGAAGAGGGTGTGTTCCCGCACAGCCGCAGCCTCGCCAACCCGGAAGAGATGGAAGAGGAACGCCGCCTCGCCTATGTCGGCATTACCCGGGCCCGCGAGGTGTTGCACGTGTCGCACGCCGAGAGCCGCAGCCTCTACGGCAACACTCAGTACAACCCGCCCTCGCGTTTCCTCGACGAGGTGCCCGACGAGCTCTTCCGCAAAGAGGGAAGAGTCAAGGCATTCGGCGCGGGCCGCCGCGAAGAGCGCGAGTCACGTTGGGGCAACCGTTCGTTTTCCGACGAGTTCACCGACCGCCAGGTCGACGCGGCCATTGCCGCCGGCAAGCGCAATGAACCGACACCCCAGGGCACCATCACCGACTTCAGGGTGGGCGAGGACGTGGTTCATCCCACGTTCGGCGAGGGCGTGATCATCGACCTCAACGTCGGCCGCGGCCGAACCGAGGCCACGATCCGCTTCCGCGACAAGGGTACGAAGACCCTCGACCTGGCATGGGCGCCCCTGAAACGGCCCAACTGACTCCGATTCGAAGCTCCGCGTCGGTCTACATTGAGAACATGAAGGCAGCGATCCTCGTCGAAAGTCTCACCGGTAACACCTGGAAGGCCGCCGAGAAGATCGGCTCCGAACTTCAACAGGCCGGCTGGTCGATCGTGGGGTTCGACCCCGTGCGCAAGCCGAATCATGGTGCCATTCAGGATGCCGACATTCTTCTCGTGGGCACGTGGGTGCACGGTCTGTTCGTGGTCGGTCAGGCGCCGTGGGGTGTCGGTGGCATTGCCAAGTTGCCGGCGATGCGCGACAAGAAGGTGGCGGCATTCGCGACTTTCGCGTTGAATCCGGGCAAGACGCTCGACGTGATGACCCGCACGTTGCAGACCCGTGGTGCGGAAGTCGTGGGCGGTCTCGCTTTGCACCGCGCGAAGCTCAACGAGCACACGGAAACCTTCGTCGACCGACTGTTGTCGGCCGTCAGTGCGTGATGCTTACTTGTCGTCGCTGACGCGCAAGTCGATGTAGAGCGTCTTTTTGTTCTCGACCAATGGTCGAACGTCGGTGGGTCGTGCGAGTTCCTCAATGTCGATGGCGCGACCTTCGCAGTCGGTGAACGAGTCGGTTCCCTCGATCTGCTCGGCGATGCAGGAGGAATCGCGGTCGGCGGGCCAGGCATAGAACACCCGCCAGCCGATCGCGGGTTGGTCGCCCTCGTGGTCGAGGACGATGCTGCGCGTTCCATCGGGGTCGCGCAGGTCGGGGTAGAGGATGGGACCGTTGGCGTCGACGGATTCGGCGACCCTCTGGACCGAGCCCACTTCGAAGATGTTGTCGCCGAGGTTCGTGATGCGCTCGGGGTTGCGTGAAATGAGGGCAGCCGCGCCCCACAGAGCGACGAAGAGAAGGGCAAAAAAGCCGAGGCCCGCCACGACGGGAACGACGGCGCGTGCGAGGGGACCGCGCAACTGGTACTGAGGCCGGGGGGTTACCACGCCTCCAGTGTGGCGGGTTGGGGACTTTTGCGCACAACGGCGTAGGGTTTCTTTCTTGTGAAACGCCCCTACCGAGTAGTTGTCGCCAAGCCCGGCCTCGACGGTCACGACCGCGGTGCCAAGACCATCACCCGCGCGCTTCGCGACCATGGTTTCGAGGTCATCTACACCGGTCTGCACCAGACACCCGAGCAGATCGCCGAGACGGCGCTGCAGGAAGACGTCGATGCGGTGGGTCTGTCACTTCTGTCGGGGGCGCACCTCACTTTGTTCCCGCGCGTGATGGAAGAACTACGCGGACGTGACCTCGGTGAGATCCTCGTGTTCGGTGGCGGGGTCATTCCCGATGCCGACGCGCGTGCACTGAAAGAGCAGGGCGTCGGCGCGGTGTTCGGCCCCGGTTCGTCGCTGAAGGCGATCTGCCAATGGCTGGAAGACGAACTCGACAAGAATGTCAGCGTCTGATTCTCAATTCGTAAAGAAACTCTCAATTCGAAAAGTAACAAGGAGCAAGAGTGGACCTCTTCGAATATCAAGGCAAGCAGTACTTTGCCAAGTTCGGAATTCCGGTGTCGGCCGGCGGTGCCGCCGACACGGTCGACGAAGCGGTGAAAGTTGCCGATGCGTCGAAGTACCCGGTTGTCGTGAAGGCACAGGTGCAGGTGGGTGGCCGTGGCAAGGCAGGCGGCATCAAGTTGGCGAACAACGCCGACGAGGTGCGTCTGCACGCGGGGAACATCCTCGGAATGGACATCAAGGGCCACGTCGTCAAGCGCCTATGGGTCGAGCATGCCTCCGACATCGCCGAGGAGTACTACGGGTCGTTCACCCTCGACCGGGCGGCGAAGAAGCACTTGCTCATGTTGTCGGCGCAGGGTGGTGTCGACATCGAAGAGGTCGCTGAAAAGGACCCGACTGCAATCGTGAAGTTGCACATCAACCCGGTCGAGGGTCTGAGCGAGGCAACCGCGAAGAAGGCCGCAACCGACGCGAAGATCCCTGCGAAGGCACTCGATGGCGTGGCAAAGATTCTCGTCTCGCTCTACAAGTGTTTCACCGAAGGTGACTGCGACCTGGCGGAAATCAATCCGCTGATTCTCAAGCCGACGGGTGAGGTGCACGCACTCGACGCAAAGGTGTCACTCGACAACAACGCTGCGTACCGCCACCCGGAATGGGACGAGTACCGCGCCACGGAAGAGTTGGACGAGCGTGAGCAGTTGGCCCGTGAATCGGACCTGCAGTACATCGGTCTGTCCGGAACAGTCGGCATCATCGCGAATGGTGCCGGTCTGGCCATGAGTACGCTCGATGTGGTCAATCAGGTCGGCGGCTCGGCGGCGAACTTCCTCGACATCGGCGGCGGTGCCAATGCCGATCAGATGGCTGCCGCACTCGGCGTCATCAACTTCGACAAGAACGTGAAGAGCATCTTCATCAACATCTTCGGTGGCATCACCCGCGGCGAGGAAGTGGCAAAGGGCATCGTCGAGGCGCTGTCGCGTGTCGACCTGCGCGCGCCGATCGTCATTCGCCTCGATGGCACCAACGCCGACGAGGGCCGCGAGATCCTCGCCAAGGCCGGCATCCCCGAATCCAAACTGCAGAGCAAGCCCACGATGCTGGAAGCAGCACGCACCGCCGTTGCGATCGCGAACGGAAAGTAGGAAACGGTCATGGCAATTTTCGTCAACGAAAACACGAAGGTCATCGTTCAGGGCCTCACCGGCGGCCAAGGCAAGTTCCACGGTCTGCGTAACCGCGCGTACGGCACCAAGGTCGTCGGTGGTGTCACGCCGGGCAAGGGTGGCCAAGACGTCGAGGGCATTCCGGTGTTCGATTCGGTTGCCGATGCAGTGAAGGCAACGGGCGCCGATGCGTCGTTCATCGCCGTTCCACCCAAGGCCGCTTCTGCAGCGATCCTCGAGGCAGCCGCAGCCGGGGTGAAGTTCATCGTCTGCATCACCGAGGGCATTCCGGCCCAGGACGAAGCGAAGACATTCAACACGCTGGTGCGTGATTACCCGGGTGTGCGTCTCTTGGGTCCGAACTGCCCCGGCATCATCAGCCCCGGCAAGTGCAACATCGGCATCACCGCAGGCGAAATCGCCGAGTTGCCGTCGGCCAAGGGCCCGAACGTGGGCATCGTGTCGCGCTCGGGAACGCTCACCTACCAGGCGCTCTACGAATTGAAGCAACAGGGCATCGGCGTCAGCACGTGCGTCGGCATCGGTGGCGACCCGGTTCCCGGCACGTCGTTCGTCGATTGTCTCGCCGAGTTCCAGAAGGACCCCGAGACCCACGCGATCCTCATGATCGGCGAGATCGGTGGTTCGGCCGCGGACGAGGCCGCCGAGTTCATCAAGGCGACCGTCACCAAGCCGAGGCGTGCGTCCATTGCGGGCGTCACCGCTCCGGCC
>SXZT01000079.1 GCA_005787785.1 Actinomycetota bacterium
CAGAAGTACTTGCCGCCGAACTGTGCACCGATGCCGGTGTCCTGCGCGAGTTTCAACACCTTGCCCTCGAGGTCGAGATCGCGGAACGCGTGGCCGGTCTTGCTTCCGCTGGTGGGAAGTGCGTCGAGGTAGCGGGCGCTGGCGAGCTTCGCGGTTTCGACGGCGAGTTCGGCCGAGGTTCCGCCGATGACAACGGCGAGGTGGTATGGCGGGCAAGCAGCGGTACCGAGCGTCTTCATCTTCTCGAACAACCAGGGCAGAAGGGTCTTTTCGTTCAGCAACGCCTTGGTTTCCTGGAACAGGTAACTCTTGTTCGCTGAGCCACCGCCCTTGGCCATGAAGAGGAACTTGTATTCGTCGCCGTCGATGGCCGAGATCTTGATTTCGGCCGGCAGGTTGTTGCCGGTGTTGACCTCGTCGTACATGTTCAGCGCCGCCATCTGGCTGTAGCGCAGGTTGCTCGTGAGGTAGGTGTCGTACACGCCCTTGGCGACGGCCTCTTCGTCACCTCCACCGGTGAAGACGAACTGGCCCTTCTTGCCTTTCACGATCGCTGTTCCGGTGTCCTGGCACATCGGCAGGATTCCGCCCGCAGCGATGCCGGCGTTCTTCAGTAGGTCGAGCGCGACGAAACGGTCGTTGTCGCTGGCCTCGGGGTCGTCGAGGATGTTGCGCAACTGCTGGAGGTGGCTCGACCGCAGCAGGTGGGCGATGTCGCGCATCGCGGTGCTGGTGAGCAAGGTGATCGCCGATGGATCGACCTTCAGAAACGTTCCCTCCGGAGTGTCGAAAGTGGAGACACCCTCGGTGGTGACCAGGCGGTATTTGGTGGTGTCGGGCCCGAGGGGGAAGAGCTCGGTGAAGTCGAAGTCGGCCATTGCCACACGGTAGGGGTTCGTCGACTGTCGATGCACGTTCACGAACGGCGCACGACGATCACGTGGCGGGATCCAGGGGCCAGTCGTGCTTGGGGTAGCGGCCGGCCATGTCCTTGCGAACCTCCGACCAGGAGCCCGCCCAGAATGCCGGCAGGTCGCTCGTCACCTGAATTGGTCTGCCGGCGGGAGACAGCAACTCGACGGCCAATGGCACAACGCCAGCCATGATCGATGGATGGACAGCAGTGCCGTAGAAGTGTTGTGCGCGGGCCGACAACATTGGTGTCTCGTCACCGCGGTAGGTGATGCGCACCTGGCGGCCGTTGGCGAGCATGACCTGTGTGGGTGCGAGTTCGTCGAGATGTGCGCCGAGTTCGTACGGAAGTCCGCTGCGCAGAACGATCGAGAGATCGAGGTCATCGAGGTCGACCTTCGAGACGAAGCCGGCGAGATACGGTGCCAGCCAGTCATCAAGCGTTGCGATCAATGCCCTGTTGCTCCAGTCGGGCCACCGCACATCGTGCGAATGAAGAAACCGAACGCGTTCGACGAGTGACTCCGACGCGGGTCCCCACGGAAGTGCCTGGAGGCTTGTCGTGCGGACGCGTTCGACGAGTGCGGCGGTGGTGTCGGCCCCCGGCATCGGTTTCTGGCGAACCTCGCGCAGCTTCATGCCGTCGAGGCGCCACTCAATCGAGTTCACGAGATCGTTGCGCTCACGATCCCACGTGATCGAATTCTTGACCGTCACGTGTTCGGCAAGCAGATCGGTGACGTCGTCGTCGGTGATCGCTGCCGCAAGTCGCACACGGGTGTTCTTGCGGTCGCCATCGACGTCGGCTGCGACGATGAAGTGCTCGTCGGCCAGATCCGACTCCTTCGGTAACCAAGCGGCGTTTCCAGTGCGCAGTTGGAATTGCCCGATGCCGGTCTTTCGCACGGCGAGTCGGTCGGGATAGGCACGCAACAGAAGCGCGCCGACACGGTGCGACCGTGCCGAGCCCGACGTCGCGGTGCGTCCCGAGCGTCGGAGAATGTCACGAGCCTGTTCGCGCACACGGGCGGCGGCACGGCGGTCGATGCGATCGTCGGAGGCCAGATCATCGATGCAGTCGATACGCCATGCGAGGTCCTCGGGGGTGTCGTCGCGCCGACCACCGGGTGTCCGCACGACGTCGCGGTCCTCGAGGAGGGCAGCGAGCAGGCACGCAGTCCACACATCGGTGTCGTGTGCGCCGACGACCATGGCGGCAAGTCGTGGGTGCAGCGGCACGCGCAGCATCGTTCGGCCGAGGTCGGTGATGCGGCCGTCGGAGTCGAATGCGTCGAGCATGGTCAGCAGTTCATGGGCCTGTTCGAACGTCGCTCGTGGCGGTTGGTCGAGGAAGTGCAGTTCATCGGTGTCGACACCCCATGCCGCAAGTTCGAGTGCGGTTCCGGCCAGGTCGACCTGAAGGATCTCCGGTTCGATTTGGGCGCGGCGTGAACGGTGTTCGGCCTGCGGCCACAGTCGGTATGCACGGCCGGGACCGAGTCGGCCGGCGCGGCCCGCACGTTGGTCGGCGGATGCGCGGCTGACGTTGCCGAGGATGAGTTTGGACATTCCGGTGTTCGGGTCGAATCGCGGTGAGCGGGAAAGTCCCGAGTCGATGACGACACGCACACCATCGACCGTCAACGAACTCTCTGCAATGTCGGTTGAGAAGACGATGCGCCGCCGTCCCGGTTTGCTCGGTGCGAGTGCGGCATCCTGCTCGTCCTGTCTGAGGGCTCCGGCGAGGGGGAACAGGTCGACGTTTGCTTCGACAACGCGCGAAGCAGCCTCGATGCAGCGGCGAATCTCGCCGATACCGGGGAGAAAAACAAGAATGTCACCCTCGGTCTCGCGCAGTGCGCGGAACAAGGTATCGGCGACCTTGTTCTCGAGTCGGTCGGATTCGCGTCGCTGTCCCTTGCGAACCGTCGGGGCCTGCCACCAGTCGACGTCGACGGAGAACAGCGTCCCGTCGCTCGAGACGACGGGAACGTTGTCGTCGTCTTCCGACAGGTACCGGCACCAACGCTCGGTGTCGGGTGTCGCCGACATCAGCAGGATTTTTTGACTCGTGTCGAGCGATCGTTGGGCGTGCAGCAGCAAAGCCAGACCGAGGTCACCGGGCAGGTTGCGTTCGTGGACCTCGTCGAAGATGACCATGCCGACTCCGGGCAGGTCGGGATCGTTGTGCAGTCGCCGCGTCAACACGCCTTCAGTCAGTACCTCGATGCGCGTGGTCGGGCCGATGATGCGTTCGTCCCGCGTCTGATAGCCAACGGTATCGCCAACTTTTTCACCGAGGAGTTGCGCCATGCGTCGTGCCGCAGCCCGCGCTGCAAGCTTGCGCGGCTCGAGCATGACGATGCGTTCGTTGCCGGCGAACAGGTTGCTCTCGAGCAAGCGCAGGGGCGCAAGGGTGGTCTTACCCGATCCGGGTGGCGCAACGAGGACGCCGCGGTGTCGTGTCGACAACGCATCGATGAGGTCGGGGATGCACGCCTCGACCGGCAGCCCGGTCGGCGCGGGGGTCACACGAGGGCCGGGGTGCCGGCGTAGGGGCTCGGGTCTTTCGGCCCCGGAATCGTGGGTGCCGACCACGCGGTGGTCGTGGCAATCGTTTGGGCGACCTTGCGCCACTCGACGGGTCGCCACCCCTCGGCGGCGGCGGGCACGCTGAGGTCGGACTGGATGAAAACAAACGCCGGCAACTTCTGGAGACCGAGCCCACGCACAGCGGTGCGGTCGGTGTCGACGAAGACGAGGAACTCATCGCTGAGTGGTCCGAGGAAATGCCTGGCTTCGTCGGGTGTCGCCGTTACGAGAAAGTTCACCCTGACGGCCGCGCCCGCGAAGGCGCGCATGACGCGGGCGGCGGTGTCGAGAATCCACGAACTTTCGTTCGTGAACGGATCGATCACTATCGAGGCCATGTGGAACGTGGTGAGCCACTCTCGCAGGGGACGGGCATCACCGTTGAGGGGAGTGAGAACTAGATCGGCAGAGGGGGTGGTCGCCACGGGTGAAACGGTAGCAAGCCGGCACTACGTTGGATGAGGTGCATCCAATCGAGCACCTGCGTTATTTGGCACGTGCCGGGTACGCCGATGCCCCCGAACTGGTCTCCGAGACCGCTTCGGCACTGCGTTACCTCGGTGCCGACCCCGCGAATCTGCTCCTCACGTGTCGTCGCATCGTCCAGAAACATCCCACTTGCGGCCCGCTGTGGTGGCTGTGCGCCGAGTTGCTGACGGCACTCGAACCACGGGACACGTTGCGACGGTGCATCGAATTGGTGCGGGAAGACTCGACTCCGGCGCATCTTTCGGGCCACTTGGCCACGCGTTTTCCCGACGGTGGAACCGTTGTGGTCAACGGATGGTCGTGGGAGATCGCGGTCGCCCTCGTGCAGAGTGTCGGCTTTGAGGCGTATGTGATCGACGGCGACAACGGTGCCGATCACATGGTGCGGGTGCTCGAGCGCAACGAGGTGACGACCCACCTCGTCGAACCCCGGCGCGCCGCGGCGGCAGTCGGGGAGAGCACCGCAATCCTGGTCTCGACCGCTTTCGCTGCTCCCGACGGGTTGTGGTCACCGATCGGGTCGGCGCAACTTGCCGCCACGGCCTACTGCGCGGGAATAGATGTCATCGCCACCACGCCGGTCGGCACGCGACTGCCGAAGGTCTTCACCGATGCGATGGTCAGGCTCGTCGACGACGACACGCGGGGAGAGTCGTGGCACCGTGACATCGAGATGATTTCGCTCGGGCTCGTGACAACGGTCGTCGGCGGCAAGGGTGTCGAAGATGCGGCCGAACTCCGCGAAACGGGGCTGCGGCCCGAGGCCCCGCCGGCGACGGAGCTCACCGTTCGTTCCGCGATGTAGTTTTCCCTCATGGGTGAAGTCGTTTCGTTCAAGAGCAATGGTTCGCAGGGCAGTGGATACCTGGCCGACGGTGGTGGATCGGGAGTCATCGTGATCCAAGAGTGGTGGGGCCTCGTTCCCCACATCAGGGATGTTGCCGACAGATTCGCGGCGGAAGGGTTCACCGCTCTTGCTCCCGACCTCTACCGCGGCGAGGCCGCGACCGAGCCCGACGAGGCAGGCAAGTTGATGATGGGCCTGGCACTCGACCGTGCGGGAAAGGACCTCAGCGGTGCGGTCGATTTCCTGCAAGCGCGGACCGGCAGAAAGAAGGTCGGAGTCGTCGGCTACTGCATGGGTGGAGGACTCACGCTCACACTTGCGTGCCAGCGCCCGGATGCGGTTGCCGCTGCGGCGCCGTTCTACGGCGTGATTCCGTGGGCCGAGGCACAGCCGGACTGGTCCGCGATCAGTGGAGTCATCGAAGGCCACTATGCCGAGAACGACGCGTTTGCATCACCCGAAGCGGCCCGCGCCCTCGAGGCGGATCTGAAGGGGCGTGGCAAGAACGCCACGTTCCACGTTTATCCCGGGACGCATCATGCGTTCTTCAACGACGAGCGCCCGGACGTGTACGACGCAGCGGCATCGAAGACGGCATGGACGCGCGTGCTCGCGCTGTTCCGCGCGAACCTGTGAACTGAAGCGGGTCAGGCGAGTTCGGCGATCGCAGATGCGATCGCGATCAATCTTTCGGCGTTCGCCACGTGGAGATTCTCGATCATCTTGCCATCGAGTTGCACGACACCCTTGCCTTCGGCGCGCGCGGCATTGAACGCCTCGATGACGCGGCGGGCATGCTCGACCTCCGACTCACCGGGCGCCCACACCTCGTTGGCGATCGCAACCTGATCGGGGTGGATGAGAGTCTTGCCGTCGAATCCCATCTGCATGCCCTGCACGCATTCGGCGCGGAAACCCTCTGCGTTCTTGATGTCGTTGTACACCCCGTCGAGAATCGGCTTGTCGGCCTCGCGCGCGGCGAGAAGTGCCGTGGCGAGATGCGAGATCACGGGCGCACGACCGGGCACCTGAGCCGCATGAAGCTCTTTCACGAGGTCGTTTGTTCCCATCACCAGAACTGCGACACGCGGATGGGCCGCGATCGAGCGTGCATTGAAAATGGCCGACGGTGTCTCGATCATTGCCCAGATGAGCATCTCGGCCGGTGCGCCGGCGGCATCGAGGTGTTTCGACACTGCGTCGACTGCGGCTGCGTCACCAACCTTCGGGATGACGATCGATGACGCGCACGACTTCGCAGCCGCTGCGATGTCGGCCGCACCCCACGGAGTGTCGAGGCCGTTGCAGCGGATGGTGATCTCGCGCTTTCCGTATTCGCCCGATGACGCGGCCTTGACGGCGTTCTCACGTGCGGCATCCTTCGACTCGGGTGACACGGCGTCTTCGAGGTCAAAGATCAGCGCGTCGGACGCGATCGTCTTGGCCTTTTCGAGGGCGCGCTCGTTGGCTGCGGGCATGTAGAGAACCGAGCGGCGGGGGCGGAGCGTCGACATGTTCTTCTCTCTTCTCAGTTGAATCCGTAGAGACTTGCAAGATGCGGGTCGCGTGCCGACAGTTGGCGCGCAAGTTCGACGACGACCTTGCACTGCTTCACCGATGCATCGTCTTCCATCTTGCCGTCGAGCATGATGGCGCCCGTTCCGTCGCCCATCGCTTCGATCACGCGCTGGGCTTGCTTCACATCCTCGGGGCGGGGGCTGAAGACGCGCTTGGCGATGTCGATCTGCACCGGGTGCAGGCTCCACGCGCCGACGCAACCCAGGAGGTATGCGTTGCGGAACTGATCTTCGCAAGCGACGACGTCCTTGATGTCACCGAACGGGCCGTAGAAGGCAAAGATTCCGTTCGCGACACACGCGTCGACCATGCGCGCCATCGTGTAGTGCCACAGGTCCTGCTGGTACGTGCCGCGCGGTGCATCGGGGTTCTCGGGGTTGGGGTCCTGACGAACGAGGTAGTCGGGGTGTCCGCCGCCGACACGAGTCGTCTTCATGCGACGGTTCGCGGCGAGGTCGGCGGGTCCGAGCGAGAGACCCTGCATGCGCGGGGATGCGGCGCAGATCTCTTCGACGTTGGCGACGCCGCGCGCCGTTTCGAGAAGTGCATGAATGAGGATCGGACGCTTGAGACCGGCCTTTGCTTCTAGCTGAGCGAGGAGACGATCGACGTAGTGGATGTCCTCGGGGCCCTCGACCTTCGGGATCATGATGACGTCGACCTTGTCGCCGGCCTCGGTCACGATCGCATTCATGTCGTCGAGGAACCACGGCGAGTCGAGGCTGTTGACACGGGTCCACAACTGCGTGTCACCCATGGGAACCGTCTTCGTCACGTTGATGAATCCGCGACGGGCGGCTTCCTTGTCGGCCATCGGAATCGCATCTTCGAGGTTTCCGAGAATGATGTCGACGGTCGGTACGACCTCGGGCAGTTTCGCCACGACCTTTTCCAGTTGCGGCGGGAAGAAATGGATGACTCGGCTCGGACGGAACGGGATCTCGCGAAGGGGCTCGGGGGCGCCGATGGCGAGGGGTTTGAAGAAGTCTTTTGCACTGCGCACGCGTCGAAGCGTAGGGCTTCGGCGTTTGGACGATGAAACCCACTGTGAAACTGACCTGCGAGACTGGACGACGTGGGTGGCAGGTTCGATGCGGTTCTCTTCGACGCGGGCGGCGTGTTGGTGTTGCCCGACCCGAAGGTGCTCGCTCCGTTGATCGCGTACTACGGCGGTGACGACCGACAGGAGACTTACGTCCGGGCCCATTACGCGGGGATGGCCGCGAAGTCTGCGGTCACCGCCGGTGAGTCGGACTGGACCCACTACAACGCGACGTATCTCGGGCACCTGTCGGTTCCCGACGAACACCGTGAAGCCGCACTCGAAGTTCTCACCCACGTGAAGGCGAATGCGCGACTGTGGCGCCATCCGATCCCCGGCTCGGCAGAGGCACTGCGTGAGCTCGATTCACGCGGTGTGCCGATCGGCATCGTGAGCAACGCGAGTGGACAGATCGAGTCGACGCTTCAGGTGAGCGGAATCTGTCAGGTGGGCCCGGGGCCACTGGCATGCGTGCGATGCGTGATCGACAGCCACGTCGTCGGCGTGGAAAAGCCAGACCCGCGGATCTTCGATCACGCACTCGTTCACTTCGAAGGGTTCGAGCGTTCACGCATCGCTTACGTCGGCGACTCGCTCGTCATGGACGTGCAAGGCTCACGCGCGGCTGGTTTGTTTCCCGTTCTCGTCGACCCGTACGACGACGCGGCTGGTCACGACGTCGAACGCATCAAGTCGCTCGGTGACCTAATGGCGTTGCTCTGACGGCTACTTGCCCGACGCGTCGACCAGTTGACGCGCGATGACCTTGAGGCAAAGTGTCTCGTCGGCACCCTCGAAGATCGACAACACGCGCGCATCGACGAAGAGTCGACTGACCGAGTACTCCTCGGCGTAGCCGTATCCACCGTGGATCTGCATCGCTTCACGGGCCACCCATTCGGCTGCCTTGCAGACGTAGGCCTTCACCATGCTGGCCTCCATCGCGCCTTCGCCCTTTGCCATCAACTTGGCGACGCCATAAGAGAACTGACGGCTCGCCTGGATGATCGTCGACATGCGGCCGAGCTTTGCCTTGGTGAGTTGGTAGTCGTAGACATTCTTGCCGAACACCGAACGGTTGTTGGCGTAGTCGAGCGCCGCTTCGTAGGCGGCCTGCATGACGCCGACAGCCCGCGCCGCGGTCTGCAGGCGTCCGTTTTCGAAACCGGCCATCTGGAAGTAGAAGCCCTTGCCGAGTCCCGACTCCAGGCCGATCAGATTCTCTGCGGGCACCCACCAATCTTCGAGGGCGATCTCGTAGGAGTGCATACCGCGGTAGCCGATGGTGTCGATCGGGCGACCTTCCATCTTTCCGCCCTCGGCCTGATTGAAAAGGAAACCATGGGCGTCACCGTGCGGCTTGGGGACGATGAAGAGGCTGAGACCCTTGTGTCCGAGGCTGCGGTCGGGGTTCGTGCGTGCGAGCAGCATCAGCACGTCGGCGCGTGCGCCGAAGGTGCACCATGTCTTCACGCCGTTGATGCGCCAGCCCTTGCGACCATCGGGAAGATCCGACGGAGTCGCCGTCACCTTGATGTTGGCGACGTCGCTGCCGTAGTCGGGTTCGGTCACAGCGACTGCGGCGAGAACCTCGGCGGTGGAGAGTTTCGGCAGCCATTCGTGTTTCTGTTCCTCGGTGCCACCCTTCATGAGGGCACGAGCGAGGATTTCCGGGCGCGTGATGAGCGAGCCGCCGATGCCGAGCGAACCGCGGGAAAGTTCCTCTGTCGCGATGACGTTACCCATGTATTCACCGTCGCCACCCTCGCTGTATCCGCCGTATTCGGAGGGAATCGAGAGTCCAAACGCACCCATCTCGGCGAGACCGGAGATCAGTTCTTCCGGAACGTCGGCGTTGTGACGGTGCACGTGCTCGGCGCGCGGTGCGACTTCCTTGTTCGCATACGAACGGAACGTGTCCTGCACCATCTCGAAGTCGGTATCGAGGTGGCGCGGGCCCTGCTGGTCGGCGAGCGACGCGAGGAATTCGGGTGCACGGAACGCCGCAACAAAGTCATTTCCGAACGAAAGATCGGATGCACTGACACCCCACAGTTGCTCGCGACCGATGAGGCGCGTGACGAGGTCGTGCACCATGTCGGCGGTGAAGGCGCACGTGAGACGCGCCTCAGTGTCGCCTTTTGCCCCGTAGTCGAGCATCGAGCGAGCCGTTTCCACCGCGGCGGCTGCGTGGGCGATGTCGTAAGCGAGCACCTGCTCGACATCGGGTCCGCCACTGGCGGCGAGTTTGCGTACGGCCTTGCCGACCATCGCGCGCGCGGTTTCGATGATCGTCGCGGCTGTTTGCAGATCGGGCGTCGGAAGGGGTTCGGTGCTGGCCATGGAGCAAAACGCTAGTCCTGATCACGGGCGGGGTGCCCATCGGTACGATCAGAAAATCAGACCAGTCATCGACGCCTATCGACGCGGCATGCCGCCGACCGCGACCCATGGAGAGACGTACGCGGTCGTTGCGTGGCGCGCCGGCAGGGAGGTCGTCGCCTTTCATGGCTCGGGTTATGCCAGCCCTTGTGGGCCGGGTGTGACACACATCTCGTGGTCGATGGCGAAGAGCATGACGCATGCGCTCGTCGGTTTCCTCGTGGCGGACGGACGCCTCGACATCGATGCACCAGCCGACGTTCCCGAGTGGGCCGACGACACCCGCAGTCGCATCACGCTGAGGCACCTCTTGGAAATGCGGTCCGGCCTCGAGTGGGTCGAGGACTACGTCGACGGCGAGAAGTCGCACGTCATCGACATGCTCTTCGGCGCGGGGAAAGACGACCACGCAGCGTATGCGGCGGCTCTTGCGTTGAGTCACGAGCCCGGTACGCACTGGGCTTACTCGTCGGGTACGACCAACATCATCTGTCGGATTCTCGGTGACCTCGTGGGTGGCGACGGTTCGGAGCAGCGTCACCAGCGGATGCAGGCGTTCATCGACGAGAGACTCTTTTCGCCGCTCGGCATGTCGAGTGCCACCGCGAAGTTCGACACGGTTGGTAACTTCGTCGGGTCGTCCTATGTCTATGCGACCGCCGCGGACTTTGCGCGGTTCGGCCGTCTGTACGTGCGGGGGCATCCGGGTACAGGTGAGGAAAGTCTTCCCAAGGGTTGGGTGGAGGCGGCGCGTACGCCGATCGCGACCGACCCGGAAACCGGCAACGGATACGGACACCACTGGTGGACGTGGCCACAGCTTCCCGGCGCGCTCGTTGCGACCGGATACGAAGGCCAGTACACGATCGTGATCCCCGAAGAGGACCTTGTTGTTGTGCGCCTCGGCAAGACTCCGGCAGAAATCAGAACGAACGTCGTCGACGACCTGATTGCACTGGTCGACGAACTGCGCCGCCAAAACGGTTGAATCGCCTACGGTAGTGCCATGGCGGACAGGGTCGAGCCCAACGACGCGGCGTCGAGCCGGCGCAAGTTGTGGATCAGGACCCTGAAGATCGCCGGTACTGCGATCGTCATCTACTTCTTCGTACTTCCACTGGTTCCCGGTTTCCGCAGGGCGCTCGACGACCTGCTCGACGTTGACCGTTCGATGCTGCTTCTGGGTTTCGGTCTCGAAGCCGTCGCTTTGTTGTGCTACTCGCTGCTCACTCGTGCTGCACTCGGGCCCGAAGGTGAAAAGGTGTCGGTGTTGCGGCTCTTTCGTGTTCAACTGAGCACCAAGGCACTCGGCAGCATCATGCCCGCCGGCAGCGCTGCGTCGTCGGCGCTCGGGTACCGCCTCCTCACCCTCTCGGGTGTGCACGGCCCCGATGCAGGTTTCGCACTCGCCACCGCCGGCATCGGCTCGGCGGTCGTGTTGAACCTCATACTCTGGTTCGGGCTCATCATTTCGATTCCGTTCCGCGGTGTGAATGCCCTCTATGGCTTGGCCGCGATCGTCGGCATCATTCTCATGCTGGTGGCCTCGGCGTTGATCTTCGGATTGGTCGAGGGCCAGGGTCGCGCCGAACGGGTGGTGCGTTGGTTGGCCCGCCACGTGCGCCTCGATGCCGACCGGGCGAGCGAAGTGATTGGCCACCTCGGCAACCGACTCGAAGGTCTGATCGCCGACCGCCAGTTGCTGGTGCGCGTCGGCTTGTGGGCGTCGGCGAACTGGCTTTTCGACATGGCTGCCGTCTATGTGTTCCTTCGTGCGTTCGGTGGCAACCTTGCCATCGACGGACTCATCGTTGCTTTCGGTCTTGCCAACGTCATGGCGGTCGTGCCCATCACCCCGGGCGGTCTCGGAATCATCGAGGGCATCTACATTCCGACGATCGTCGGTTTTGGTCTTCCGCGATCGACCGCGACGGTCGGCATCCTTGCCTACCGTCTCGCACAATTCTGGTTGCCGATCGTCGTTGGCGCGGGTTGCTATCTCAGTCTGCGTGTCGGGCCTTGGTCCCTCGATCGCAAGGACCGCCTGAAGCCATTGCGTGTCGTTGCGGAAGAAGCGGTGACGAAGAGTGAAAGCAAGATCGCATTCTTCGAAAGACGTGCTCCGCGTGATCGAACCGGCCAGTATCCGTTGCCGCCAGTCAATGATGACGACACCGGGCCCGTGGGTTAGCGTTCGAATCCATGACAGTGCATGACCGACCCTTTGGGCGCTATCTCGAAGATTTCACGATCGGCGACGTCTACCGCCATTGGCCGGGCAAGACGATCACTGAGTATGACGACCACCTCTTCTGCATGATCACGATGAACCACCACCCACTGCACACCAACGATTGGTTCGCATCGGAGAGTGTTCAGGGCCGCAACGTCGTTGTCGGGAACCTCGTGTACTCGCTCGTTCTCGGCATGAGCGTTCCCGACGTCAGCGGTGCGGCGATCGCCAACCTCGAAATCGAGACGTTGCAGCACAAGTTCCCGACGTTCCATGGCGACACAATCCACGCCGAGACCCGTGTTCTCGACGTCGGTGAGTCGAAGTCGAAGCCCGATCGGGGCATCGTCACGGTGGAAACCAAGGGTTTCAACCAGGACGGCAAGGAAGTCTGTTACTTCCGTCGCCGAGTGATGGTGTGGAAGCGGGCCAATGCTCCCGAACGCAAGCGCCCGTACGACGTCAACGCCGCTTGGGACGCCTAGGCCCCTTCACCGACGACCTGCTCGCGTGGGGCTTGTCCCGATTGCGCGAGTTTCCCTGGCGCGCGACGCGCGACCCGTGGCACGTCCTCGTCTCCGAGGTGATGCTGCAGCAGACCAACGTGGGTCGCGTGTACCCGCGCTTCGAACGTTTCATTGCTCTCGCACCGACGCCCGCCGCGTGCGTCGCCGTTCCTCTCGCCGATCTACTGGTCGAGTGGCAGGGAATGGGGTACCCGCGGCGGTGCCGAAACATCCAAGAGGCGGCACGTGTGATCGTCGATCGCTACGACGGTGTCGTGCCGCGCGACCTTGGTGCGTTGATGGAGTTGCCGGGCATCGGTCCGTACACGGCGCGGGCGATTCTCGCCTTCGCGTTCGGTGACGATGCGGCCGTGGTCGACACGAACGTGGCTCGCGTCATCGCACGCGTCCACGGTCGGGCGCTGAAGGCCCGGGAGACCCAGGAAATCGCCGATGGGATGTTGCCGCGTGGGCTTGCCCGCGACTGGAACCAGGTGATCATGGATTTCGGCGCCACGGTGTGCGACGCGCGAATGCCTTCGTGTGCGACGTGCCCCGTTGTCGTTCATTGCGCATGGCGCGGCGCGGGGGAGGATCCCGCACGGACCACGGCGTTCACGAGTCGACCGCAGGCGCGATTCGAGGGATCCGATCGTCAGGCGCGCGGGCGCTTGATGAAGCGGCTCACCGAAGGCAGCGTCGCCGTGACCGCGGTGGCAGAAGTGATGCAGTTGGATGATGTCGTGCGTGCCGAACGGCTGGCCGCGTCGCTGGTCGGCGACGGTCTCGTCGAACTCGTCGATGGTGGTTACAGGCTCAGTTCGACGCGCAGATAGCCGCGAGGATCTGCGGAAAGGCGGCGTCGGCGATCGCGACCATCTCGGCGTCGGTTCGGTCCTGAATCGGATGCTCGACGAAGACGCGGGCGACGTCGGGGAAGCCGATCGCCTCGGACTGCGAGATTGCGGCCGTCACGAACTCACTCGACGCGACGAACATCGACGGCACACCGCGAAGTTCCAGATCTGCGATGTCGTGCACACTGCACGACGTGCAGCTGCCTCAATCGGCGAGCGCCTCGATCACGAGGTTGCACTGCGAGGCAATTTCGTGGCGCAGGTCGGCCGGCGCAGGTTTGGTGAACGTCGGCGTCGCGTAACGCAGGACCCGCGCACCGCGTTCTGCGAGCAGTTGCTCGATGCGGTCGAGGAACACGTCACCGCGTGGCTTGCGAATGTCGAGAAGTCCGATCGTCATGCCGTCGATCGACGACGGTCGCGACAAGAGTTCGCGGCGAGCCGGCTTCGACTCACTCGTCGGATCGAGGATGGTCAGCCTGGCTGTCGACATGCTTCACATCCTTTCACGAAATCAGCTCTTCACCGCGACGGTGACGGGCTGGCTGCCCATCTCGCCATTGGCCCAGCCCGCGATGATCGAGGAGAACAGGCCCGCGCCACCGCCGGCATGGGTGAGGAGAATCCCGTCGGGTCGGAACTTCGGCACCGTGCGATCACGGAAGCGGTCGGGCAGACCCTCGGCCATGCCGTCGACGCCGCGCAGGATGGTGTTCGAGTCGATCTGGAGTCGCGCATGCAGTTCGGCGAGCACCCGTTCGCGTCCCCAGCCGGCCTCGGCGTAGATCCGCGAGTGATCGGGGCTGACGACGAGAATCACGTCGAATGTCATCACCGACTTCGGGTGCATGACGCTGCGCAGACATGCCGCGAACGAGTTCGTGAGTTCCTCGGGCGTGCGTGCAAGCTGGTCGACCGCACAACGCGGGCCCTCACCGGCGAACACGGTGACCGCATCGACACCCGCGGGGATCCCGCGCTCGGTCGCCAGCGGGCCGAAGGGCGACCCGTCCTCGTCTTCGGCGAAACAGAAACTGAGCTTGCCCGGGTTGCCGTGGGTCGCTCGATCGACTTCGCCCGGGCGGCCACCGCCGACGTTGCGGATCGTCAGCTGCACCGCGCGCCCGATCGTCATGTTCGCGCGGTTGCCCTGGCCGAACACGTTGATGCCGCTGTTCATGCCGATCCGCTTCGTGCCGGGGCCGTTGCACACGATCACCGGGCCGACGGGCATCGTCGTGGCGAGCACCCCGTGCATGTTGAACCGGTCGTTGCACACTGCCTCGAGCGCGGCGATCACCCACGGCATGTATTCGGGCAGGCAGCCCGCCATCACCGCGTTGATTGCCACCTTTTCCACCGTCAGGGGCACGAGGTCGGGCGGTGCGACAGCGACGATGTCGTCGGGCGCGCGCGTGGTGCCGGCAAGCATGCGCAACACACGCTCGGGCGTGGGTGGAATCACGGGAAGACCATCGGTCCAACCACGGTTGAACATCGACTCGAATTCATCCTCCGCGGACGCCATGTCGATGTGTCGCGCGGTGAGAACCGAACCGGTGAAACGTGCACGCAGTTTGTCGACGAGGTCGGGGTCGACGCTGAGCGACCCACAGCCTGGTCGCATGACCGGAAGATCTTCACCGAGATCGTCGATGCCGGTGAGGGTGCGCCACGCGTCGCGGCTCCAGCCGATCGTGCGGTCGACTTCGACGCCGTTCTCGACACGGATGAGGGTGGGGACCGTCTCGATGTCGTGGTGCCACGAGACCGACAGGTCGGAGTCGAAGGAGTGGGGAACCGATGCGGGAAAGGTCTCGTCGTCCTGCGTGAAGACCGTCAGGGTCTCCGACCGAGCGATGGTGGCGAGCACGGGTTCGGTCATCACGCACGTTGCGCATTCGCGTTTGACGACGGCAACGAGACCATCCGGAAGTACGGGCTTCGTCATGAGATCCATCCCAGCACGTCTCGGGCCACGGCGTCTGATTGTTCGAGTTGCAGGAAGTGGCCGGCACCTTCGACGATGCGGACGTCGACATTGGCAGGCGACATGCCGGCGGCGAATTCGGCAACCTCGCGGCCGATGCAGCCGTCGTTGGCTCCGTGGAGGTAGAGCAGTGGCTGCATGGGAACCTCCGCGCCCATGCGCGCCTGGAGATCGGCGAGTGCAGGGTCCTTTTTCCCCTCACCGAGAGTTGCGCGGTAGTAGCCGAGTGCCGCCGCAAGATTTGCGGGGTCACGCAGCGCGTCTTTCGTTGCCGCCACGGCTTCACCGCCGTCGAACCCCGGTGACCAGTCGTTCCACAGCATGTCGATGTATGCGAGATCGTTCGCCGCGACAACCAGATCAGAGAGCGGATGTTGGAAGAAGAACATGTACCAACTGCGCTTCAACTGTGCGAGGTTGCCGACGAGTGCGGCGCCCATCGCCGCGCCCGGTGGCACGGCCATGCCGACCACACGGCGCCAGCGGTCGGGTGCAAGCAGGGCCGCGCCGTAGGTGGCGGGGGCTCCCCAGTCGTGGCCGATGATGACCGCGTCTGCGTCGCCGCCGAGCGCCTCGTGCAGCGCGACGGCATCAGCGGCGAGCGCCGCGGTCTGGAAGCACCCGTCGTCGGGAACGGCAGTCGGGGCGTAGCCGCGCATGTACGGCGCGACCGCGCGCCATCCGCTGTCGGCGAGTCGTTGCATGAGTGGGATCCAGGAACGCGCCGAGTCGGGAAAACCGTGCAGCAGGAGAGCAAGCGGGCCGCTGCCCATGGTGAGGCAGTGGAACTCCACGCCACGGGCATTGACCCGTATGGACTCGGTCGACGACGTGGGCATGTACGAAAAACTAGTCGTTGCGACGAAGGTCACGTTTCCCGACCATTTACTCTCGGTCGCTTCGGGTTTACCTTTTCGTTGCGATGGGGGCATCTTCTACGACCAGCCGTGATGCCGCGTTCAGCGTCACTTTCCACGGAGTTCGTGGTTCGACGCCTTGCCACGGCAACGACATCGTCCGTTACGGGGGCAACACGTCGTGCGTGTCGGTTCTGTCGCCCGGTAGCCAGCCGATTCTCTTCGATCTCGGAACCGGTCTTCGCTACTTCGGCCGCGAGTGCCTGACGCGTGACACGAAGTTCGTCGGCACGTGTCTTCTCACCCACTCGCACTTCGATCACACGCAAGGCCTTCCGTTCTTCGCACCGCTGCTCAATGACGACACCGTCTTCACCGTGCACGGTCCCCGACAGGACGACGGCATGAGCGTGAAGCAGATGTTCGACAAACTCGTGAGCCCGCCGCTGTTCCCGGTCGGTCTAGATCGAATCCCCGGGATGATCGACTTCGTCGACACGAACGAAGGCGAGTTCTTCGTCGATCGCGTGAAGGTGACGGCCAAGTACATTCCGCACGTCGGGCCGACTTTCGGTTACCGCCTCGACTTCAACGGTCGGTCGATTGCGTACCTTCCCGACCACCAGCAGCCCAAGGACGGCTCGCACGCGATCAGCGATGCATCACGCGAACTCGTCGACGGAGTCGATCTCTTGATCCACGACTCCCAATACACGCCCGAGGAATTCGCTCGCAAGGCCGACTGGGGCCACTGCACGGCCGAGTACGCGGTGTGGGTCGCCACGACCCACGGTGTGAAGAACCTCGCGCTGTTCCACCACGACCCGTCGCGTTCCGACGACGCGCTCGACACCCGTACGTCGTGTTTGCGCTCCGCCGGGGACGCCACCGGTTGCAACGTCTTCGCCGCTCGTGAAGGTCAGACCGTTCTGGTCTGACCCGTTGATGAAGTCAGACCGTTCTGGTCTAGTTTTCTTGCGTGGCGGGATTCGATTCGCAGCGTTTTCGACAGGTGCTCGGCCAAGTGCCGACGAGTGTCGTCGTGGTGACGGGATTCGATACCGATGGTGCACCGCAGGGCATCACGATCGGTTCGTTCGTGTCCGTTTCCCTCGAACCGCCTCTCGTCGGCTTTCTCCCGGGCGTGACGTCACGTACGTGGGCGGCCGTTGCAGTAGCGAAGAAGTTCACGGTGAATGTCCTTGCCGCGAATCAGGGCGAATTCTGCTGGCGGTTCGCCAAGGAATCCGACGACAGGTTTACCGGCGTCGACTGGTCGCCGTCGGAGAACGGTTGCCCGCGGCTTGCGGGTTCGATCGTGGTCATCGACTGTGATCTCGAGTCGAACGACGTGCACGGCGACCATCATTTCGCCGTGGGTCGCGTGACACATCTCGACTCCGCCGGCGACGAGAACGCGATGGCGTTCTACCGTGGCAAGGTCGTGCCGGTAACCCCGGCCGGGTGATCGCGCGATGACAACCTGGGCTGCGTTCGCCGCCGTCGCGTTGGGCCTCGTCTTCGAATGGTCGGGAATCGCCAAGGTCGCGAGCCGCGACGCATGGCAGGTCGCAGGAACACCGTTTTCGACCGGCAAGTCCGCAGTCGATCGTCTCGTGCGGATGGCCCTTCCGTGGCTCGAAGTTCTCGTCGGTGCGTTGCTGATCCTGCGGATCCTGCCGATACCGGTGGCGGCCGTCGCGCTCGTCATGCTCGTCGCCTTCACGGTGGCGTTGGCGCGCGTGCTCGCCACGGGTCAGCGACCTTCGTGCATGTGTTTCGGCGCAACCCGCGCACAGCCCGTCTCGTGGGTGAGCGTCGCGCGCAACCTGGTGCTGGTTGCGGTGGCATGCGCCGTCATCGTCGGGGCGTGAGCATCCGCAACATGAAGACGAGGTTGTGCGCCTCGTCGCGCCAGTGCTCGTAGCGGCCCGACGGCCCGCCATGGCCCGCACCCATTTCGCAACGGAAGTAGACGATGGGAGGTGCGTCGAGTGCGCGCAGCTTGGCAACCCACTTCGCCGGTTCGTGATAGCCCACGCGCGGGTCGTTCAGGCCCGCGGTGACGTAGAGCGGTGGGTAGTCGCGCTGCTGCACGTTGTCGTACGGCGAATACGAAAGCATGTACGACGCCCAGGGTTCGACGCGCGGGTCGCCCCACTCTTCCCATTCGGTGACGGTGAGCGGAAGCGACGGATCGCTCATCGTCGACACGACGTCGACGAAGGGAACTGCTGCGACTGCCGCGCCGAACGATTCGGGGGAGATGTTCAGGCACGCCCCGACGAGCAGCCCTCCGGCGCTCCCGCCATAGACAGCAACTTTGCGGCGACCGACGAGGGCACGGTCTTCGAGGTGCTTGGCGCAGGCGATCGTGTCGGTGAACGTGTTGCGTTTGTCGAGCAATCGGCCCTCGAGGTACCAGCGGCGTCCGAGTTCGCCACCGCCGCGCGGGTGTGCGATCGCCCACAACCAGCCCCGATCGAGCATCGAAAAACGCGACACCGAGAAGCGCGGCGGAATCGAATACTCGTAACTTCCGTATGCGTAGAGAACACCGGGGGCGGTGCCGTCGGTCGGTGTGTCACGGCGCACCATGACGTCGAGCGGAACGCGCGTGCCATCGTCGGCAACGGCCCACTCGCGGAAAGAGACGTAATCGCCGAGATCGAGGTTCGGTGTTTCGACCAGCTTCAGGACCTTCACGTCGCCGCTTTCGACGTCGAGTTCGGCGACCTTCGGGGGAGTGAGCATCGACTGGTATGCGAATCGGAGCATCGTCGTCGCCCACTCGGGGTTGGAGTCGAGGTCGACGTCGTGGGGCTCGTCGATGACGGGCACCACCGAACGACGGCCGTCGCGATGAACGAGGCAGATGCGGGGCTGCGCATCCTTCCACTCCGTGATGGCGAGGAATCCCTCGAAGGCATCGACGTCGGTGATTCGGCGGCCCGCCTCGTGCGGCTCGAGTTCGGTCCACCCGCCCGGGTTGTCGTGTGGCGCAGTCATGATGCGGAAATCCATCGCGTCGAGGTTGGTGAGGACGACGAAGCGGTCGCCCCAGTCGTCGATCGAATACTCGACGTTGACTGCGCGTGGACGCACCAACCTGGGATCGTCGAGTGGGTTCGCCGCATCGATGACCATGCATTCGCTGCTCGTGCGGGATGCGGTTTCGATCATGATGAATCGACCCGAGCGCGTGAGGCCGACGCCGACGAAGAAGCGTTCATCGGGTTCGATGTACACCTCGACGTCGGTCGACTGCGGGGTTCCCATGCGATGGCGCATGACCCGAAAAGGACGCATCGCCTCGTCGTTCAGGACGTAGAAGAGGTGCGCGGCATCACTGCTGAATGCGGCACCGGCGTACGACGTGCCTTGGAGGCGGTCGTCGAGGTCGGTGCCGGTGGCGAGATTGCGGACGAGCATCTCGTAGCGTTCGCTGCCGTCGACGTCGCGCGACCATGCCGCGAAAGAATGCGTGCGATCGACCTCGAACACGCCGACGGAGAAGTAGTCGTTGTCGCCCGCCTCGAGATTCTCGTCGAGCAATACGCTCTCGGTTGCGGTCGCCGCGCTGCGACCCCTGCAGTGCACCGCGTAAGCAAGGCCTTCTTGCGTTTGCGAGACGTACCACCAGTCGCCGTGCCGCACCGGAACCGACATGTCGGTTTCGACGACGCGCGACTTGATTTCCGCGAACACGTCGTCGATCGACGGTGTTCCCCGGCCGAACCATGCATCGGCGTAGGCGTTCTCGGATTCGAGGTACGCGATCGTTTCGGGGTGGTCACGGTTCTGCAACCACGCCCACGGGTCGTCGACGTCACCCGTGACTCGTTGCCTCACGTGACTGCGCCGTGCGGCGCGGGGCGTCACGGCATCGGTCACAGCGTCAGGGTAGGGCAGAAGCTCCTTCGCACGGGTAGTTTTTGGTTTGTGCGCGTGTGGATCGACCAAGACCTGTGCACGGGTGACGGTCTGTGCGTCGATCACTGCCCCGATGTTTTCGTGCAATTGGAAGACGGCATTGCCTACGTCGCCGAGCAGGGCTCGCCGTTGAACGACCCGGGTGGAGCGCGCAGCCTCGCGTGGGTGCCGCCGCGTGACCACGGGTCGGTCATCGAAGCCGCGGAGGTGTGTCCCGGTGAGTGCATCTTCATCGAGATGGACCTGGCGATCGGCGCCTGACGCAATGCCAAAGAAGTGGCTCGTCGTTGCGTGCGGAGCCGCCATTGTCTTTGCCGTGCCAGTCCCGGCGCGTGCCGCCGACCCGGTGACGGGTCTCGAGGTTCGTGCCGAAGTCCGCACGGGATTCGCGCCATCGCGATTTCCGGGGGCGACGTCGTCACGTGTCCCGTTCGTCGTGCCGTTGCGCGAAGCATGGGAATCGGGTGCGAACTCATGGACCGCGTCGCGGCGCGCATCGTTCGCACGAAGCGCCGCGGCCCGTGCGGCCGATATCGGCCTGTCGGCAGTTGCGACCGCGGACCGTGCCGACCGCGACCCCTCCCAATGGTTGCCTGCACCTGCGCGTCGCTGCGCTTACGTTGCGAAGTGGATCGCCGTGAAAAAGGTGTGGAACCTGACCGCCGACCCGGCCGAAGTGGCACGTCTCGGTCGCCTCGTCGCGCTCTGCGAAGCACTGCCGGTTCCGACGACCATCCCGTCGACGTCAGCGACGCCGGCGACGAGTCCACCGACGGTGTCCTCGGTACCGACGTCGTCGACCGCCACGTCCGGTCGGGTGGCGGGTTCGTCGGCCCTCGATCTTCTGGCGACCATCCGTATCGTTCCCGAATACGGTGTCGGCTACGACAGGGAATTGTTTCCGCACTGGAAAGACCTCGACGGCGACGGATGCGACACGCGCAAGGAAGTGTTGATTCGCGACAGCCGCACCGCGGCTGTGGTTGGTTCGTCGTGCGTCGTCTCGAGTGGCACGTGGGTTTCCCCGTACGACGGTGCGACATGGACGAACCCGTCCGATATCGACATCGACCACGTCGTGGCGTTGAACGAAGCGTGGCAGTCGGGGGCCTATGCCTGGTCGACTCAGCAACGAACGAACTACGCAAACGATCTGTCCGACGGTCGCACGCTCTTGGCCGTGACCGATTCCGTCAACCAGTCGAAGTCCGACGAGGACCCGACCGACTGGCTACCACCACTCGATTCCTATCGCTGCACGTACCTCACGAACTGGGTGTCGGTGAAGGCGCGATGGTCGTTGACGATGGACGAGGCCGAACACGCCGTGGTGAGGTCGTCACTCGCGGGTTGCGCGCGCCAAACGGTGCCGGTCGCTCCGACCTTGCCCGCGGCGTCTCCGGCATCCGCCGCGCCCGTGGCCTCGCCTGCATCGTCATCGGCCGCATCGACGGGCAGCGGTCAGGTGAGCGGCTTCGTGACCCCCGGGGCATTTTGCACGCCATTCGGCGCGACGGGTCTGTCCGAAAAGGGCGTCGCCTACACGTGCAAACCCTCCGAGACCGAATCCCGCAACAGGTGGCGTCGCTGACGCCCGCCGATAGCGTGACGGACCTATGTCGAAGAAGACGAAGAAGCGCAAGGCCCGCCTCCGCCGTTCGAAGGCCAACCACGGCAAGCGTCCGAACATGGGTCGCGGCTGAGCCGCTGACTTCGTTCAGACAATGACATCCATCGTCGCTTTGGTGGTGGGTGGCACTCCCGAGCCGTGGGAGTCACTGGGGTTCGCGAAGCTCTCGACAGAGGGAATGCGGACCCTTTTTTCTTTGGTCGACGTGCAGCTCGTCGTCGACACCTCGCGCGAGGTTGGCTCGGTCGACTGGCAACTCGGCGAGGAACCCTTCGCCGGCCCGCAGGGAAACATCGGATGTCTCGGCGTCGACCATGTGGTGTGGCGCACGAACGACCTCGATGCCACGTGCGACGAGGTGACGCGTCTCACCGGCGCCCCGCGCAAGCGAGTGCGTGATGCGGGGAACGGCATGTCCCAGGGATTTCACCGGGTCGACAACGTCGTTGTTGAGGTGGTCGCAGGGGGCGAAACCGTCGAGCGGCCGCACCTGTGGGGATTCGTCGTCAACGTCGCAGATCTCGACGCGGTGTGTGCTTTTGCCGGTCCCGATGTCGTCGGTGCACCGAAGGCGGCCACGCAAGAGGGACGCCGCATCGCGACCGCGCGATCAGGTGCCGGTCTCGGCGTTCCCTTCGCGCTGATGGACGTTCAGTAGCCGTCGGGGTTGTCGCTGTCGGCCTCGAGGAACGCGCGGCCTTCGTCGCACGAGGCAAGAATCGGACACCAGCGACACGCGTAACTGGTCTTCTTCGTGGGTGGCCGGTGTTGTCGGTCGAGTTCATCGAGCAACTGCGCGCCCTCGACGAGACGTCGCACGGCCGCACGCAGCGTGTCGACCGACACCGCTTCGGTGTCGATGCGCTGTGAGTCGACGGTGAAGGTGGCCGTGAGGCGTGGTGCCTGGCGTGACTTCAGGATTTCGACGAGTGAGTAGAAGCGGAGGTCCTCGCGGTACGCGGCACTCATGCGTCCGGTCTTCAGGTCGATGATGACCTTGCTGCCCGGGGCACCAATGGTGAGGTCGGTGCGGGCCGTGAGAAAAATCGAGCCACCGCAGAGGTGCACCTTGGCGTTGGATTCGACGACGGGTCGCCATTCGGGCTTCAACGGTGGAAACGAGTCTTCGTACTTCGTGACGAGGTCGACGATCGTCGCGCGCAATTCCGCCTGTTCGGCGGGGGACAGCGATGCGACGTAGTCGGACGCAGACTTGCCCTCGGATTCGACGATGCGGTCAAGTGCATCGTCGACGATTTCTGACGGGGTGCGTGGCACGCGAACGTTGATGAGAAGTTCGATTGCCTTGTGCAGAACCGTGCCGCGCACGAGAGGCAGTGACCAGGCGAACTTGCCACGGTTGGCGACGTGCTGTGCCTCGCATCCGTGGACGCTGTTCAGAGAATGTTTGGCGATGACGAGGGACCGTTCGGCCGCGTAGTGCGCGGCGATCGGTTCGAGCGCCTCGGAAACGTGCGCTTCGATGTCGTCGGCGAGGTCGGGAGTCGATGGTACGAAGTCGGGGCGTTTGGCGAGCGCATCGAGCACCATCTGTTGGATGGGGTTCAGGGGCTCGGTACTCATGGCGACAAACTTACGACCGACGTGTGACACCCCGATGCCACCATGGCGCCGTGACGACAGCGGGCATGAACAACACCACCTTTGTGAACGCCGCAAACCTGTTGGGTGCCGTCGCCGGGCGTTTCGGTCTCGTCGCCCCCGGTTTTCGCACGCCTCCACGCATCGTCGGTGTCCAGCGCACCGTGCGTCGTCGGCCGGGTGGCGGCGTCGTTGCCGTCGCGGTGAAGAACCGTCCGGTCGCCGCCGTTCTCGCCGACATGATCGACGGTGTCATCGTGGTCAACGACATCGCGCCGCCCGAGTCGGACACCGTGCGCGCGGCACTGTGGTCGGCCGTCACGCCCCTTCTCGCGTCGGTGGTGGCCACGGGCCGAACCGCTGCCAACGTTTCACGCGTAGCCTGACGTCCGCGTCCGGGTGGCGGAATTGGCAGACGCGGGGGGCTTAAACCCCCCTGGCCCGAAAGGGCCGTGTGGGTTCGATCCCCACCCCGGGCACAGATCCGCGTCGGAGAACTAGTCGACGCGGGGCAGTGGGTCGGCCTTGACGGCGACGCGGCACGAATCGCCGACTTGCAGCGGCTCGCCCGACGGGCCATCGACCACGACTTCGATTCCGTCGGCGCGACGCACGCCGTAGCGATAGCCGTTGCCGAGGAATTCGATGCGTGTCACCACATCCGGTCCACTTGTGGTGATCGTGAATTCGTGGGGGCGAGCAACGCGAACCGTGCCGTCGTCGGCCGTCACGAACGATGCGACATCGACGAATGACGCAACGAAACGTGTGGCTGGTTCGCGGTACACGACCTCGGGTGTCCCGCACTGCTCGATACGACCATTGCACATGACTGCGACGCGGTCGCCGAGCGTCATCGCCTCGTGCCGGTCATGGGTGACGAGAATCGCCGCAGTAGATGCGGCACGAAGAATCGACACGACGTCATGACCGAGCTGTTCACGCAGAACTTCGTCGAGATTCGCGAACGGTTCGTCGAGAAGAACGATTCCGGGCTGCGGGGCCAACGCCCGTGCCAATGCGACGCGCTGTTGCTCGCCACCCGACAGCTCGTGCGGATACCGGCGACCGAGACCGGCCAGATGCACGAGGTCCAACATTTCCCCAACCCTGGCGGCGCGCGAAGATTTTGAAAGATGTCGTAATCCGAAGGCGATATTGTCGGCGACGCGCATGTGACCGAAGAGTGAACTTTCCTGGAAGACGAAGCCGATTCGGCGCCGTTCGGTGGGAACCGCAGTGACGTCACCGTCGCCAACGCTCACACGTCCCGCATCGGCGGGTTCGAGGCCGGCAATCACCCGCATCAGGGTCGACTTGCCGCAACCACTCGGTCCGATGAGCGTGAGAATCTCGCCGTCGTGCAGATCCATTGAGACGCCATCGACGATGACCTTGCCGCCCATCGAGCGCGAAACGTTCTCGAGGGTGAGTGCGTTCATGAGATCAATTCCGCCCCTCTTTCGAGTGCCGCGAGCAGTGTGCCAACCGCGCACATTCCGACGACGACGATTGCAAGTGACGGCACAGCCGCTTGCGTCCACATGCTTTCGGAGGTCGCCTGCCAGACCCACACCGCCAGCGTGTCGACGCCGAAGGGTCGCAGGAGAAGCGTGATCGGCAATTCCTTCATCAGATCGATCATGAGAAGAGCGGTTGCCGCAACGATTGCGCTGCGCGCGGCGGGTAGTTCCACCGACCAGGCGACGCGCGCGGGTCGAGCACCCAAGGTGCGCGCACTTGCGACCGCGGCCGGCGGCACCCGCTCGAGGCCCGACTCGATGCCCTGCAAGCCCACCGCGAGGAACCGGACGGTCAGCGCGAAGACGAGTCCGACGACGGAACCGACGAAGACGAATCGACCGGGCACGAATCCGGCACGATCGAACGCGGCGAGAGTGATCACTGCCCCGACCGCCACGACGGGGCCCGGCATCGCGTATCCGAGTGATGCGACTCGTGTCGCGATCCTCCCGATGCCGCCACGGTGCCGCGCAAGCACCGCGATGACGACCCCGATGGCGACACATGTGACCGTTGCGAATCCCGCAACGACGAGGGTGCTCGACGCGTGGTGCCACAGGCCGCCGGCCACGGTTGCAGTGGTGCCCGCGCGACGCGATTCGAACGACCATACGACCAGCCGGACAATCGGCACCGCGACAGCCACCGCGAGGACGGCCGTCACCGCGGCGAGCGCACCGACGCGGCTGCGCGGGCCGAGCCGCGAGGCAGACATGGGTCGACCCGTCGCGCGAATGTTGTACCGCGCCGAACCACGAAGGCCACGCTCGATTGCAATCAGTCCGACCGCGGTGACGACGAGTGCGGTCGCAAGTTCGGCTGCAGCGTCGCGGTTGCCCGTCGAGAACCAGACGCGCAGCACACCGTCTGCAACCGTGCTGACGTTGAACAGTCGCACAGTGCCGACGTCGGTCAGGACCTCCATCGTCACGAGTGCGGCACCTGCCGCGAGGGCCGGTCGCGCCATCGGCAGTGATACGCGCAGGAAGGTGCGCACGGGGCCAAGACCCAGGGTGCGTGCCGCGTCACGCGAATCGGCACCCTGCGACCGAAATGCGGCACGGGCGAAGAGATAGACGTAGGGGTAGAGCGTGAGGGTGAGTGTCGCCGCGCAGATCCAGATCGAACGCACGCCACGCTGGCCGAACGGGCCTGACAGCGTGTCGAGCCACACGAAGCCGGCCACGTAGCCCGGCACGGCGAGTGGTGCGACGAGGAGCCAGCCGATGATGCGGCGAGCCGGAAATTCGTACGCGGTGACTAGCCACGCGAGACCGGTTCCCAGAACGAGTGTGCCGACTACAACAGTGACGAGGAGCGTCACGGTGTCGCTGATCATGCCGGGTAGTCGGGTCTGCCACAGATCGCTCCACATCGATGGAGTCGGATCGATGATCGACGAAACGATGACGACCACCGGCGCCGCAACGAGACCGGCGACGACACACATCGTCAACCACCCGGCTGCCGAAGAGGAGCGGTTCGTCACCATCGCGCGCGGGGGAGCCTCACTCGTAGCCGGCACGTGACAGCACGTCGACGGCGTCGGTGTTCAGCCCGCCGAGCTGACGCACCGCGGCGACGTCGGCGGTGAAGTCACCGAAACCGACCAACACATCGGCGGGCGCCACGTTCGGGTCGGCCGGGTACTCGAAGTTCGCTTCACTGAACGCTTTTTGTCCGTCGGTGGCGAGCCACTCGAGCAGTTCGAGCGCCTCGGTCGGGTGTTGGGCCGCCTGTGTAATGCCCGCTGCACTGACGTTCAGGTGCGCACCGCTCCCGTCCTGCTCGGGCCAACTAATGGCGACTGGGGTGCCGGGGTCTTCGCCCAGGAGACGGGCGAGGTAGTAGGTGTTGGCGAGGGCGACGTCACAATCTCCCGCTGCGACGGCTTTCAAAATGTCTGTGTCGGAATTGATGTAGAGCGGCTTGTTCTCCACCCACGACTCGACGATCGTGCGGGCTTCGTCGGCGCCTCTGTTCAGGATGAGGTTTGCGACGAGCGACTGTGTGTAAGGGTGAGTGCTCGGTCGCAGGCAGAGTCGTCCCGACCACCGCGACTCACCAAGATCCGCATATGACGTCGGCGGATCCGTGACTCGCTCGGTCGAGTACATGATGACGCGCAGGCGGCGGCTGAGGCTGAACCATTCGTTCTTCTCGGAACGCAGTTCGTCGGGGATCAATTTCATCAACGACTCGCTGTCGACTGCGGCAAGCAGTCCTGCGCCCGCAGCCAGCTCGATGTTCGCGGCATCGGCTGCAATGACGAGGTCGGCGGGCGTGTTGTCACCCTCTGCGGTGAGTCGTTCGCGCAGTTCGGGGTCGGAACCCGCGGTGAAGCGCACCGCGATGCCCGTCGCCTCGGTGAAAGCATCGAAGACCGGTTCGATGCCGTAGTGACGGCCCGTGTACACGGTGACGGTGCGCTGGTCGATGTCAGCATCCGATCCGCAGGCGGTTGTGATCCCGGCGAGAGCCGCCAGTATGACGAGCCAACCGAGGCGGCGATTTTGGCGCGAATGCGTGTCGGAAGTGTGTCGTGGCACGTCGGGGTCCTTCGTCGGGAACTGTTAGGCGTGCCAAATACTACCGCCGCATGTTAGGTATGCCAAACAGACAGGGGTGCGGGTCAGGCCTTCTTGCGGGGCCAGAGGATGACAATCGCGAAGAACGCGACGATCGACACGGCGAAGAGGAAGCCATAGGCCCGACGGAACGGGTCAACCGGGTGGTCACCGCCGCTGCTCATCATCGCGACGACCGCGGCGATACCGATGGCTCCGGAGAGGAAGCGACCGGTGCTGAACGTCGCATTGCCGGCGGGGTAGTCACGTGGTTCGAGATCCGAGAGTGCTGCGGCGTTCAGGAAGGAAAAGAGAAGCCCCATCCCGATGCCGGTGAGGATGAGCCCGGGGAACAGATGGCCCCAGTAGTCGGGTTCGGCTTCGGTGCGGAACGTGAACCATGCGGCGGCTGCAACGAGGGCGACCGCGCCGGCACTGAGGAGTTTGCGGTATCCGAAGCGTTCGACGAGACGTGAAGAGAAGACCGCACCGAGGCCACCGAGGACCGGGGTAGGGGACATCGCGAGGCCGATGCCCCAGGCGTCGTATTTCCAGAGGTTGCCGAGGAAAAGCGGCCAGATGAGCCACACAGACATTCCAATCATCGACACCGAAACGTTGGCGATGTTGGCAACGCGAAACGTGGCTACGGCGAACATTTTCACAGGGAGAAACGGCCGGGGGTGCGTACGTGAGCGGGTGATGAGAACGGGAACGAGAAGCACCGCAACGACAAACACGCCAAGGGTGCGTGCGCTCGTCCAGCCCCACGCCTTGCTCTGCACGAGGCCCAGTGCAATGAGTCCGGTTGCCAGCGTTCCTGCGACCATGCCGGCGATGTCGGGGATCCCCGACACGAGTGGTGCCACGACCGGTTGTTCCTTTGCAGCTGCACGAAGCACGAGCGACAGGGCAAGCGTGGCGAGCGCGAGCCCGAGAGGCACGACGAAGATCCAACGCCATTCACCACCCGTGATGACGGCACTACAGATGATCGGTGCGGCGGTCGAGCCGATGGGAAATGCGCCGGTCCACACTCCCATCGCGAAGGCGCGACGCGACTCGGGCCAGCCCACGAGGGCGACCGACACCGATGCGGGAACAACGAAGGCACCACCAATGCCCTGCAGCACGCGTCCTGCGACGAGAACGGCCGCATTGGGCGCAAAGACACAGATCAGTGAAGCGAGTGCGAAGATTGCGATGCCGGTTTGAAAGGCGCGCAACGTACCGATGCGTGCCGCGAGCGTGCCGCCGAGCATCGTGAGTGCGGCGAGAACGATGGAGTAGCCCGAGAGGGCCCACGACAGGGTCGAGAGGCTCGCATCAAAGTCGGCCTTGATCAAAGGGACTCCGAGGTTGGTGCCCGTGACCGCAAAGGGAAGTGCGGTCATACCGAGCATCGACGTCGCGAGACCGAGAGTTGCGATACGCGGGGTCGTCTCGTCGATCGACGCTTGCTCGATCGTGTCCCCCGACATTTTGTCATTCTGACAGGTCGTGGCCGCCACGCACGCGGCGAAGGTTCCCGAGTCAATTAGTTGCGAGCGCAAGTACATGTTGTTAGTGTTCACGGATATGTACGCAATCAACTCAGAAACGCAAGATCTCCTCTTCGCTCAGGCCCGCACGGCCAGCACCTTTTCGAACGCCCCGGTGTCCGATGCACAGATCGAAGCGTTGTACGAGCTGGCGAAGTGGGGCCCGACGAGCATGAACACCCAGCCGATGCGACTGGTGCTCGCGCGCAGCGCGGAAGCAAAAGCAAAGGTCGTCGGCCATCTGTTCGACGGCAACAAGCCGAAAGCCGAGATGGCTCCGCTCGTTGTGGTCGTCGCCGCCGATTTGAACTTTCACGAGACCCTGCCCGAGGTCTTCCCGATATTTCCCGGCGCGAAGGACATGTTCGCCGACGAGGGCTACCGCACCCAGTTTGCGTTGTCGCAGGCGTGGCTTCAGGCGGGCTACTTCATCGTTGGTGTGCGTGCACTCGGCCTTGCTGCGGGACCGATGCTGGGCGTGAACACCGCGGGGATCGACGCCGACCTCTTGGCGGGAACCGGCCTGCGAACGATCATGGTGATGAACGTCGGCAAACCGGGCGACAACGCCTGGTTCGACCGACTGCCGCGGCTCGACTATTCGCGGGCTGTCACGACGATTTGATCAGAACAGTTCTTTTGCGAGCGCGGCGAAACTTGTCTCGGTGAAGGGGCTGACTTCGATGCGATCGATGCCGGCCTCGGCAAGCCGAACCATCGATGCCGCAACCTTTCCCGGCGCACCGTAGAAGCCGCCAAGGAACGAGTCGCCGAGCAGGGATTCGACTCCCTTCGAACGTTCGTCATCACCCGCCGAACAGAGAATGAACACACTGAGCGGCACCGTGGGGTTGACGTCCCGGATCTGTTTCACGAGGTCGTGCAGGTGGGATTCGGGCACGCCCGCCATCGCGGGAAGATTCACCGCTCCGTCGCGGGTGATGTTGGAGATCAACTTCACCTCGACACGATCGGCGATTGGTGCGATGTTGCGGATCGTGCGCGGGCCGCCGAGCGAGCAGACGAGGGGAGGCGCACCCTCGGCCGGGATTGGTCCGAGGCGGGGTACGTCGATGTCGTAGTGCTTGCCCTCGAATCTGCAGGCGCCGGTATCGAAGAACTGGCGCACGATCTTTGCCGCCTCGATGAACCGCTCGGCGCGGACGGCCGGCTCCGGGTAGTCGATGTCGGCTCCGATGGCTTCTGCCTTTTCCCAACCCGCGCCGAGGCCCGCCTCGAAACGGCCGCGCGAGATGCGCTGCATCTGTAGTGAGGCCTGCGCGAATTCGACGGGTGAGCGAAAGAGGTTGTTGGCAAACGACGTGGTGAGTTTCACCTTCGTGGTGGCCAATGCCATGGCGGCGAGCGTCACCCACACGTGTGGGTAGGTCTTGCTGGGGCTGAAGAAGTGATCGGCGCAGCCAAGGACGTGCCACCCCTCGTTTTCTCGCACGCAGGCCCACTCGACGGGGTCAAGTTCGGCGTCCATCAAATTGGCGATGAATTCCATTTGCGCACCCTATTCTTTCCACGTGCATCCCTTCCTCGTCGCAGCGACCGAGTCGCTCGACGACGCCGTGGTGGACATCGGTCGCCTCGTGTCCGTCGAGTCGCCGTCGCGCGACGTCGATCGCGTGGCGGCCAGTGCGCGTTGCGTCGCGGAGCTCATCGAACGCGAGACGGGTTTGATCGCCGAACTGGTTGACTCGTCCGCCGGCCCGCACGTGGTGGTGCGTGCCTCGTCGCGCCCGGCGGTGCTGTTCCTCGGACATCACGACACAGTGCATCGGGCGGGGTCGCTCGATGAGCGACCATTCACGATCGACGGCGGTGTGCTGCGTGGACCCGGTGTGTTCGACATGAAGGCCGGCATCGTGCAGGCGGTGCACGCAACGCGAATTCTCCGCGAATCGGGGGTCGATCCTTCGCACGTCGCGATGTTGTTCACCGCCGACGAAGAGGTTGGTTCGAAGACCAGTCGGGGCCTTGTCGAAGACCTTGCTCGCGGCATCGATGCCGTGCTCGTACTCGAGCCGAGCGCCGATGGTGGCGCACTGAAGGTCGCACGCAAGGGCACCGGCACGTTCGAGGTGTCGATCGAGGGCCGTGCGTCGCATGCGGGTCTGGAACCCGAAAAGGGAATCAACGCACTCGTCGAGTTGGCCCACCAGGTGCAGGTCATCAACGGTTTCGGCAGACCCGAGCTTGGTACAACGGTGACGCCGACCGTGGCCACCGCGGGCACGACCGACAACACCGTGCCTGATCGCGCATCGATTCTCGTCGATGCGCGGGTCGTGGTGCCCGAGGAGAAGGCCCGTGTCGAGTCGTTGATGAATGCACTACGTCCCGTCGTGGACGGGGCGAAGATCACGGTGTCCGGCGGCCTCCATCGTCCGCCGATGCACGAATCGATGTCAGCGGAACTTTTTGCACTCGCCCGCGAGGTGGCGCGCGAGATCGACGGCCGCGAAATCGACGGTGTCTCGGTGGGTGGCGGGTCCGACGGCAACTTCACCGCGGCGATCGGCGTGAAGACCCTCGATGGTCTCGGCGCGGTGGGCGGCGGTGCTCACGGGGTGAGCGAGCATGTGATCGTCGAGACGATTCCGTTCCGCACGGCACTCGTCGCCGGCATCGCGGCGCGCGTCGTTGCCGGTTGATCAGTCGTCGCCGGTGCCGCCGAGGGCCAGCAGTCCACCCGCACCGAGAGTTCCGGTCTTGCGGTAGACGTCGAGCTTCTCGCGGCTGTCGTCGATGTCGAGATTGCGCATC
>SXZT01000010.1 GCA_005787785.1 Actinomycetota bacterium
CTCGGCGGGAGAGACGGTCGTGCCGTCCTCCTGTTCCCAGCGCATGAGCGCCTCGAACCCGACGACGTCACCAAGTTGAACGTCGATGATCGGCTGGTGGACGAGGCGTAATTCGCGTCGCTCCAGGGCCCGGTAGAGGGCAGTCTCGACGGAGAGGCGTTGAGTAACGCGCTCGAGCATCGAGTCGTCGAAGACGGCGATGCAATTGCGTCCCGCATCCTTTGCGCGGTACATCGCCGTGTCGGAATTGCGCAGCACTTCCTCGGCCGTGAGCGATCCGGTGGGGGAGGCGAGCGCCACGCCGATGCTTGCGGAAACGAACACATCACCGGACTGCACCTGCAACGGTTCGTGGAACGCGGCGAGGACGCGCTCGGCCAGATGAACCGCATCGCCCGTCGTGCGCGACTCCGGGTCGAGAACCACGAACTCGTCACCGCTGATGCGTCCGACCCTGGCGCGTTCGGGAAGTGTGTTGCGCAACCGCCTCGCGACCGCCTGCAGCACGTCGTCGCCGGCTCCGTGGCCGAGCGAATCGTTGATGTTCTTGAACCTGTCGACGTCGATGAAGAGAACCGTCGGTCGCCTGTCGGCACGCCACGAGCGTTCGAGAGAATCGGCGATGTGGTCGAGCCTGAGGTTGCGATTCGGCAGGCCCGTCAACGGATCGGTTTGCGCCATCTCTACGAGCACAGCCTGGGAGCGTGCATTGTCGCGGACGGCCTGGACGACCCGCGCGGTGACCGCCACCGCGAGAACGAACAGCGATACGGTTCGCACCACGCGATCAAGTCGGTCGGCGGGGTCCATTGTCGACACGACGACGAGCGGGAAGATGAGGGCGAGGGTCGTGAGAACGAGCCGCCCGAAGACGGGTCGTCGGAGACGGATTGAGCCCCGCTGGTTGAGACCCCGTACCGACGGGTGGAGAAACGTTGCCGAGGCGAGGAAGAGAGACGCGACGTACGGTGCGTTCGAGAAACGTGTGGCCACGTCGAGATGGCCGGACTTGTTGATGGCATAGAGCAGGTCACCAACGAGCGAAAGCCCGATCGCGCCCGAGAGCAACCAAACCGCCGAGGTGCGGTGGGCGTCGGAGAACAACAATGACGCAAGCAAGAACAAAACAACTGTGCTGGTTGCGAGCGTCAAGCTGCGTAGTGCGGTCACGACGTTCGGCTCGACGATCGCGTCGATCGAAGGCTGGATGAGCAAAACCCAAATGAGGATCCACGTTCCGAGAGCGACGATCAGCGCGTCACCGAGGGATCGCACGAGCGAGGCGCCGCTACGTCGCACCGTCACGAGAAGAAGTGCGACGGCGAGTGTCAACTGAACCGCGAGGAATCCCGTCTCCGAGGCGATGCGCCACGCTGTGCCGTTGCCGCTGGCGTCGAGGATCTGCGCCACGGTCAAAAAAATCGCGATGGCAAGTACGAACGACCACGTCGAGGCCGACGGGCGGTGGGTCACAAGACCCGCGACGACACCAATTGCAAGTTGCACGGTGGCCGCGAGGTAGACGGCATCGTTGACGTCCGCGTCGCGGACGAGGGCGTGCAGAACGCCGCCGGTCAGACCAACGGCGACGAGAACCCAGGCCAGGCGTGAAAAGCTTGTGCGCACTGGGTTTTGAGCGTACACATGCACGCTTTTGCAGGGGTGGACCAACTAATCTGTTGGTGGGTGGAGTTTGACCCGACTCGAGCCTCCATGCACGTCACGCGACATTCCGCGGTTTTTGATCCGACGCTGATCGATCGTTTGTGGGTTCTCTACTCGCGTGCGTACCTGCCCGTTGTGGAGAGCACAGTGACTCACGAGATGCTCGATCGCGTCGAGTTCACGGCACAGTTGCGTTCGCCGATCAACCGTGTGTGGGTCGTCTGGGAAGCCGAACTCCCGGTCGCGATGACCGTCATCTCCACCGACGTGCGGGCGACACGCTGGTTGTCCGAGCAGTTCTTCGCAAAGAACTTCCCCGAACGATTCGCAGCCGGCCAGGTTCACTACGTCGTGTGGGCGGTCGTCGACCCCGACTACGTGGCACGTGGGGCCGTCGTCCATCTGGGCAAGCAATGTCTCGCCGTCGAGGCGGAGGAGGGTGCTCTTCTCGTCTTCGATACGCCCGAAGTGAACCAGCCAAAAGACACCGGCGGTTCGGCAGAACTGCTGTTGCGTCTCGCCCGAATGGTCTCCGAGGCGGAATTGGTGCCAATTTCGGTGCAGAGGTACTACGCGATCAGTTTCCCGGCGCAGCCCCGATACCGTGAAGGGAGAGATGTCGAACACGTTCTCCAGCGCCCGGTCGGTTGACGTCGTCGTCCCCGGCGCACACCTGATGGCCGACCTACTCGGTCTACGCGACGGCAATCTCCGATTGGTCGAGCGAGCGTTCCCCGAGACCGACGTTTCCGTACGCGGCAACGTGATTCACCTCGAGGGTGGACGTACCGAAGTCGTCGGCAGGCTCTTTGAAGAACTCGTACACCTTCTCCAACACGGTGAGCCACTCGACGAAACAGTCGTCGGACGGTCGATCGACATGGTGCGCAGCGACCAAAGTCCGAGCGTGGTGCTGTCGGACGAAATTGTTCGCGTGGCCAAGGGTCGTTCCGTCAAGCCGAAGACTGCCGGCCAGAAGCGCTACGTCGATGCGATTCGGGAGAACGTCATCACCTTCGGTATTGGACCCGCCGGCACGGGCAAGAGTTGGCTCGCGGTCGCGATGGCAGTGCAGGCGCTGCAGGCCAAGCAGGTGCAACGCATCATTCTCACGCGTCCCGCCGTCGAAGCGGGTGAGCGTCTCGGCTTTCTCCCGGGTGATCTCATGGCCAAGATCGACCCGTACCTGC
>SXZT01000011.1 GCA_005787785.1 Actinomycetota bacterium
ACCTTCCTGCTTGGCGACCGCCAAGCGGACACTCAGTCAAGTCTTGCAATCGTGATACACCGCGCAGCGCATGCGAATGATCTCGGTCGTGATCGGATCGAGATTCGACATGCGCACGACGGCGGCCTGCCAGTCGCCGAGTGGCTTGCGGAGAGGTACGGCGGCGTAGGTGCCGGAAGCAACACGAGGAACGCGGTCGCTCACTTCGTGTCTCCGAAGACGGTTGCCCAGGTGAGGGCGATGCGCTGACGTTGCTCGATGACGAGAAGTGACGACACGAAGTCGACCAATGCCTGGTCACCAAGTTCATCGCGTACGGCAGCAGCCGACTCGTCGGAGAGACTCGCAACGTCGATCATGTATTCCTCGGTGAAGGCGAGGCAGGCCTTCTCCGCTTTCGACAGTGACGCGTCGGCATACCAATTCGCCAGTTGCGTCGATTCGGCCACTCCGAGGATCTCGCGGATTCGCTGCTCGCAGAGACCGAGAAGTCGATTGTCGGTGACGCTCCATGCTGCATCGCGGGCAAGATTCAGCTGCTCGAGAACGTCGGGGTGTGCGGCGAGGTGCTTCTCGAGTGTCGCGTCGGTCCCCATGGAGGCGAGGCTAGTGCGCGGCAGGAAATGCCGTGTCAGCGGGCCGACCGAGGCTTGCCCCGTCGGCAGGCATCGCTGCAGTACTTCACGTGCTCCCAGTCGCGCTCCCATTTCTTGCGCCAGGTAAACGGAAGACCGCATGTGACACAGATTTTCGAGGGGCGAGGGGCCATGGCGGGCAGAATAGAGGCATGGGAGAACACGTGCTCTACGAGCGCTCGGGGGCCGTGGTTCGCATCACGCTGAATCGTCCCGAGAAGCGCAACGCCCTGTCGTTGCCGGTGTTGCGCGAGCTGACCGAGGCGTTCACCGCGGCCGGCAAGACGGATGCGTCGGGCGTCGTCCTGGCAGCCGAGGGGCCGGTGTTCTCGGCAGGGCACAACTTCGGCGACATGTTGGGCGTCGACTACGCGGCGACATACGAGGTGTTCGACACCTGCACGAGGATGATGAAGATCGTGCAGTCGATTCCGCAAGTTGTCGTCGCCCGCGTGCATGCGCTCGCGACCGCTGCTGGTTGCCAGTTGGTGGCGACGTGCGATCTAGCTGTCGCATCCGATGTCGCTTCATTTGCGATTCCCGGCGGCAAGGGCGGATTGTTCTGTCACACGCCACTCGTCGCGGTCGCGCGGAACCTCGGTCGCAAGCGCGCACTTGAAATGGCTCTCACGGGTGACGCGATCGATGCCCGCACCGCGCTGCAGTGGGGATTCGTGAATGCTGTCGTGCCCGCGGATCAACTGGACGATGCGGTGAACGACTTGCTGGCGCGCGCAACGCGAGGGTCGGCGCATTCGAAAGGGCTCGGCAAGCAGGCGTTCTACCGACAGATCGACATGTCGCAGGACGACGCTTATTCCTACGCGGTGGGAATGATGGCCGCTGCGGCGACGACCCCCGACGCACAAGAGGGCATCGCCGCATTTCTGGCCAAGCGGACCCCCAATTTCGGCGGTGATGCACTATGACCACGGTGGAGACCCCGAACTCGATCGAACTGTCCGTGTCGGGCATGACGTGTGGCGCCTGTGCTGCGCGCATTCAGGAGCACCTGAACGAGATCGATGGCGTGCAAGCGGCGGTCAACTACGCGACCGAAACCGCGACGATCAATTTGCTGCGCGGTATTCCGGTCGACCGATTGATCGGTGCAGTCGAGGAAATCGGTTACGGCGCCGAGGTGCGTGACGCAGAGTCGACGGAACTTGGCGCGAGCGACGAGGAGTACGAGGAAGACCTTGGCGTGCTACGCCGCCGCTTGCTGGTGTCACTGGTCTTGGCGCTGCCCGTCGCGTTGTTCTCGATGGTCGAGGCCTGGCAGTTCCGCAACTGGCAATGGTGGGCGTTGTTGCTGAGCGCACCGGTCGTCACTTGGGGTGCGTGGCCTTTCCACCGTTCCGCCGCGGTGAACCTGCGGCACCGCACCGCAACGATGGACACGCTCATTTCGATCGGTGTCATTGCTGCGACCGCGTGGTCGGTATGGGCGCTGGTGTGGGGCGACGCGGCCCGGATGTGGGGCTCGATGGGCTCGATGCTCGGCATGGACCACGGCGATGGTTACCACGTGTATTTCGAAGTCGCCACGACGGTGACGGTTTTCATTCTGTGCGGTCGCTATCTCGAGGCGCGGGCCAAGCGTTCCGCCGGGAATGCGCTTCGCGCGCTGTTGGCACTCGGTGCCAAGTCGGCGACGATCATGCGCGACGGCAAGGAAGTGCAGATCGACGCCAAGAGCGTCGCTGTGGGTGACGTTCTCGTCCTGCGGCCCGGCGAGAAGTTCGCAGCAGACGGTGAAGTGGTCGACGGAACATCGTCGATCGACGTCGCGATGCTCACGGGGGAAAGCGTGCCGGTCGATGTGGCACCGGGCGATGCCGTCACGGGTGCCACCATCAATCTCACCGGGCGACTGCTCGTCCGTGCCACCCGCGTCGGTGCCGACACGACGTTTGCGCAGATGGCGAAACTGGTGCGCGAGGCACAGGCCACGAAGGCGCCGGTGCAACGCCTCGCCGACCGGATCAGCGCATGGTTCGTCCCCGCCGTCTTGTTGATCTCGGTGATCACGTTGTTCGGCTGGTTGATCGTCGACGGCGACACGGCGAAAGCATTCACGTCGGCCGTCGCGGTTCTGATCATTGCCTGTCCGTGCGCACTGGGTCTCGCCACTCCGACTGCACTGATGGTGGGAAGTGGACGTGCGGCGCAGATGGGCGTCGTCATCAAGGGTGTCGACGTGCTGCAGGGGACACGACGCATCGACACGGTGGTGTTCGACAAGACGGGCACCGTCACCACCGGCGTGATGCAGCTGCGTGATGTCGTGTGCGCATCCGGAGTGGAACGACGCGACGCCCTGCGCTTCATCGGAGCGGTCGAATTTGCGAGTGAGCACCCGATCGCAAAAGCGATCGCGAAGGGGGCACTGCGTGAACTCGGCGATTTGCCGCGCGTCGAACAGTTCAATGCGCTCGCCGGAATGGGGGCACGCGGAGTCGTCGACGGAGTCACCGTCATCGTCGGCCAGGAACGTCTCTTGCAAGGTGAACTGATCCTCGTGCCCGGGCCTCTCCGGACAGCGCTGGCCGAAGCCCGCGAACAGGGCAATACGGCGGTGGTGGCGGCCTGGGGCGGCCAGGCGCGTGCGGTGTGCGTGGTGGCTGATGCCCCGAAGGGAACGTCGGTCGAAGCGATCGAACTGTTGCGCAAGATGGGCATGGCGCCGGTGTTGCTGACGGGTGACACGCAGGCGACGGCGACGGCGATCGCACGTCAGGTCGGCATCGAAACCGATGACTACCACGTCCGCGGTGGAGTCCTGCCGCACGAGAAGGTGAACGTCATCCGCGAGATACAAGAACGCGGCTATGCGGTGGCAATGGTCGGCGACGGCGTCAACGACGCAGCAGCACTGGCGCAGGCAGATGTCGGCATCGCGATGGGAACCGGCACCGATGTCGCAATGCAGGCAAGCGACCTCACGATCGTCAGTGGGGACCTGCGACTCGTGGCCGATTCGATCGAACTGTCACGCGCGACGTTGCGCACGATCGGTGCAAACGTGTTCTGGGCATTCGCCTACAACGCGGCGGCGATTCCGGTGGCGGCAAGTGGCCGCTTGAATCCGATGTGGGCCGGGCTCGCGATGGCGTTCTCGAGCGTGTTCGTCGTGACGAACAGCCTGCGATTGCGGCGCTTCACGCCACGACACCGCAATCTGGTTCGCCATCCTTCGCGTCAGCGGGCCTGAGCTCTTCGACCCACGACGGCACGGCCTTCAGAGCCGCTGCCTTGTGCCAGCGCACGGTGCGTTCGTTCATGCCGAGCCGTCGACCGATGTCGGTGCCCTGCCACCCGTCACACATGAGGCGCATGATGGTGATCCGTAGCGGACTCACGTCGTGGGATTGAAGGTCGATGAGGAAGTTGTGGACATCGTCGGCTTCGGGCGGAGTCGAGATGCCCGTCGGTGGCGTGCCCATGTCGCCCGAGACGAAGAAGTCGTGGTCCACGAAGTCGACCCTGGTGCGTCGAGTGCGGTGTCCCGACACGAATTCGAAGTACTCGATGTCGCGCACGATGTTCGACGCGACCTTCCGGGGACGGCGCTCGACGGGGTAGCAGGAGATCACGAACCAGGCCTGCGTGACGAGGTCGCCGAGGGCTCCCTCGATTCCGCCCACGTGTCGCCGTCCGCGCCGACGAGCGATTGCAATGACCGGCGGCAACACCCGATGGAGAACGATCTGTGCGGCGAGGCGGTCGTTGGCGGCGAGTCGGACCAGCTCCAATAGATAGGTGTCGGCGTCCTCGCAGTCGTGGCGGCCGCCGAACCCGGCGCGAACGACGATGTCGTCGAGGTGTGCCACCGGCCCGCCGGGCAAGCCCCACGAGTTCGCCCGTCGCAGGGCCCGCGGGCTGCGGGTCGCGGCTTCCCAGTCGGCGAGGAGTCCCTTGACGAGGGGACCCGTACGCGTGGTGCGGATGAGAGGGTCATCGGTTGGGGAGACGGAATGTGATGTCGCATGTGTTGGCATGCGCGCGATGGTGCGCCCGACCACTCACCGCGACCGCGGGCGTGGGTCTCACCGCGGGTCTCACCGATGGAAGAATCACGGCATGCGCATCACCCTGCCCTCCGGAACCGCTGCCGAGGTCGTTCGACCCGACGACACGCCGCGCGTCGGCCTCGTCGTCACCCCCGACATTTTCGGCATCCGTCCGCACTTCGACGCCCTCGCGGCACGGTGGTCGCGCGACTGGGGAGTGGCCGTCGCCGTGGTCGACCAGTACGCCGGAGCACAACCGGCCGATGACGCCGACGTTGCCGCGCGCTACGCCGCAGTGGCCGGAATCGACGACGATCGCCATCTTGCCGACCTACACGCGGCGGCCGATGTGCTCGCAACACCAGTCGTCGGGCTCATGGGCTTTTGCATGGGTGGGATGTACTGCTTCAACTCGGCGCGCAGCGACCGATTCGCGCGGATCGTCAGCTTCTACGGAATGATCACGCTGCCCGACCAGTGGAAGGGACCCGGGCACGGAGAGCCGCTCGACCATCTGCGCCGCGGCCACGCCGACCGTGTACTCGCCGTGATCGGGTCGAAGGACACGTGGACGCCGGTGGATCAAGTTGCGCAGCTGCGCGACATCGGCGTGACGGTTGTCGAGTACCCCGAGGCCGAGCACGCGTTTGCCCACGACCCGTCACGGCCGGTGCATCGCGCAGACGATGCGGCGGACGCATTTGCCCGTGCGCGCGCGTGGTTGGAAACTGCGTAACTAGCTGGCGCGACGTTCAAGGTTCGCGCGATTGAGCAGCTTGTACTGACGGTCGCGCTGTTCGAGCCATCCGAGGCGGATGAAACTGGCGATCGCCTTGTTCACGCGCTCGCGTGATGCGCCAACCATGCCGGCGAGTTCTTCTTGTGTGACGGGAAGCAAAAACTCGTCCGCGCCACCCGACAGTTCGAGCAGTCGCTTGGCCGTTCGACCGGTGACGTCGAGGAACACGCTGTCGGCGAGTGCCTCGTCCATGGCACGCAGTCGCTTGGCGAGGACCTTGGTCACCGCCCACAGCAGATCTGGGTTCGAGCGAAGCTGCGGCTCGACCGCGCTGTAGGGAATGCGCAGAACCTTGGAGGGTTCGAGTGCGCGCGCCAGAGCGCTACGCGCGCCTCCGTCGAGCAGCGCAAGGTCGCCGAACAAATCGCCGGCGATCATGAGGGCCACGACGCTTTCGCGGGAATCGAGCGGCTTGTTGTCGATGGCAATTGCGATTCGACCCGAAAGGACGATGTAGAGAGCGTCGGGGGCGTCGCCCTCGTTGAAGAGAACGTCGTTGCGGACGAGGGTCTTTTCGTCGGCCTGTGCCGCGATCGCATCGATGACGGCGGGGCTGGCGCCCGAGAAGAACTCGCTGGCGGCGATCACGGAAGCATGCGACATACAACCGTTACGGTACTACCCTCCACCACATGGCCGCACCGCCAGCGACAGTTTGGACCATCGTCGTCGCGGCGGGGTCGGGCCAGAGGTTCGGTGGCTTGAAACAGTTCAGCGAACTGGGATCACGACGCATGGTCGACTGGGCGGTGGAGACGGCCGCTCGGGCAAGCGCGGGGGTCGTCGTCGTGGTGCCCGCCGAGCACGCGACCGACCCGACATTCGCCGCGCCGAATGGCGCCACGGCGGTCGTTGCCGGTGGTTCGACGCGCAGCGAGTCGGTGCGTCGGGGCCTGACCGCCGTGCCCGACGGGGCCGACATCGTCTGCGTGCACGATGCGGCCAGACCCTTCGCCAGCGCGGAACTCTTCGCGGCTGTCATCGCGGCCGTTGCCCGTGACGGAGTCGACGCAGCCGTACCGGGCATTGCCGTCGCCGACACGGTGAAGATCGTCGACCAGACGGGTCGTGTGACGTCGACGCCCGACAGGGCATCGCTGCGCGCCGTGCAAACGCCGCAGGCTTTTCGTGCCGTGGCACTTCGCGCGGCGCACGCGTCGTCGCCCGAGGCTACCGACGATGCGGCAGTCGTCGAAGCGCACGGCGGTTACGTTGTCGTCGTGGAAGGTGAAGCCGACAACCGCAAGATCACCGCAGCCGAGGATCTTGCATGGGTTCAGGAACGGTGGAGCAAATGATCGTGCGCGTTGGTCAGGGCTTCGACATCCATCGGTTCGAGGACACCCCCACCCCGGGACGCGTGTTGGTGTTGGGTGGACAGAAGTTTCCGGGCGAGCGCACACTTGTTGGCCACAGTGACGCCGACGTCATTGCGCACGCAGTTGCAGATGCGTTGTTGGGCGCTGCGGGCCTGGGTGACATCGGCCAGCATTTCCCCGACACCGACCCGAAGTGGAAAGGTGCCGATTCGATCGAAATCCTGCGTACGGTCGCGTCGATGCTCGCCACCGACGGCTGGAACATCGGCAATGTCGACTGCAGTGTGGTGTGCGAACGCCCGAAGCTGGCGCCCGCTCGTGATGCGATGCAGGCAGCCCTTTCCAGCGCAGCCGGGGCGCCGGTGACGGTGAAGGGTCGGCGAGCCGAAGGACTTGGTGCGATCGGTCGAAGCGAGGGCATTGCATGTTTTGCCTCGGCCGTTGTCACGCGAGACTGACCCGATGGCACAAGGAGCACGTCGGGGCGGTCAGCGCGGTGGTCAACGCCCCGCACAAGGGCGCGGAGGACAACGTCCGTCACCCCGTCAAGGGTCCGGCCAGGGACGTGGCGCACCGGCGCGCGGAGGACGATCACGATCGGTTGACGCGCCGCGCAAGTCGAATGCCGAAAAGTCGTTGGGTGGTGAGCAGGTCGAAGGTCGTCAGGCCATTCGCGAGATGCTCATCGCGGGGCGACGCAAGGTGCGCGAGATTTGGATTGCCGGTGACATCGATGCAGCCGACGTCATCGACGACATCCGCGAACTCGCGGCCGATGCCCGAGTGCAGGTTCTCGATGTCGCACGCAAGAAGATCGAACAGACCGCACGCAGTGAAGCACCCCAGGGTGTGATTGCTTTCGCCGCACCTCTTACCGAGGCCGACTTCGATGAATTACTCGTTCCGCGCGGCGAGGTGAATCCGTTTCTCGTGGCGCTCGACGGTGTCACCGACCCCGGCAATCTTGGTGCGTTGCTGCGTTGTTGCGACGGTGCGGGCGTCACCGGGGTGATCCTGCCGAAACACCGCTCGGTGCACATCACACCGACTGCCGCGAAGGCGGCGGCGGGCGCCATCGAACACCTCGACATTGCGGTCGTGCCGGGTTTGCCGAACGCGATGGAACGCATGAAGAAGGCACGTGTGTGGACGATCGGTCTCGACGATGCTGCGGACAGATCGCTGTTCGAAATCGGTGATCTCGCTCGTGATCCCGTGTGCGTGATTCTTGGTGCAGAAGGCAAGGGTGTGTCGCGACTCGTGCGTGAACGTTGTGACCTTGTCGTGTCGATTCCGATGGAGGGGCAGTTGTCCTCGCTGAATGTGTCGGCGGCAGGTGCCTTGGCCACCTACGAGATTCTCAGGAACCGCCGCCCGTAGACTGGAGCCGGTCACGCCGGGTTAGCTCAGTGGCAGAGCAACCGCCTTGTAAGCGGTAGGTCGTGGGTTCAAATCCCACACTCGGCTCCATTTTCCCAACTACGGTGGTGTTTTGAACCGTTCACAAAGACGGAGGTTGTCATGAGTCGTCAAGCAGGTGCACGCCGCGGTGGTTCGGGCGGCCTTGGTGGCCCCCAGGGCTTCAACGCGACAGCCAGCCTGGTGGCCGCGGCCGTTGCCGTGATCCTTGGTTTCTTCATTCTCCGCGACATCAACAACGACAGCGACAACGGCGGCGGTAGCGCGGCTCCCGACACCACCCTCGTGACTGACACGACCATGGCGGGTGCGACCACCACCACGCCCAGCGGACCCACGACCGGCTTCAAGGTGCAGGTCGTCAATGCCGCCGGCGTATCGGGTGCCGCGGGCGACATGACCGTCGCGCTGCAGGGTCTGGGTTTCATCGTCCAGCCCGCTCTCACGAAGAGCGACGCAACTCCGAAGCAGACCGTGACGAAGGTGTACTACTTCTCCGGAAGCGAAGCCGCCGCGGCCTCGGTGGCTGCATCGCTCGGCAACGTCGAAACTGCGCCGATGCCGGATCCGGTGCCCAGTGAGACGGGCAACATCGGCGAGGCAAGCGTGATGGTTCTGCTCGGCACCGACCTCGCTGGCAAGCCGCTACCGGGCCAGGTGCCGGCCGCGGCCGACACGACTGTTCCGCCGGTCGCCGAAACCACCACCACCACCGGCTGACGTTTTACGCCGTCAGGCGCTGCAGGAGATTCATGGCGGCGCGTTCGATCGACGTGCGTGTCTTCATGGTCGCTTCGTCGAGACCGTAGAGCCCGGTCAGGTTCGCGATCGGAAAGTCGACGCTGACGTCTGCATCACCGACGATTGCGCCGAAACGTTTGTGCTTGGATTCGGCGAGTCCTTGCATTCCGCCGACGACCTTGCCGGCGAAGCTTTGTTCATCGAGGAATCCCTCACCGGTGATGACGATGTCGCAGCGTTCAACCCGTTCGTCGAGACCGATTTCGTCGGCGACGACATCGAAGCCCGGAACCAACTGCGCGCCGAGTGCCGCGAGGCCACCGGCGAGTCCTCCTGCTGCACCCGCACCTTCGATCCCGCCCACGTCGACGCCGAACTGTTCGACGTAGATCTGACGTAGGCGTTCGAGACGCCCCGTGAGCAGTTCGACCTGTGTCGGTTTTGCACCCTTCTGGGGACCGAAGACGCGTGCCGCATCGGTGAAGTGTGTCGTGACGTCACATGCGACGATGAACTCGACGGCTTTCAGGCGCGCGGGGGCGTGAATCGCGCGCACGGCGCCGTAGCCACCGTCGGTTGTCGCGGAACCGCCGAGGCACACGATGATCTTCTTTGCTCCCGCGTCGAGCGCCTGGTCGATGAGTTCACCGGTACCAGTGGTGCTCGCGGCGACGGGATCGTTCTTCTCCGCACTGCCGACGAGTTGCAATCCCGATGCGCGTGCCATCTCGATGACGGCGACGTCGCGCGACAGACGCCACGCCGCTTCGACCGTGTCGCCGAGCGGGCCCGTCACCCAGCTGGTGCGGTTCGGTCCGCCGAGAACGTCGAGTGTTCCTTCGCCGCCGTCGGCAAGCGGCGCCTCGTCACAGTCGAAACCGAGTTCCCAGCAGGCGTGCCCGACGGCGCTGCACGCTTCCTTTGCCGTCGCGGTGCCGCGGAACTTGTCGAGGGCGGCGAGCACGCGCATGGCGGAAGCGTAGGGTTCTGACATGAGTTCAGGAAACGTGGATTCCCTTCTCGACCTCGATGCGAACGACCAGATCGGTGCGTTGCACCGCGGAATGGTGTCGCCGGCCGAGTTGACGGCTGCGGCCATCGCTCGCGCCGAAGCCATCAATCCAAAATTGAATGCGATCATTCATCCGCGCTTCGAGAAGGCGAGTCGGGAAGCTGCCGCATTGTCCGCAGGGCCGATCACCACGCCTCTTCATGGCGTGCCGGTGGTGGTGAAGGACCTCGAAGCCGCAATCGCGGGCGAACCCCATCACATGGGATCGCGTGCACTGAAGAACGCTGGTTACGTGGCGCCGGTCGACTCGTACATCACGCGGCGGTTGCGTCGTGCCGGCGCGGTCATCATCGGCCGTACCAACACACCGGAATTCGGCAGCACCATCACCACCGAACCGCTTGCGTACGGTGCCGCGCACAATCCGTGGAACCTCGGTCACTCGACGGGAGGGTCATCCGGTGGATCCGCCGCTGCGGTGGCTGCGCGGATCGTCGCGATCGGTCACGCCAACGACGGGGGCGGATCGATTCGTATCCCGGCGAGTGAGTGCGGGCTCGTTGGCTTGAAGCCGTCGCGCGGTCGTATCAGCAAAGGTCCCGATGCGGGCGAGTCGTGGATGGGCGCCACGATCGATGGTGTGGTCACACGCAGTGTTCGTGACACCGCCTTGATTCTCGACATTCTGTCGGGCTACGAATCGGGCGACCCGTACACGGCACCACCGTTCTCGCGGCCGTTGATGGAAGAAGTGGGACGCCCGGTTGGGTTCCTTCGAATCGGGATTCTCGACCACCCGTTGATGGACGGTGGTGTCGACCACCCCGAGACACGCGAGTCGATGGTGCGCGCCCGCAAGTTGCTGGAGTCGCTCGGCCACATCGTCGAAGATGTGCACCCTGCCGCGATGGGCGACCCCGACTTTGCCGACAGGTTCACGGGAATCGTCGCCGTGGCAACAGATGCGGGTCTGGTCGACGTGGAACGCATCATCGGCCGCCCCGTGGGTGAAGACGACATCGAAATGGACAACCTCTTCATGCGCGAAATCGGCAAGTCGATCAGCGCGACGCAGTACATCGCGATGGTGAACTGGATGCACGCGTGGTCGCGACGCATGCTCGATTGGTGGACCCCCGCCGACGGTTCGCAGGGTTACGACCTGCTCGTCACTCCGACTCTTGCCGGGCCCCCGCCGAAGCTGGGTTGGCTCACCGGTCCGGAAGCAGGTCTGCGGCTGCGTTCGATTCTGCAGTTCACGGCACAGATCAACGTGACCGGCCAGCCAGCCATCAGCCTGCCGTTGTATTGGAGCAGCGACGGTTTGCCGATGGGCGTGCAGTTCATCGCCGCGGCGAACAGGGAAGACGTTCTCGTTCGCATCGCATCGCAGATCGAGGCTGCAGCTCCGTGGCGCGACAAAGTGCCGCCGATAGCGTGAGCCTTATGGCAACTGTTCGTATCCCCACCACCATGCGCCCCATCTCGGGCGGAGCATCCACCGTCCAGGTCGACGGAGCAACCCTCGGTGAAGTGCTGCGCAATCTCGAGGCAAAGCACCCGGGTTTCGGCGAGCGCCTGTTCGATGACACCGGTGCACTGCGCAAGTTCGTGAACGTTTTCGTCGCCGACGATGACGTGCGCTACCTGCAGGGTCTCGACACGCCGGTTCCCGCCAGCGAAACCGTCACGATCATTCCGGCAGTCGCGGGCGGCTGCGCCGCACGCGACAGTGAATAGGGCGGGCGGCTGAGCCGCACGCGACAGTGAATAGGGCGGGC
>SXZT01000080.1 GCA_005787785.1 Actinomycetota bacterium
ATGCCCGCACGGCCGCCACCGATCGCCGATGCGTACGACAACGCAAGTGCCTTGGCGCCACCGGTTGCGTCTTGCTCGACTGCGATGAGCGCCGGAACGCCGCCGCCCTCGGTGTAGGTACGACGCACCAGGTGACCGGGGCCCTTCGGCGCGATCATGATGACATCGACGCCCTTCGGGGGCTTGATGCGCTTGAAGCGAACGTTGAAGCCGTGCGCGAAGGCGAGGGCCTTGCCGGGCTTCATGTAGCGCTTGATGCTCTCGGTGTACGTGGCCTTCTGCTCGGTGTCGGGCATGGTGAGCATGACAACGTCGGCCCATTTGGCCGCATCGGCGATGCTCTTCACGGTGAGACCCGCGGCCTGTGCCTTGGCTGCCGAGGCGGAACCCTCGCGCAGACCCACTACCACGGGGACGCCGCTTTCTTTCAGGTTGAGAGCATGGGCATGGCCTTGCGAGCCGTACCCGATGATCGCAACCTTGCGACCCTTGATGATGTTGACGTCACAATCGCCGTCGTAATACATCTTTGCTGCCATCAGCTTGCCTTTCCTTTCACTGCACGCACGCGTGCTTCGCGATCGAGTTTGGGAAGCGCGATACGGCCGGTGCGTTGAAGTTCAACGATGCCGTAACCGCGCAGGAGTTCCTCGAAGTCGTCCAACTTGTCGGGTGAACCTTCGAGAGACAATGTGAGTGCGTCGACGCCAACTGCAACGACCTTCGCGTCGAAGATGTTGGCGAGTTCGACGAGTTGTCCACGGACCTCGGCACCGGCGCGAACCGTTGCGATGAGAAGCTCGCGCTCAACCGAACGTGACGGGTCGAGCTCCGAGATGCGGACAACTTCGATGAGTTTGAAGAGTTGCTTCACGATCTGCTCGAGAGGCGTCTCTTCGACATCGACGACGATGGTGATGCGGCTGAGTTCCGGGTCTTCGGTCGGCGCGACGGCCAACGAGAAGATGTTGTACCCGCGACGAGCGAACAAACCCGCGACGCGCGCAAGCACTCCGGCCTTGTTCTGGACGAGAACCGAAAGAATGTGGTGACGGGGCTTGCTCATCGGAGGAACTCCCTCTTTGGGGTCTGCGACGGTGGCAGAAGAATGTCGTCGTTGCTGGCACCTGCCGGCACCATCGGGAACACTTTCTCGCCCTCGGCGACGCGGAAGTCGACGACGACGGAACGGTCGTTGATCGAGTTTGCCTTCTCGATGGCGGGCTCGACTTCTTCGGGCGAATCAACGCGAATGCCGACGCAACCCATGGACTCGGCCCACTTGACGAAGTCGGGCACGCCACCACCGAGGTCGACCTCGCTGTAACGCTCGCCGTAGAACATTTCCTGCCACTGACGCACCATGCCGAGGTACGAGTTGTTGAGGATGCCGACCTTGATCGGAACGTTGCTGAGTGTGGCGGTGATGAGTTCCTGCGCGGTCATCTGGAAACAACCGTCGCCATCGATCGCCCACACGGTCTTGTCGGGGCAGCCCACTTTCGCACCGATGGCTGCCGGAACCGAGAAGCCCATCGTACCGAGGCCGCCCGAGTTGACCCAGGTGTACGGCTTTTCGAACTTCCAGTACTGACTCGACCACATCTGGTGCTGGCCGACGCCCGACACGAGGATCGTGTCTTCGGGCGCGTTGTCGCGCAGCATTTCGAGGCAGTACTGCGGCTTCAAGGCTTCGCCGGGTTCGGACTGTTCGTAGGTGAGCGGGAATTGCTCACGCCATCCCGACACGCGGCTGCGCCACGGACCGACGTCGGCCTGCTTCTCGCCACCATCGAGCAGTTCGCGCAATGCCTTCACGAGTTCTTTCGTGACCTCGCGGCAGTCACCGACGATCGGAACGTCGGGCTTGCGCACCTTGCCCTGCTCGGCGGGGTCGATGTCGACGTGGATGATCTTCGCCTCGGGTGCAAACGTTGCGACCTTGCCCGTCACGCGGTCGTCGAAGCGTGCACCGAGCGCGATCAACAGGTCACTCTTCTGCAGAGCGGTGACGGCGGCAGCGGTTCCGTGCATTCCGGGCATGCCGAGGTTCAGCGGATGACTGTCGGGGAATGCGCCGCGCGCCATCAGCGTCGTGACGACGGGGATGTTCAACAGTTCGGCGATTTGCTTGACCTGCTCCGCGGCGCGCGCCTTCAAGACACCGCCACCGAGATAGAGCACCGGACGCTCCGCGGCGAGCATCAACTTCGCCGCCTCCTTGATCATGCGCGGATGACCCTTCGTGTTCGGCTTGTAGCCGGGCAGACTTGCGGCGACTTCGTCGTCGGTTGGCCAGTGCCACGTCATCGTGTTCTGCAGCACGTCTTTCGGCAGATCCAGCAGCACCGGGCCGGGGCGGCCAGTGGTGGCGATGTGAAAGGCCTGACGCACGGCGAGTGGAATGTCGGCAGGTGACATGACGAGCTCGTTGTGCTTCGTGATGCTTCGCGTGATCCCGACCGTGTCGCAGTCCTGGAACGCGTCGGTTCCGATCGCGGTCGTCGACACCTGGCCGGTGATCGCAACCATCGGAATCGAGTCCATGTACGCATCGCACAGGGGCGTGACGAGGTTCGTCGCGGCGGGGCCACTCGTGACCATGGCGACGCCCGGGCGGCCCGTGACGTGGGCATAGCCCTCGGCCATGTGACCGGCACCCTGTTCGTGACGCACGAGGATGTGGCGAATCGGCGACTGAAGCAGCGGGTCGTAGGCGGGCAGAATGCAGCCGCCCGGATAGCCGAACATGACGTCGACTTTTTCCATTTCGAGGGCCTTGATGAGGGCCTCGGCACCGGTGATCTTCATGTGTTCCTCCTCGGAATTTGGTTAAGTCAATTGGCTGGCGGGAGATTTCGGTTGGTTTCGGCAAAAAATCTGCGAAAACCGGGGATTTTTGGGCAACAAAAAAGGCCCCCCGCAGGGAGCCCAGGCGTACGTGTTATGGGACGTGCGCCTACGGAGTTACTACCACCTGAATTTCAGGGCGAAGCGCGCGTCCGTTTGTCACAGATTTGAGTCTGCCACGCCCGACGGCGTTGCGCAACCGGCTCTTGACTCAGGATGTTTTTGCACTTACGGTGCAAATTCATGGAAATCCTGCGCACACCCGACAGCCGCTTCGAAGGATTGGCCGAGTGGCCCTATCCCCCCGTGTACACCGACATTCCGTCAGGTGACGGGTCGGTGCTACGGGTTCACCACATCGACGAAGGTCCGAAAACCGCGGCGCACACGATTTTGTGCATGCACGGCGAACCCTCATGGGCATACCTCTACCGCAAGATGATTCGCAGCTTCGTTGCGGCGGGCCATCGCGTCATCGCCCCGGACCTCGTCGGCTTCGGCCGCAGCGACAAACCAGCCGCGATGGCTGACTACACCTACGAACGCCACGTTGCATGGATGTCCGATTGGCTCGTCGCTAACGACCTGTCGAACCTGACGCTGGTCTGTCAGGACTGGGGCGGCCTCATCGGCCTACGACTGGTCGCCGCGTTCCCCGATCGGTTCGCGCGCGTCGTCACCGCAAACACGTTTCTCCCCACCGGGGACCGCGACCCGGGCGCCGCGTTCCGCGCGTGGCGCGAGTACAGCCAGACGACGCCCGACTTCAACGTCGGCAACATCGTGCAGGGCGGTTGCGCATCGCGACCCATCGGTGCGGACAACGTCGCCGCATACGACGCCCCCTACCCCGACGATGCCTACAAGGCCGGTGCGCGAATTTTCCCGACGCTCGTTCCTGCATCCCCCGATGATCCGTCGGCCGAACCGAACCGCGCGGCGTGGAAGGTCTTGATGGATTGGAACAAGCCGTTCCTCACCGCGTTCGGCGACAGCGATCCGATCACTGCTGGTACAGATCGCCACTTCCAGAAGTTGATTCCGGGCGCAACCGGCCAGCCGCACACCACCATCGCCGGCGGCGGACACTTCATTCAGGAAGACAAAGGCGAAGAGTTGGCTGCGGTCGTCAACGACTTCATCGCACGTGGCGCCTGACAACTCGACGTCGGTCGACGAACAAATCGAACGAATCGACGGTCGTACCGCGCGCGGTGCGCGCACTCGCGAAGCCATCATCGACGCGTTGTACGACCTGCTGCGCGAAGGTCATGGCGACACCGGTGCACGCGCAATCGCCGAGCGTGCAGGCGTGTCGACACGGTCGGTGTTCCAGCACTTCGAAGATCTTGAAACGGTCTACGCCGAGGTGGCCGCACGACAAGCAGATGCGATCAACCCTCATCTTGCACCGATCGACCCTCTTGTTCCGATTGCGGAACGTGTCGATCGACTGGCGGCTGCACGTGACGAGATGTACTCGATCATCGCTCCGGTCCGCCGAGCCGTGAACGTGCACCGTACGGCACGAACCTCGCCACTCGTCCGAAACAACCTGAACCGCCTGCACAGAGCGATGCGCGAACAAGTCGCCGCGACGTTCCCGCGTGAAGTGTCCGGCGATGAACGACTGCTCGCACAAATCGACGTGTGCCTGTCGTTCGAGTCGTGGGATCAATTCACCTCTCAGCACGGATTGACGCGTGCGGCGGCACGGGGTCACCTCGCTGGCTTGGTGATCTCGCTCGTTGCCGCCTGAGGCGGCGCAACACGTACATTTCTCGCATGCCAGGTGTTCAACGTCCGTTTACTTCCGGCGCGTAGGGTTGGTTCGTGGTAAATCCACTGACAATTGAAGAATTGCGCGGCTTGTGCGCTCATTTGGCAGATTTGGTCGAGGGTCGTCGCCAGTCGTTCGTTTCGGAACCGAGCCCCGAGAAGTTGCACGAGCTGCGTGTCGCGGTGCGCTCTGCTCGATCGCTGCTGGTCTTGACGAGGGACTCGTACGCAACCGAACAAGTGAACGAAGCCCGCCACGCCGGGGCGCGCCTGTCGTATCTCACGGGACGCGCCCGCAACCTCGACGTGTTCATCGAGCACTGGAGGGACATCACCTTCGGTCTGGATCCCGAGGTCGTGGTCAACCTCGGACCGGTTCTCTCGCGGGTGAACGAGAACCGACTGGCTGAGTACAAGATCATCCGAGAGTTCCTACAGGGTGAGGAGTCCGAGACTTTTGCGGATGCACTCCGGGCTCTCGCGTCGCTGCCCGGTACGTCAGCGAAGGCCGACGATGTGGTTCGCAAAGCGATTCGACGAATCAACAAGCGCGTGCTCGCAGTATCGAACTCGCTGTCCGACTTGGCGCCCGACGAAGTACTGCATCAAGCGCGGAAGGACCTGAAGAAGCTGCGCTATTCACTCGAGATGACTCGCGATCACTTTCACTCACGACAATTGGAAAAATTCGTAGAGACAGTCGCTGAACTGCAATCCGTTATCGGCCGGCACCAAGATGCTGTGATGTTCTCGAACGAGTTGTGGTCGGTGGGTCGACGACTTGCACACAGCGACGTTCCCGACACGGTTATCTCCATCGGAATCGTTCTCAACCCCATCGATGAGGTGAGGCGTCAGGCTCGCCGTAAGTCGTTGGCAAAATTGCGTGCGTACGCCGATGACGAATCTCAACAAGCCCTGAAGAAACTGGTCGGAAGTCTCGACTGATCAGAGGTGAACGCCTTGCAGCGTGGCGGCGGTGAGGGTGTTCTCGAGCAGACATGCGATCGTCATCGGCCCGGTTCCACCCGGCATGGGAGTGATTGCCCCGGCGATGCCCTTCACCGTGTCAAAGTCGACGTCGCCCACGATGCCTGATTCGGTGCGCGAGATGCCGACGTCAATGAGCGTCGCACCCGGCTTGCAGTGTTCGGCGCCGATCATGCGTGCCTGACCGCTCGCGCCAACGACGATGTCGGCCGACCTGCACAGTTCGGCAAGGTTCGACGTACGACTGTGCGCGATCGTTGCAGTTGCGTCGACTCCCTTGCGCGACAACAGAAGTGCGAGCGGCGTGCCGACAAGAGTCGAACGACCGACGATCACCGCGTGGCGGCCGGCGGTGGGAATCTTGTAGTGCTCGAGCAGGCGCAACACGCCGAGTGGTGTGCACGGCACGAGGCCGGTTTCGCCACGCACCAGGCGTCCGAGTGAGCCCGTGGTCAAACCATCGACATCTTTCTCTGCAGGGAGGAGATGCAGCACCGCGTCGTTGTCGAGATGCGCGGGCAGGGGCTGTTGAACGAGGATGCCGTGCACGGCCGGGTCGGCGGCCAACCGACCAACAAGGTCTTCGACCTGCGTCTGGGAAGCGGTCGCGGGGAGAACTTCGTTCTTGCTCTGCAGGCCTGCTGCGGCAGCGAACTTGTGCTTGTTGCGGACGTAGGTGTGGCTCGGGCCGTCGTCTCCGACGAGGACGGTGGCCAGGCAGACTTCCGGGTGGCCAGCGGCAGCCATGCGCGCTGCGATTTGTTTCACCATCAGGTCACGCAGGGCAATGCCGTCGAGAATCAGGGGATCGGCGGCGGCGGGCATGCGGGACACGATACGGGCGGGAACCATGCGGCCCCGAGCCATTCCCCTAGCCTGTCTACCCTGAGCCCCAGGAGGCCTGTCACATGTCGACCACCACCCCATCGCCCGCAGCCATCGCCCCCGCAGACGGCAAGCTCGGCGTTCTCGTCATCGGCCTCGGCGCCGTCACCACCACGCTGATTGCCGGCGTCGAACTGGCCAAGCGCGGCCAGGGACTGCCCATCGGTTCGATGACCCAGATGGGCACGATCCGTCTCGGCAAGCGCACCGACGGCCGCTCGCCCCTCATCAAGGACTTCGTGCCGCTCGCCAAGCTCGAGGACATCGTGTGGGGCGCATGGGACGTGTTCCCCGACGACGCCTACGTTGCCGCCTCGCGCGCCGGCGTGTTGGAACAGGGCAAGCACATCGAGGCCATCTCCGAGGTTCTGCGCGACATCCGTCCGATGAAGGCCGCATTCGAGCGCAAGTACGCCCGCAACCTGACAGGCGAGCACACGATGGGCGATATCGGAAAGCGCGCCATGTTGAACGCCATCCGCGAGGACATCAACCGCTTCCGCGACCAGAAGGGTGTCAGCCGGCTCGTCATGATCTGGTGCGCCAGCACCGAGGTCTACATCGAGCCCTGCGAGGTGCACTCCACCATCGAGGCATTCGAAAAGGCCATCGACGCAAACGATGAGCGCATCGCTCCGTCCATGCTCTATGCGTACGCCGCGTTGCTCGAGGGCGTTCCTTTCGCGAACGGTTCACCGAACCTTGCGGTCGACATGCCGTGCCTGCGCCAGTTCGCCACCGAGCGCAACATCCCGATTTCGGGCAAGGACTTCAAGACCGGCCAAACGCTGATGAAGACCGTTCTCGCGCCGATGGTGAAGGCTCGTCAGCTTGGTCTGTCAGGTTGGTACAGCACGAACATTCTCGGCAACCGCGACGGCGAGGTTCTCGACGCGCCCGAGAACTTCAAGACCAAGGAAGAGTCGAAGCTCGGAGTGCTCGAGGACATCCTCGAGCCGACGAAGAACCCCGATCTCTACGGCGACGTCTTCCACAAGGTTCAGATCAACTACTACCCGCCGCGTGGTGACAACAAAGAGGGTTGGGACAACATCGACATCTTCGGATGGATGGGCTATCCGATGCAGATCAAGGTCAACTTCCTCTGCCGCGACTCGATTCTCGCCGCGCCGCTCGCACTCGACTTGGTGCTGTACTCCGACCTAGCGCAGCGCGCCGGCCTCGGCGGCATTCAAGAGTGGCTGAGCTTCTATTACAAGAGCCCGCAGGTTGCTCCGGGTCTGTATCCGGAACACGACTTGTTCATTCAGCTGACGAAGTTGAAGAACACGCTGCGCTGGATGATGGGCGAAGACCAGATCACCCACCTCGGCCGCGAGTACTACGAAAACTAACCGGGGTTCTCGGTGTGCAATTACCCGCTTCTTGAACCACTACACACCGGGAATCGAGACATGAAGAACCGAGTTCTCCCATTTGTCGCTGACGTTGCGCTCGTCGTCTTGTTCATCGTCATTGGTACACGCAATCACAACACCGACGAGAATGCGACCGGTATCGCTTCGACGGTTGCACCATTCCTCATCGGTCTCGTTGCCGGCTGGATCGGAACTCGCGCATGGAAGACACCGACCGCGGTTTCGACGGGAATAGCGGTCTGGATTTCCACCGTCGCAGTGGGGATGCTGTTACGCCACTTCGCGTGGGATCGCGGAACCGCCGGCGCCTTCATCGTTGTTGCAACCATCTTCAATGCGTTCACGCTCGTTGGATGGCGCGTTGTGCGAGAGAACATCGTTTTTCGGCGCAGGATCTAACAAAAACTGCACCTGACCTCGCCGAGATTCCTCACGTTCGAGGAACGAGAAGGCGACGGCGCCGACGAGGTACAACGGGCCGACGACACCGAGAGCGGCCTCAACCGAAAAGTTCGACGCGATCGCTAGACCACCAACGAGGCCCACCACGTAAGCCAGATTGAAGGCGATGTCGTAGGCGGCAAACACTCGCCCGCACGACCCGGGTGCCGCGTTGGCCTGGATCGTCGCATCCGATGCCACCCGCAAGTTTTGGAAGAGAAAGACAAGAATTCCGACCGCTACAAGACGCGGCACAGGACCGGGGATAAATGCCAACGGCGACACTGCACAGAATGCACCAGCGAAGCACCCAATCGTCAGCGGTCGACGTGGAATGCGTTCGTTGACCCATTCAGATGTGACACTCCCGGCGAAGGCCGCCACACCAGCGATCGCAAGTGTCAGCGCGTAGCCCGACGCCGAACCGTCCGTTCGTCCATCTACGTCGAGTGCAACGGTTGCGACGATGACACCGACAAGTAGTCGATGGGTGCTTGTGGACACAAGCGCGTAGCGAGTTTTCCCACAAGCGAGCTGAACGGCTACTGCACGCCACCTAATGGCGTGCGTCTCACCCTCGCCACCCAACCAAGCTCTCGTTCGATCGAAACCGTAGGCCGCCGCAAAGTGACCGATCGATACGATCACGAGTTGTCCCACGGAGCCGAATACCAAAGTGGCGCCGAAGAGCGCCGCACCTAACGCTCCCGCGACGACGCCGACGATCAGCATCAAAGAATCAGCCGCGACGAGTTCATGTTGGCGAACCAAGTGACGGACCGAGGCGATGCGCGCAGTGAACAGAATTCGCGTCGCGCAAAGCGCACAGACAAAGACAACAAGAGTGGCCGGCTTTGAGCCGAACGCAATTGCTAGTGCCGCACAGAGTCCGAGACATGCACGCAGTGCTTGGCCTGAAACCAGAATTTGCCTTCTCGGCCAACGGTCTGCGACAAATCCACCAATCGGCCCCGCAAGGATGAGTGGCGCGGCTCCGGTCATCGCAGCCTGCGCAAGGAGAACCGGTGTCGGCCCGTCGGGATCAGCAAACAGGAGTGCGCGCGCGAGAACCACGAGCATCAACGCATCCGCTGTCTGCGATACGAACTGTGCAGTAACCACACGGCGAAAGTCGGCAAACTTCAACAATGATCGTCGCGACACATGGAGAAAATCACCGTGACGAGTGAGCTCCATCAACTGACCGATCGACGAGTGTGCTTCACACTTTGATGATGTCCCACAATCCGCAAGAACGCCGTGATTGAAGGTAAACGCAGCATGACGAACATCCTTCTGGGGGGCGAACTGTTTTGGCATCGAGCGGGAGCGCCAAATTCGCACCCAACATTTCGACTCCAGTCGAACCAGATTCACTTGCGCTATCCCAGCAGTTCACGTCACTTCCCTAATTTCGCAATTCCATGAGAACAAAAAACGACACCCAAAAACGTTTTCGACTTGTCGGTTCGTTGTTGATCGCCGCATCGCTCTTCGCAGCATGCGGTGGCGACGACTCAGCTGATGTCGAAGAAACGACCGTTGACACCGCGACGATCGCCGACACGGCTTCGACGATCGCGCCCGAGACTGAAACCACGATGGCGGAGGACGTTTCGACGACCGAAGCCTGTACCCCTGATCAGGAGACCATCGATGCCGGCAAGTCCGAAGGTCAGGTCAACCTGATCGCACTTCCCGACAACTGGGCGAACTACAAGGGCATCTTGTCGGCTTACCGGGACAAGTACCCGGAGATCAAGAATCCAGTTGCGAACCCTGACGCTTCTTCGGCCGACGAACTCACCGCTGTTGAAACGCTGAAGGGCCAGCCCGACATGCCGGACGCGCTCGACGTCTCGCCAGCGATCGCCCAGGAGGTCGATACCAAGGGTCTGTGGGAGCCGTACAAGCCCTGCAGTTGGGACGAAATCCCGACGAACATGAAGGACCCGAACGGCAAGTGGGTGGCCGCGTATTACGGCATCATGGCAATAGGAACCAACACGACGATCGTCGCTGACGGCGCACCGAAGTCCTTCGCGGACCTCAAGGACCCCAAGTACAAGGGCAAAATTTCGTTGAATGGTGACCCGCGGGAAGCCGGCGCTGCGTTCGCCGCAGTGATGGCGGCGTCGATCGCCAACGGTGGCTCATTCGACGACATCCTTCCCGGTATCGAATACTTCGCCGAGTTGAAGCAGAGCGGAAACCTCGCGGGCACCGACGTCACCGAGGCCACCGTAATCTCTGGTGAAACGCCGATTTGGCTCGACTGGACCTACAACTATCCGGGTCTCGCGCCGACCCTTACCGAGAACGGCATCACGTGGGAAATCAACGTTCCTAGTGACGGCGTCTACGGCGGCTACTACGCCCAGGGCGTTGTCAAGGACAGCCCACACCCGAACGCAGCGAAACTGTGGATTGATCACATCGTCTCTGACGAAGGTGCGCTCGGCTACATCGAGGGCGGCGCCGTGCCGGCTCGTTACGCGGCACTCGTCGCCGCCGGGAAGGTCACCGACGCGATGAAGAAGAACATGCCTGCCGACGAACTCGTCGCCAAGGTTGCTTTCCCCTCGCAGGAGCAGATCACCAAGGCCAAGGAAGTACTGGCCGAGCAGTGGCCGACGCTCGTCGGCTGATCGGCTGGGCGAAATCGAAGATGCCTGTTGTCCCCCTTTCAGGTATTCCTCGGTCGGGGAGTCCGCTTCGGCGGACTCCCCGTTCCGCTTTGTCGGGCATAGTGGGACTCGTCCCGTTTGCAGCGTTCGTCGGGCTCTTTCTCATCTGGCCGGCAGTTTCGTTGTTCAGACTCGCGGTTCGCCCTACGCGGAACTCGAACATTTCCGCCATGCGCGAAGCCGTCACGGGCTCATACCTTGATTCTTTTCTGTACACCATCAAGCTGAGTTTTCTCTCAGCGTTGCTCGGTGCGATTTGCGGAACCTTCTTGACCGCCGCAGTCATGCGAGTCGAGCGCCCAGCGTGGGTACGACAGGCCGTTTCGAGCTTTGCGGGTGTAGCCGCCAATCTCGGCGGCATTCCTCTCGCGTTTGCATTTCTTGCGGCGCTCGGAACGCAAGGTCTCGTAACAAAGGCGCTCAGCTGGTTCGGGATAGACCTCATTGGTGCGGGATTCACGATTTCGAATTTCGCCGGAATCACGCTCGTCTACTTGTACTTCCAAATTCCATTGATGTTCCTCGTCACACTTCCAGCGTTCGAAGGTCTTCGACCTACGTGGCGTGAAGCAGCCGCAAATCTCGGTGCGGGCCCCACGCGCTACTGGCGACACATTGGCCTTCCGATACTTGCCCCCGCTCTCCTCGGCGGATTCCTGCTGCTCTTCGCCAATGCCTTCAGCGCATATGCAACGGCCTACGCCTTGTCATCGGGTGGCGCACGTTTGATCCCCGTCCAGATTCGGTTTTTTCTGCAAGGAAACACCATCACGGGCAAGGACAACCTTGGCTACGCAATGGCGGCTTGGATGATCATCCTGATGATCGCCGTCATGGGCGCTTATCTTCTTCTCCGTAAGAGGGCCGAACAATGGCAACGTTGACCAATCGACTCAAGACACCTCTCTGGGCATGGGTTGTCATCACTCTTGCGGCAATTTTTTTCGTCCTCCCCATGCTGGCGATGGCTCGATTCGCCTTCCAGCGAGTGCCGGTCGCACTTCTCGGACGCAACACGCTATTTGATCGCTGGACACTCGATGGCCTCGTCGACATGTTCCGCGATCCGGACTTTCGACCCGCACTCTGGTTGAGCTTGCGGATTTCAGTTCTGACAGTCGCCCTCACACTCCTCGTCATGCTCCCGACCGCTCTGTGGGTGAACGTCCAAGCGCCTCGCCTTCGCTCGATGGTCGAAACTGCGACACTCCTTCCATACGTGATTCCACCGATTGCCTTGGTAGTGGGCGCCGGAGGCGCGTTTCGGGATCTTGCACCATGGTTCCTCCGCAGCGACTACTGCCTCGTTCCCTTCTACGCCGTGCTGGCAATGCCGTTCACATTTCGTTCGCTCGATACAGGATTGAGATCGATTGACCTGAAGACCCTCATCGAGGCGTCCCGTTCCCTCGGAGCACCGCCGACCACGACCCTCCTGCGCGTGGTCGTCCCCAACATCAGCAGCGCACTATTGGGCACTATCTTCCTCACGATCACCGTCGTGCTCGGCGAGTTCACGATCGCATCGCTTCTGCTAAAGCCCACGCTGCCGCTCTACATGTCGTACTCACAGGGGAGGAATCCCCAGGGTGCACTTGGCTTGGCCATCCTTCTTCTGGCCTTGACGACACTCCTCTTCTTCGCGGCTACTCGCCTTCGGCGCCGCGGAGCGGATAGAAAAATGATCAGAATTGGGGCGATGCCATGAGTCATCCGAAGGACATGTACTTCGAGTCGGTCACCAAGACCTTTGACGCCACTGTTGCACTTGAGAACTTCTCGCTCACGGTCAGATCGGGCGAATTACTCACGCTTCTCGGTCCAAGCGGCTGCGGCAAAACTACCGCACTGCGGATCGCCGCCGGGTTCGAACGGCCCGACACCGGGCGGGTACTCGTCGGTGCAGTCGACATAACGAATCAGCCTCCGCATCTTCGTCAGATGGGGATGGTCTTCCAGAGCTACAGCCTGTTTCCACACTTGTCAGTCATCGACAACGTCACGTTCGGGCTGAGAATGAAACGCGTTGCTTCACAGGAGCAGCGCATGCGCGGGCTGCGGATGCTCGAACTGGTGAGAATGGAGGGCCTGACGGATCGGCTACCCCACCAACTTTCAGGCGGCCAGCAGCAACGTGTTGCCCTTGCCCGTGCCTTGGCAACACAGCCGGACGTATTGCTTCTCGACGAGCCGTTGAGCGCCCTCGACGCCAAGGTTCGCGCGGAGGTTCGTGACGAAATCAGGACATTGACGACTCGTCTCGGCACCACGACCGTCTTTGTTACTCACGACCAAGAGGAAGCACTCGGGATTTCGGACCGGATTTGCGTGATGAACAAAGGAATCGTCGAACAGGTCGGATCACCAACCGAGATCTATGACCACCCAAGGTCGTCATTTGTGGCGGACTTTGTTGGTGAACTCAACCGGATTCGCCTCGGCGGGGTGGATCTCGTCGTTCGCCCCGAACAAGTGATCTTGGACAACTGCCACACCGCCGACACAGGGGGCGAAATAGTCGCGACGTCGTTCCATGGCTCGTTCATGCGTTATCAGGTGCGACTCGACGACGGACAGGCAGTGACTGCGATTGCCAAGCACACACCCGGTTCAGGGATGCGAGCGGGTACCCGGGTGACAGTCAAGATTGGAGACGAGAAACATGAGCGTTCTGTCTGACCACCACGTCGACACCTTCGGTCGCCTCGGATGGGTCGTCACGGACCTGCTCGACGATACGACCGTGCGCGAACTCCAGCGGTGGGTCGCGGACATCGCGACCTGGCCCGACGACGGCCCGTGGCTGAACTACCGAGAGATGACTGACTTCGGCCCGAAAATCTGTCGCACGGAAAACTTCACTCCCTACCACGCGGGCATGTACCAACTCCTGCGAGTCGGGCGCCTCGTCGCGGCGGCGGCGGATCTTCTCGGCGAGCCTGCAGTTCTCTACAAGGAGAAAATCAACTACAAACTGAGCGGCGGTGCCGGTTTTGCCCCGCATCAAGATGCACCTGCCTACCGATTCGTCGACACCCACATCAGTTGCATGATCGCGGTTGATCCGTCCACGACGATGAATGGCTGCCTCGAAGTCGTCTCGGGCATGTACGCCGAAATTCTTCCGATGGATGACGTTGGTTGTATCCGCAGTGACATCGCTAGAAGTTTCTTGTGGGAGCCGGCTGAACTGCAGGCGGGCCAAGTGCTGTGGTTCCATTCACGAACCCCGCACCGCAGTGGGCCGAATCTTTCGGGCCAGGATCGTCGCGCGCTCTATCCCACCTACAACGCGCTGAGCGAGGGAGACCTTCGCGACCGCTACTACGAACAGAAAGCCGCTGAGTTGGCGCAAATCAAGAATTCTGGTTCCACGGTTCAACTGTCACTCATCGGCGACTTTCAAGGAAGGCCAGTCACGTGAATGCATCAATCAAGGACATCATCCGTCTCTTCACCCAGTGGGGCGGCAACAGATACAGCGAAGCCGTCTCGCAGACGTCTCACGCCGAGCAGTGCGCCGCTCTTGCAAGAACCGCAGGCGCCGACGATGAGGTCGTGATTGCTGCCCTGCTCCACGACATCGGCCACCTGTTGGTACTCGATCAATTGGCCGGTCATCCGATGCTCGACCGTGACGACGAACACGAAGCGACGGGCGCAAGGTACGTGGCCCAATTGTTCGGTCCGAAGGTTGCGGGACCGATAGCCCTTCATGTCGCCGCAAAGCGCTACCTATGCGCGGTCGAAGATTCGTACTTCTCGACACTGTCCCCTGCATCGGTGGCAAGTCTCGAGCTGCAGGGCGGGCCAATGACACCCGCAGAGACGTCACGCTTTGAGCGAATGCCACATTTCATTAATGCTGTAAATCTTCGACGCTGGGACGATGAGGCGAAAGTCAGCGACCTCGATGTTGCGCCATTTGCGACATTTGTGCCGACGATGGAAAACCTCGCGACGCTAGGTTGAGTTTTCGGTGCGCAGTGTCGCGAAAAGCGAGTACTTACGCACCGAGAACCCTTGGGTTAGAAGTTGGTGATGGCGCCGGTCTCGGCACCCTGCACGAGCTTGGCGTACTTGCCGAGCACGCCCATCGTGTAGCGCGGCGGGTTCGGCTTCCAGCCGACCTTGCGCTTTGCCATTTCCTCGTCGCTCACCAAAAGATCGAGACGCTTCTCGTGAACGTCGATGAGAATCCGATCGCCGTCACGCACGAATGCGATCGGGCCACCGTCGACGGCTTCGGGCGCAACGTGGCCGATACAAAAACCCCACGTGCCGCCGCTGAAGCGGCCGTCGGTGATCAGCGCACAGTCGGCACCGCGACCCGCACCCTTCAACGCTCCGGTGATTGCGAGCATCTCGCGCATTCCCGGTCCACCCTTCGGACCTTCGTAGCGAATGACCAGCACGTCGCCGGGCTTGATCTTCCCCGCGAGAATCTCGGCCATCGCACCGTCCTCACCGTCGAAGACACGCGCGGTTCCCTCGAAATGCATCTGATCGTGGGTGAGGCCAGCGACCTTGACGACCGCGCCCTTCGGCGCAAGTGAACCGGTGAGAATGTTGATTCCGCCTTCGGAGTGGATCGGCTGAGAGACGGGGTGAATCACGTCGCCGTCCGGCGCCGGCGGATTGATCGCGGCGAGGTTCTCGGCCATTGTCTTGCCGTTCACTGTCATGACGTCGCCATGCAACAGACCCGCGTCGAGCAGTGCCTTCAGCACCACCGGAACGCCACCGATGCGATCGACGTCGGACATGTGGTACTTGCCGCCGGGCTTCAGGTCGGCGAAGTGGGGCACCTTTGCAGCGATGCGGTTGAAATCGTCGAGACTCAACTCGACGCCCGCCTCGTGGGCGATGGCGAGCAGGTGCAGCACCGCATTCGTGCTTCCGCCGAGAGCGTTGGTGATTGCGATCGCGTTTTCGAACGCCTTCTTCGTCATGATGTCGCGCGGGCGCAAGCCCAGTCGCAGCATGTTGACGACCGTCTCACCGGCACGGCGAGCATCGTCTTCGCGACGTGGGTCGATGGCGGGCGGCGAGGCAGTGCCAAGCAGGCTCATGCCCAATGCCTCGGCGATCGAGGACATCGTGTTCGCGGTGAACATGCCGCCACAGGCTCCTTCGCCCGGACATGCATGCTCTTCGATCGCCTTCAGTTCGGCATCGTCGATCGTGCCGAGCGCGTGCGCGCCGACCGCTTCGAACACGCTGGTGATGTCGAGCGCCTTGCCGTGCAACTGGCCGGGCATGATCGACCCGTTGTAGACGAACACCGACGGCAAATTCAGACGGGCAGCGGCCATCAGCATCGACGGAATGCTCTTGTCGCAACCGGCGAGGCCGACGAAACCGTCGAAACGCTCGGCGTGCACCACGGTCTCGACCGAGTCGGTGATGACCTCGCGGCTGACCAACGATGCGCGCATTCCCTCGTGGCCCATCGAGATGCCGTCGCTGACGGTGATGGTGCCGAACTCGAGGCCGATGCCGCCCGCCTGCTGAACACCGCCCTTGGCGAACTGCGCCAACTTGCGCAGCGTCATGTTGCAGGGCGTGACCTCGTTCCACGCGGACGCGATGCCGATCTGAGGTTTGTCCCAGTCACCGTCGCCGAGACCGACCGCGCGGAGCATCGCTCGCGCGGGCGCCTTCTGTGGGCCGTCGGTGACGTCGCGGCTGCGCGGTTTGATGTCGACTGGTGTGCCGTCAGG
>SXZT01000081.1 GCA_005787785.1 Actinomycetota bacterium
CCGAGACCTGGTGGGGTCGCTACCTCGACACCTACGAGCGCCGTGACGGCGAGTGGCGAATCACGGCCCGCATCTGCGTGCACGAGCAGACCCGCGCCGAGACCATCACCACGCACATGGCCATCGACTCGGCGAAGTTCCGTCAGGGTGACGCCGATCGCGGCAACGCAACTCCCCTCGGGCGTTAGTCCCTCGACTGCTGTGTCATCGACTCGGCGAGCTCGTCGACCACTGCAGCCAATCGCACGTCGCGCGACGTGACACCTGCTGCGTCATGCGACGTCGTGTTGACCGTGACGATACCGGGGTACCGAAGCATCACCTCGGGATGGTGGTCGATCTCATCGGCGGCGTGACCGACGCGCGCCACGAACTCAGCGGCCCGAGCGAAGGATACAAACGGGAATTCGCGCACGAATGCGCGGTCGACGAGCAACCAACCCATCGGTGTTTCAGGCATGTGCGGGCTCAGCCACGGCCGACGAGATCGAGGGCGCCGAGGATCTGCATCTCGACTGCGGAGCGAGCATCGAGTGCGACGCGAGCGGTGTCGATTCGCGATTGGTCACCCGAGACAAAGGCTGCTTCGACTTCGTCGGAAAGCGCCACGCTGACGCGGTGATACCACGCCACGACCTCATCAAGGTGCAGGCTGGCCGGCGCGCCCATGTCCTTGCCGGTGAGCACTGCAATGCGTTGCGCCTCTTCGTGAACGAAAGCAATCTCGTGTGCGGCACGTCGTGAACACACCATCAGGATCTGATCGATCTGCTGCAGGAGAATCTTCGTCGGTTCAGTTTGGATCTCCGCCATCACCGTCGTGCGGAGTTGCTCGGCGATGCCGGCGAGGAGTTGTTCGGTGGTCGGCTTGGAAAACATCACTTGCCCCCTTGCGCCGCGGCGGCGATTCGCTTCATCGGTTCCGACAACTGGGACGCGGCGGCGAGCCACATGCTCTGGCCAAAGACCACCGAGGACATGTTGAATACCGATGTGAAAAGGTGGTTCTCCCCTGTCGCCCATTTTGCGCCACCCTGCATCAACTGCTCGACCGTGCCGACAACGCCGAGAATGAGGAAGTAGGCCACGGTTGCCGGATTGACCTGCAGTTCGTTCATGCCCGTCAGTTCGCGGTAGCGGGCGCAGAACTCCTCGATGCGCGTGTCGTCGAGCAGATCGGGGGGCATCGCCTGTGCGACGGCCTTGAAGTAGCCCATGTCCTCGCGAGGGTCTCCGATGCCTGCCAGTTCCCAGTCGATCATCTCGAACTGCCCGTCAGCCGAGATCATCACGTTCGAGCTCTGGAAGTCGCCGTGACGCAGAACGAGCGGCGCCTCGGGCGGACGGTGCGCATCCAGCCATTCGGCCACGTAATGAAAGATCGGGAGTGACTCGACGTGGTTGTGGCTTGCCTGCCGCCACGCATCGATGCGCTTTGTCATGTAGGCGTCCCAACTCGCGTGGCGCTCCATGCTCGCCGGCAACTTGTCGATCGGCACCGACTGGTAGAAGGCGATCGCCTCCGCGAGCCGCAGGTGCAAACCGTCGAGCGAACCGCCTGCGTTGAACCACGGCACGAACGACGTGCACTTCGAGTACTCGAGAACGATGGTCGCGGTGCCCAAGTCGGCACCCGTCGCGTCGAAATAAAGGGCGCGCGGCGTGCGCACACCGTGGTCGGCCACGACACACAAGAGTTCATACTCCTGTTGCCGGCTCGTCTCGATGAGTTGGCGGTCCTTGGGCGGGTCGCCACGCAAAACGAGGGTTTCATGACCGCCCGCGTGGGTCACCTCGGCACGCGCGAGCAGGCGGCTGTAGCCCCCTGTCATCACCTCGTAAGAGTCGACTTTGACGTTCTTCCAACCCGGCTCAACCTTTGCAAAAAAGGCCGCTATCCGTGCCGGCATTTCGTTGACGTTGTGCACGATTCCCCCAATCGCGTGGCGCGGTCCTAGATCGTGGGCACCTCGACGTGACGCCCAAAGACGTCGGCCATCGTGTTCATGATCTCGCCGAGCGTGGCGTACTGGCCGACGGCCTCGATGAGCGTCGGCATGAGGTTGATCTCGGGGTCAGCGGCGTCCTTGGCCAACTTTGCCAGGACGGCATCCACGGCGGCCTGATTGCGCTTGCCCTTCACGACATCGAGGCGCTTCAGCTGACGGGCCTCGTCTTCATTCGTGATCTGCAGGATATCGATGTTGTCCTCTTCATTGCCCTCGGTGAACTTGTTGACGCCAACGATGATTCGGCGGCCCTGGTTGAACGCCCGCTCGAGTTCGTAGGCCGAGTCAGCGATGCAACCCTGGAACCAGTTCTCCTCGATACCGCGGATGCAGCCTTCAAGGATTGATCCGTCGCCCAGTTCGTCGAGGTGGGCGAAGATCTCCTCCGCACGGCGCTCCATCTCGTTGGTGAGTTCTTCCACGTACCACGAGCCGCCCAATGGGTCGGCCACGTGCGCAACGTTGGTTTCGTAAGCAATGATCTGCTGGGTGCGCAGCGCGATGCGTGCCGCCTTTTCAGTGGGAAGAGCAAGTGCCTCGTCCATCGAGTTCGTGTGCAGACTCTGCGTTCCGCCGAGAACTCCGGCCAGTGCCTCGATCGCGGTACGGGCAATATTGATTTCGGGCTGCCGTGCAGTCAATGACACGCCCGCGGTTTGCGTGTGAAAACGCAGCTGCATCGAACGGTCGAGTTTCGCTCCGTAACGCTCTTTCAGCCAGCGCGCCCAGATGCGACGTGCCGCGCGGTACTTGGCGATCTCCTCGAAGAAGTCGATGTGTGCATTGAAGAAGAAAGAGAGACGCGGCGCGAACGAGTCAATGGGCAATCCGGCCTGCAGTGCGAGTTCGACGTATGCGAACCCGTTCGCCACCGTGAAGGCGAGTTCCTCGGCGGCCGTCGCACCCGCCTCGCGGATGTGGTATCCCGAGATCGAAATCGAGTGCCACTTCGGCATCTCGGCCGCGGTGAAGGCAATCGTGTCGCGCACGAGCCGCATGCTCTGGCGTGGCGGGAAGACGAATTCCTTCTGCGCCTGGTATTCCTTCAGGATGTCGTTCTGCAGCGTGCCACCCAGACGACTGCGGTGCACACCGGCCTTTTCGGCCTGCGCGATGAACATCGCGAAGATGACGGCGGCCGGCGAGTTGATCGTCATCGATGTGGTGATTTCACCGAGGTCGATCCCCGCGTAGAGGTCTTCCATGTCCGACAACGTGTCGACGGCGACGCCACAACGACCGACTTCGCCTTCCGACATCGGGTCGTCGGAGTCGAGGCCGAGAAGTGTCGGCATGTCGAACGCCGTCGAAAGACCGTCGCCACCCGACTTCACGATTTCCTTGAAGCGCCAGTTCGTGTCTTCGGCCGTACCGAAGCCGGCGAACATGCGCATGGTCCACAGCTTCGACCTGTACATCGATGCGTATGGTCCGCGGGTGTAGGGGTACACGCCGGGGTGTTCGGCGTCATCGGGGCCGTAGACGGGTGCGAGCGGGATGCCCGACATCGTGGTGAAGTCGGCCTCGCGCGTCTTCGACGACGTGAACGCGTCGCTCCACTGCTTGCGGGGGGACTCGGCTGCACTCATGGGGAAACCTCACAGGCTCGGAACGACTGGCTGGGGAAGACTGACCGTTAGTGTAGGAACCCATGGGCTTCAACTTTGATTTGAGCCAGGTAGATCACCTGCTCTCCACCACCCGGGCCGTCCGCAAGCGCCTCGATCTCACCCGACCGGTCCCCCGCGACCTGATTCTCGACTGCATTCGCCTGGCCACCCAGGCCCCGGCCGGCCAGAACATCCAAAAATGGCGTTGGCTCGTCATCGACGACCCGAAGATGAAAGAGGGCCTCGCCGACATCTACCGCAAGGCGTACCAGCCCTACATCGACTACCAGAAGAAAATGGTCGACAAGGTCGGCCGCACCGACGCCAGCGGAATCATGGAGTCCTCCGACCACCTCGCCAACGTCCTCCAGGACGTGCCGGCACTCGTCATCCCGTGCGGCCTCGACCGCATCTCCACCGATGCGATCCCGGCGAACTTCGCCGGTTACTACGGGTCGTTGCTGCCCGCGGTGTGGAGTTTCATGCTCGCCTGTCGTTCACGCGAACTCGGCACCGCCTACACGACGCTGCACCTCAACTACGAAAAGGAAGCCGCCGAACTGCTGGGCATCCCCGACACCGTCACGCAGTTGGCCCTCATTCCCGTCGCCTACTACACGGGCGACGACTTCAAGCCCGCCAAGCGCCTTCCCGTCGAGAAGGTCACCTACTTCAACGGCTGGAAGAACACGCTCTGAACGACCGCAACGAGCTCCGCGACGGACTCGCTGCCGGAGTTCTGGCCTACATCCTCTGGGGTCTTCTCACCATCTACTGGAAGACCCTGCACGGGTTTCCCCCGTTCGAACTCATCGGCTGGCGCATCGTCTCGAGTTTCCTCATCCTCGGGGCCTTCGCCGTTGCAAACCGGCGCGTGAGGACGATTGCGCGAACGGCGTTCTCGCGCGCACTCGCACCACGCATCGCTGCGGCCGCGATTCTCGTCACGGTGAACTGGAGTTCCTACGTCTGGGCCGTCGCCCACGATCACGTCATCGAGACCGCACTCGGCTACTTCATGGCGCCGCTCCTCACCATGTGGCTCGGTGTCGCCGTGTTGAAGGAAAGTCTGAACGCCGCACAGCGCACCACGATCGCCCTCGCCGGGGTCGCCATCGTGATTCTCACGGCCGGTTACGGCAGGGTGCCGTTCCTTGCCCTGCTCATCGCGGGTTCATGGGCGCTGTACGGATTGTTGAAGCGGCAGGTGCCGATGTCATCGCTCGACAGCCTGACCGCGGAGATGATGTGGCTGGTTGCGCCCGCCATCGGCCTTGCGGTTGCGCAGTCCTCACGTGCCGACAGCGTGACTGCAACGGCCGACGGACTGCATCTCACGCTCGTCGTCCTGACCGGCCTCATCACGGTGGTGCCACTTTGGATGTTCGGCTTTGCCGCGAAACGCGTGCCGTTGACCGTGCTCGGCCCGTTGCAGTACTCGGTACCGACGATCAACTTCCTGTTGGGTTGGCTCGCCTACAACGAAGACCTGGACGCGACGAAGGTTGTGGGCTTCGGGTTCGTGTGGGTCGCTCTCGTTGTCCTCGGCGTCGACACGTACCGACGCAACGTCCGACGGAGTGTCAGTTCGACAGCACCGTACAGGCGCTGATTCCCGGCGCTCCGTACACGTGCGTGAACGCCGTGCGGATCTTCTTTGGCACCTGGTGGTCGCCCGCGTCGCCGCGCAACTGCAGCGCACTTTCGTACACCTGCCTCAGACCCGACGCACCGATGGGCTCGCCGTTGGCGAGGCATCCCCCGTCGGTGTTGATGGGCAGACGACCGTCGAGACGGGTTTCACCCGACTGGAGCATGTCCTCTTGCTCGCCGTCCTTGCAGAAGCCGGTCTCGGCCATGTGCATGATCTCGGCGCCACTCTCGGTGTCTTGCAACTGCGCGATGTCGATGTCGTCGGGGCCCATGCCCGCCATCTTGAACGCCGCCGCGGCCGCACCGACCGACGGACTGTCACCGCGGTCGGGTGACAGCCACGAGTTGAACACCTCGAAGCTGCCGAAGGGACGGCTGCGGAGAACCGCCGAGCGCAGATACACCGGCTTTTTCGTGAACTTCTTCGCAACTTCGCCGCGCGCGAGCACCAGAGCCACGCCACCTTCACCCGGTGAGCAGAACATGTACTGCGTCAGCGGGTTCGACAGCATGAGCGAGTTGAGAACTTCCTCTTCGGTCATGGGCTTGCGGCGCCATGCATTCGGGTTCTTCGAGCCGTTCTCGAAGTTTTTCACCGCGACCTTGGCAAGCGTCGACGGACTGATTCCGTATTGGTGCATGTAACGCTGGATCTTCATGCCGAAGAACTGCGTGGTGAGCATCAAACCCGTGTCGCCGTACCACCGACCAAGACCAAACGATGCCGGATCAGGATCGAATGCGCCCTTGGGGTGCTTGTCGAAACCGATCGCCATGACGATGTCGGCCGCACCCGCGTTCAGGGCGTTGTAGGCGCTGATGAGGCTGCTGCCACCCGTGGCACAACCGTTGGCGACGTTGATGAACGGCAAGCCGGTGAGACCGAGCGTCGACACCATCGTGTCGGCATTTCCCGCGGCCGATGAGCCACCGAATGCGTACTGCACGTCGGACCATTCACAGCCGGCATCTCGCAACGCTTCGCGCGCGGCGTGGGCCCCCTGTTCCATGCCCGTCGAGTCGTGACGACCAAACGGGTGAATCCCGATACCGATGATTGCGACATCTTCTGCCATGAGGTTCCCCTTTACTTCTTCACCGGAGCGAATGCGTACGTGACGATTTCGTTGCCATCGGCGTCCTTGTTGAACGGGATGATGACAAGTTCCATTTCCATACCGATCTTCAACACGTCGGGGTCGGAGGTCGTGAGACGCGACTCGACAATCACTTGATCACCCAATTGTATGTAACCGACACCGTAGGGCTTGAACGTTGCCGGTGTCTCGGGCCCTGCATAGGGCGGTGACTTGGGAAGGAAACCCTGGATCGTCCAGCTCCACAGCGTGCCGCGGCGCGGCAAAAGCACACGCTCGCCGTTCTGCGATGCCGTGCGCGGACAGGCCTTGGCCTGCGGGAACACGGTCACACCACTTTCCGGGAAGAACGTGCCGATGAGTTGGGGCTCGTCGGCGGGCCACGTGAAGAGCTCGGACACGACGGGTACTTGGGTCGTCATGGCCCCAGTCTCGCAGGCTCGACAACCGCGCTGCGAGTCCGTACGGTCCCGGCCTCGCGGAGCGGCTACCGGCTGATGGGCGCGGCAAACATGTCGGTCGAGCGCAGCATCGCCTTCAAAACCTCCACCGTGGCCGCATGACGGGGCGAGTTGTTCACCAGCGTGGAGAACCGCAGGAGGCCCGACAGCAGCACCGCCAGCAGGTCCTCGAGCGCTGCCTGGGGCACCCCTTCGCGGACCTCGCCGTTCGCCACCGCGTCTTGGCACAGCCGCTTGACGAGGTTCGCACTGCGCTGGCGCTGGGGTTCGACGAAAGAGAAAAGTTCGGGGTGGTGCTGAACCTCGTAGTTCACATCCACCACGAACCCCGCGATCGACGGATCTTCTCGATTGATGCGGACGGACACGTCGAGAGCCGCCGAGAAGCGATCGACCAGGCTGTGGTGCGATTCGATGCCCTTTTCGATCTCGGCGTAGATGTACCGCTGCACCTCTTCGAAGACGGCAGCATAGAGATCGATCTTCGAGGGGAAGTAGTGGTAGATCGCCGCAGACGTCAGTCCGGCAACATCCGCAATCTGGGCGTTCGTCGTGCGTTCAAAACCGTTTTCACCGAAACACTTGCGGGCCGCGGCCAACAGACGTGCACGCGTTTCCACCGAGTCGGCATCGCGCGGGCGACCCAGTTTGCGCGCCGGTGTGTTTTGCCTCATGCCATCATCCCCACATTGCCCACGGGCAAGGCTACGTGGGGCGTCAGGCCTTCTTGCGGTCGGACGGACCCGGGTCGACGGGCATTCCGTACTTCACCCTGTTGTGGGAGTGGGCGAGGTGCTGATGCACGAAGGCCGTGCGCAAGGCGTTCCACTGCCCCTGTGCCTCGAGCGTTTGGTTCACGCTTTCTTTTGCGAGCTTCAAGGCGAAGGACGGGCGCTTTGCGATCGTACGTGCCATTCCCATCGCGGCATCACGCAGTTGGTCGGTAGGAACGACCTTGTTGACCATGCCCCACTGCATCGCTTCGTGCGCCGACAGCCACTCACCGGTGAACAGCATTTCCTTTGCCTTGCGCGGGCCGACTTCCCACGGGTGCGCGAAGTACTCGACGCCGTTGACTCCCATCCCGACAACGGGGTCGGAGAACATCGCATCCTCGGCGGCGATGATCACATCTGCGATCCACAGCAGCATCAGACCACCCGCAATCGTTTTGCCCTGCGCGGCCGCTATCACCGGCTTGGGCAGGTTGCGCCACCGCCAGCACATGTTGAAGTACACCTCTTCTTCCCATGCCATGTGGCCTTCCTGGCCTTCTCGACCAAAACCACCGTAGGGAAAGACGAGTGAGAACTCTTTGTGGCTCTCGGTGTCGCGCATGTCGTGGCCCGAACAAAAATGCGGGCCCTCCGCACGAAACACGATGACCTTCACATCGCTACGGCGCGCCGCATCTGTGAAAGCTGCCTCGAGTTCGTAGGTCATGCGCTTGTTCTGCGCGTTACGGGCCTCGGGTCGGTCGAGGGTGACGACTGCGATGCCGTTCTCACCAGCATTTTCGACCTCGTAATGAATCGTCTTCAGGTCCTTCAGATCAACTGCCATGTTGGGGCCTTTCGGTCGGACTACTTGATCTTGGTGAACGTGAGTTCGAGTTTGGTCAGCCCGCGCAGCGTCATCGACAACTCGCGATGCATGACTTCCTCAACCGGGGCAAAAGCAAAGTTGTCGAGGCGCTCGAACAGCAACTCGAAGGCGATACGCGCTTCGCTCCGGGCCAATGCGGCACCGACGCAGAAGTGCGGTCCCTGACCGAACGCCATGTGCGTGCGGGCGTTTTCACGCTCGACATCGAACTTCTCCGGGTTCGGGAACTTGCGTTCGTCGCGGCCGGAGCTGCCGTACATCGCCATGATCACAGAGCCCTTGGGAACGTTCACTCCGCCCACGACGGCATCTTTGGTGCAGAAACGCGGGAGCATCTGCACCGGAGCCTCGAGCCGCAACGCCTCTTCCACCATGTTCGCAATGAGTGCAGGGTTGGCCCGAACCTTTGCCATTTGGTCGGGGTTCTCGATGAGGTGCTGTATGGCCATGGCGATGAGGTTCGTAGTGGTTTCGTTGCCGGCGACCAACACCTGGTCGATGATGCTCAGCATCTCGTCGATCTCCAGACCCTGACCCTGGCGCGGACCCGAGTCGAAACGTGCCTGTACCAGATCGGTCAGCAGGTCGTCACGAGGCTCGGTCTCGCGCTCGCGCACGCACGCCGCCATGTACTGGTGCAGGTCGTAGCGGCTTTGCGCACACTCGATCTGACGCTCGGCCGAGAGCATTCCCGACAGCGGCGCCACGGAGTCGTCGCTCCACTTCTTGAACTTGGGCATGTCCTTGCGGTCGACACCGAGGGCATCGGCGATCACGGTGAGTGGCACCCAGATCGCAAACTCGGCGACGAGATCGACGCGACCCTTGTCGGCGAACTTGTCGATGAGATCATTCGTAATCTGCTTGATCGACTCCTCCAACTGCGCCACGCGCTTGGGAAGAAATGCCTTGTTCACTAGCGAACGGAACTGGGTGTGCGACGGCGGGTCATTCGACAACAGGGTGTCGACGCGCTTGTAGTCGCGCTTGGAAATCTCGATGGCCTCTTGGGGCACCTGCGAGAACGCACCGTTGCTCATCGACTGCGACGAGAAGGTGTCGTAGTCGCGGACCATCGTCATGATGTCCTCGTAACGCGACACGGCCCAGAAGCCGACCGGTGTCTGGTGCACGGGCGCCTCGTCGCGGACCCGCTTGTAATAGTGGTAGGGACAGCCGAGAACGTCGGGCGTCACCATGTTCACTTTCGTGATGTCGGCTCCGAGATCCTGTTGCGCGTCTTCGCTGATGCTCACTTGAAGTCCCCCTTCTCGCCCGTTCGGTAATCCCCGAAACCAGAGTCTCTCGCATCCAGGGCCTTCGTGACGCCCTGGGCAAACTTCGCAAAATATTCACGGCTTGAGCGCTGGTGGAAGCCGAGCGCATTGATGTCGGCCGTCGCGCGCATGCCGTCGCGCATTCCCATCGCGTCCATCGCCCTGTGGACCACACGCTTGTTCAGCGCCTGCAGGTCGGGCGGGACTTTTGCCACGCGTTCGGCAATCGACAGAACCTCGGCGTCGAGGATGTTCGCGGCAAACGCGCGGTTGGCGAATCCGGCCTCGACTGATTCGATACCGGTCATCGAGTCACCCGTCAACATCGCCTCCATGGCCCGCCGCATACCGAGCAACCAGGGATGCCAGGCCATGTCGGGCGAGGACATCGACCGAACGGGCGGGTACCCGACTTGAGCGTCGTCGGCGACGTACACGAGGTCGCAGGCGGTCGCGAGTTCGGTACCACCCGCAAGACAGTAACCATGCACCTGGGCGATGATCGGCGTCGCCATGTCCATCATCTCGAACCATCCCGTGAGGACATGCCGCGCCCATGCGCCGTCAGCGGTGCTGATCGGCCACGGCGGCGCCTCGCTTTTGTCCTGTGCAAGGTCGTAACCCGCACAGAAACTCTTGCCGGCGCCACGAATGATGACGACACGCACTTCAGGGTCGGCGTCGGCGTCACGCAACAGTTCGAATAGTCGGGAACGCAGTGCGTGAGAGAGCGCGTTGCGCTTGTCGGGACGGTTGAGGGTCAGACGGCGAACGTGCGGTGTGGGCTCGTCGGCCAGAACCGTTTCCTTCGCCGTGACGGTCACTTCGCCTGCTTCTCCCAGTAGGGCGCCCGCAATTCGCGCTTGTTGATTTTGCCCATGGCGGTGCGTCCAACGGTCGTCACGATCTCGACCGTCTTCGGGCACTTGTAGCCCGCCAGCTGCCCGCGGCAGAGCGCGATGATCTCTTCGGGTGTCGGTGCCTTGCTGCTGTCGATCGGCACGACGAGCGCCTTGACGGCCTCGCCCATGTCGGCGTCGGGAACGCCGATGACGGCGACGTCGGCAACGAGCGGATGCTCGATGATCACCTTCTCGGCCTCGGCCGGGTAAATGTTCACGCCGCCCGACACGATCATGTCGCTGAATCGGTCGGTGATGTAGACGAAACCGTCTTCGTCGACGTACCCGATCTCACCGAGCGTGAACACGCCGGGACGCAGGTGCGCCTGCGCTGATTTCTCCGGATCGTTCGGATAGACGACGCCGCGACCGGTGGCATCTTCGAAGAACAGTCGACCCTCGGTGTTGGCGGGCAGCTCTTTGCCGTCGTCGTCAACGACGATGCAACGCGTGAACGGCGGATCGACGACCTTGCCAACCGAACCCGGGTGCGTCAACCAGTCTTGGCTCGTGATCGAACACACGGTTCCCACTTCGGTGGCCCCGTAGGCGTCGACGAACACCGGGCCGAACCATTCGATCATCCGCTTCTTCACGTCGACGGGACACTTTGCACCCGTGTGCGACAGCATCTTCATGGACGACACGTCGTATTTCGCGCGGACATCGGCGGGGAGGTCGAGCATGCGCTTGAAGTGCGTCGGCACCATCACGCTGCTCGCGGCCCTGGATTCCTCGATCTTTGCCAGAGTGCGCTCGGGGTCGAATTTTTCGATGATCACGACGGGTGTGCCGGTGGCGAGAATGCGCACGCCCGACAACGGACCCGTGTGGTACATCGGACCCACGACGAGGTGAACCCCGAGCGATGCGAAACGGTTGGTCGCAAGCACCGCAATGTGCTCGGCGATGTTCTTGCCACCTGCGAACATCGTGGGTGGCAGGTCGACACCCTTCGGAAAGCCGGTGGTGCCACTGGTGTAGAGCATGTTGGGCCGCGGAGGAACGTCGTCGATCGGCTCGGCGTCACTCGACGAAGCGAGCAGTGACTCGAGCGACTCGACGCCCGCGAGCGGCGGGCCTTCGGCGCGCCACACGACCACGGGAATCGGCGCAGGCAACTGCGCGACCGCCTCGACGGCGCGTTCCAGATTTTCGGGCCCGGTGAAGACAAGCCTCGTACCAGAGTCGTTGAGAATGTAGGCGGCTTCTTCCGCGTTCAGATGGAAGTTGACGGGCACGCTGCTCAGTCCCGCGTGGAGCGCGCCCATGTGGGCAAGGGCGGTCTCGATGCTGTTCTCTGCGTACACCGCGATTCGACGGTTCGGGCCGAGGTCGCGCGGCTTCAGGTTGTTCACGAGACGGTTGATCGTCGCGTTCAGTTCGCTCCATGTCAGCGTTTTCGAGGAGTCGCGGATTGCGACCTCGTTGGGCTTCGAACGGGCGGCGCCAGTCAGTACGACTGCCACGGCTACTTCTTCGAAACGGTCGCCCAGACCGCGGGGGCGACCAGACCGGCGATCGCCATCTTGATGAGGTCACCGACGAGGAACGGGGTCACGCCCATCGTGATCGCGTTCTGTTCGCCGTTGGCAACCGGAACGCCGAGATCATGCGCGAGCCACATCGCGCCCATCGTGTAGATGATGACGCTGCCGAGAGCCATCGCCGACAGCGACGACAGCACCTGACGGTCGTGACGGCGCTCGGCGAGGTAACCAACGACGGCTGCCGCGACGATGAAGCCCATGAGGTAACCCAGGGTCGCACCGGTACCCGATTCCCAGCCACTCTGGCCACCCGAATAGAACGGCAGACCGACGAGGCCCATCACCCAGTAGAGAAGTTGACTGGCCGCGCCACGGCTCATGCCGAGCGACGTACCGGCAAGCAACACGGCCAACGTCTGGCCGGTGATCGGCACCGGAGTAAAGCCGAGCGAGATCTGCACCTGCGCGAGTGCGGCGGTGAGAAGTGCAAAGGCGACGACGAGTACCGCACTGCGCACGACCGCGCGCGAACGCAGGCCCGGCACGAGATCGGCAAGAACGACGGGGGTCGATGGGGAAATTGCTTCGGCGGTCATTCGACGAATCGTAGTGAGCCAGAGACCGATGTCACCAACCCCACGGGCCAAAGACATCCTCCGTATGGGCCGGCAATTGTGCGCCGGAGAAGCACTCGCCGGACCTCCCCCACTAGCGTTTGGTTTGTGAGCACTCTCCCCGATATCGACCAATTCCGCAAAGAGGCCCGCGTCTGGCTCGAGCAGCATGCTGAGCCACTGCCGGAGGTCAACGAGACCGAAGAAGAAGACCAGGAAGTTGTATGGGGCGAGGGCTCCGACAACGTCGCGATCTTCCACAACTTCACCGACCAAGACGAACTCGCCCGATTGAACGCCGTGAAGGCGTGGCAAGCAAAGAAGTTCGACGCCGGCTACGCGATGATCAACTGGCCGGAGGAACTCGGTGGACGCGGTCTACCCGCGAGTTACGTGCGCGCATACATGGCCGAGGAACGCAAGTTCGTCATTCCGTCCGCGGGCGAATTGCCGCCGACGTCGATGGGCCTCATCGCGCCAACCGTCGCTGCATTCGGAACGCCCGAGCAGAAGGAAAAATGGTGCAAGCCGATCATGCGCATGGACATCTGCGGATGCCAGTTGTTCTCCGAACCGAGCGCCGGGTCCGACCTCGCGTCGCTCACCACCCGGGCGGTGCGCGATGGGGACGAATGGGTTCTCAACGGTCAGAAAGTGTGGACCTCGGGTGCGCGCTTTTCGGAGTGGGGCCTTGCGATCACTCGCAGCGACTTCGACGTGCCCAAGCACAAGGGTCTCACCGCATTCATGGTGCCCTTCGACTGGAAGGGTGTCGAAGTTCGCCCCATCAAGCAGATGTCGGGTGGCGCCAACTTCAACGAAGTGTTCCTCACCGATACCCGCATCCCTGACGAGTTCCGCCTCGGGCCCGTTGGCGAGGGTTGGCGCGTCGCACTCACCTGTCTCGGCTTCGAGCGTGACCACTCGAGCAGTTCCTCGAGCAGCCACACCGGTGGCTCGTTCAAGCAGGTCGTCGCCGCCGCGCGTTGGGCCGGCGTTCTCGACGATCCGATCATCCGCCAGGAGATCGCGAAGCTCTACGGACTGTTGCGCACGGCGCAGTACACCAACCGCCGTATTGCGGCAGGAATGCGCGCCGGCCAGACACCCGGCCCCGAAGGCTCACTCGGCAAGTTGATGTGGACCGCGGGAATGACCAAGACCAGCGACGTCATTGCACAGATTCTCGGTGCGAAGGTTGTGGTCGACGGCGGCGAGTGGGGCACGTACGCGTGGAGCGAACACATCCTCGGTGCACCGGGTTACCGCATTGCAGGTGGCAGCGACGAAATTCAGCGGAACATCATCGGTGAGCGCGTTCTCGGGCTACCTGCCGAGCCGCGCGTCGACAAGGACCTCCCCTTCTCGGAGGCGCAACGCCAAGCCCGCAAGGGCTAGCGATCGACAACGCCAAGCCCGCAAGGGCTGATCAGTCAATCGCACCGATCTGGGTCCCGACTTCGTAGGTCTCGCCCTCTTCGCCACTGATGCGGACGGTTCCGGCGATCGGCGCTTCGATGTCGTTTTCCACCTTGTCGGTCTCGAGGCGGTACAGCACGTCGCCCGGCTGAACTTCCTGGCCGTCTTCGACGAGCCACTCGACCAGGGTGCCCTCGGTCATCGAGACACCGAGCTTGGGGATGCTGATGGGTGTTGACATGCCCTTCTTTCTACCCGTTTTCGATGGCAGGCTACGAGTCATGACCGAATCCCCCGCACAAGGCCGCCCCGTGGAGACCGACGAAACGGTCCTGCCGTGGTGGATGAACCCCGTCAACATCATCCTCATGGTGGTGGCCGCCGCGGTTCTGGCAGCCGCGGTCGGTTTCGTGTTCGGTGAGTCGCGGGGCAAGGGTGCGAAGAACGGCTCGGACATCGGCTTTCTCCAGGACATGCGCATCCACCACGAGCAAGCCGTCAACATGGGCCTCATCTATCTCGATGTGTCGGCTCCGGGAATGGGTGACGGCTCCGAATCGCGCGGCACGCTGCGTCTCATTGCGCGTGAAATCATCGTCAGTCAATCAAACGAGTCCGGGCGCATGGTGCAACTGTTGCGCCAGTTTGACGCCGCCGAAACGAACGAGACGGACCAGGTGATGGGGTGGATGGGCGAGCCCACTCCCCTTGCACAGATGCCCGGCTACGCCACCGATGAACAGATGCGGTCCCTGCAGCAGTCACGCGGCACCGCCGCCGACCGGATGTTTGCCGAACTGATGATCGCCCACCACAAGGGCGGAGTTCACATGGCGGAACACGCGAGTATGCACGGTACGAACGACGAAGTTCGTGCAATGGCAAACTCGATGACAAAGGCCCAGAACAGCGAGATCGTCGAGATTGAGAAGCTTCTCGTTGCTTCGAGCTGAGACGTTTATTTGTTGGTGCGCTTGACGGCAGCGACGACGTCACCAACCTGCGGAAGAAATGCCTTTTCGAGATTGCTTGCGTAAGGGATTGGAATGTTCTTTCCACCGACACGCTGAACGGGCGCGGCGAGAGTGCCGAACAGTTCCTCGTGGATACGGCTCGACAGCTCGGCGCCGAAACCACAGCGCGTCACAGCTTCATGCACCACGACTGCGCGCTTGGTCTTCGTGACCGACGCCATGACCGCGGCCTCGTCACAAGGGACGATCGAGCGCAGGTCGATGACCTCGGCGCTGATGCCCTCCGCGGCAAGTGCCTCGGCGGCCTGCTTGCAGGTGTGTACCTGACGACCGTACGAGATGAGCGACACGTCCTTGCCCTCGACGACGGTGTTCGCTTTGCCGAGCGGCACGCGGTAGTCGCCGGCGGGAACCTCTCCTGCATAAGCCGGATCCCAGTACATGAGCATCGGCTCGACGAACAGCACCGGATCGGCGTCGAAGATCGAGCTGATGAGAAGACCCTTTGCGTCGGCAGGATTCGAAGGAATCACGACCTTCATACCCGGCGAGTGCACGGCGAACGCCTCGAGCAGTTCCGAGTGCTGCGCACCGAAACCACGGCCGGCACCGGCGCTGGTACGAATGACCATTGGGACGGTGGTCTGGCCACCCGACATGTAACGGATCTTTGCTGCGTGGTTCGTGATCTGGTCGAGGCAGACCCCGATGAAGTCCATGATCATGATTTCAGCGACGGGCTTGTAGCCGGCGATTGCCGCGCCGACGGCAGCACCGATGATTGCCGCTTCGGAAATCGGGGTCTTGCGAACGCGCTCGGTGCCGTACTTGGTCGAAAGTCCCTTGGTGATCTTGTAGACGCCACCCGACGGTTCGGCGATGTCCTCACCGAGGAGGAACACCTTTTCGTCGAGTCCCAGGGCGACATCCATCGCCTCGTTGATTGCCATACCCATCGGCATGATGCGGGGTTCGGTCGTTGTCATCGCGCGTTCCTCACTTGATGATTTCTTCGTAGACGTCGGTGTAGAGCTCGTCCATCGGCGGCTCGGGGCTGTTCATCGCAAAATCGACGGCGTCGTCGACAAGGGCCTTGATCTTGTCCTCGATCTCGGCGAGTTGCGATTCGTTTGCGTGGCCGTTCTCGAGAAGCCACGCGCGAAATGCAGGCAATGGGTCGGCCGCCATTGCGGCCTTGCGCTCTTCTTTGGGCATGTACTCCATCGCATCGCCCATGAGGTGGCCCCAGAAACGGTACGTGCGGGCCTCGATCAGTGTCGGGCCCTCGCCGGCACGGGCGCGGGCGACTGCTTCGCCGGCGACCTTCCACATCGCTACGGGGTCGTTGCCGTTCACCGTCACGCCCGGCATGCCATACGACGCCGCGCGCTCGGAGATGTACTCGACGCCGGTCGACATCGCCATTGGCGTGTGCTCGCCGTAGAGATTGTTCTGGCAAACGAAGATGACGGGCAGTTTCCACACGGCCGCCATGTTGAGACCCTCGTGGAACGCGCCGATGTTCGACGCACCGTCACCGAAGTTCACGACGGTCACCTGATCGGTTCCCGATAGTTGCGCCGCGAGGCCGAAACCGTTGGCGATCGGAATGCCCGCACCGACGATTCCGGTCGTGACCATCAGTCCCGAGGCCGGGTGCGTGACGTGCATCGGCCCACCCTTGCCCTTGCAGGTCCCCGTGCCGCGTCCGAGGAACTCGGCCCACAGTTCGCGCATGGGCACGCCCTTTGCAATGTGGTCGTGGAGACCGCGGTAGATCGTCACGACGTAGTCGTCGGGCCGGAGGTGCACCGCGTAGCCCGCGCTGATGCATTCCTGGCCGCGGGGCGAGTAATAGATCAACTGGACCTGACCGCTCGTCAACATCGCGCGGAATCTCTCGTCAGCAGTCTTGATCTTCTGCTGGATTTCGAACATCCGGAGGAGCGCATCGCGGTCCGGTGCATCGGGGCGGTTCGTGGTTGCCATAGGAGCCCTTTCCTATCAGAAAAGCCCCGCAGGACAGGGGGTCGAGACCGCGACCGACTGTCGAGACCGTGAATCGCGCGTGTCAGGCGAGCGCGTCGCGCAGCAGGCCCGCCAATTCGACCGGCCTGTCGCCCTGGATGCTGTGTCCGGCCCCCTCGACCACAACGACTGCGGCATCGGGGCATCGCCGGAGCAATTCGGCGACATCGGCATCATCGACCACGGGCGACAGCGACCCCCTGAGGAGGCTGAGCGGACAGCCGAGCCCGGAAACGACGTCCCACAATGCCGTCAGCGCAGTTGCGGGAACGGGGTCGGCGCTTTCCTGCGCATCGCGCACGTGGCTACGACGGTCGTACCGCCACTGCCACGACGTGTCGTCCAACTGCCTCGCATTGTGCAGGATGCCGCGACGCAAGGACGACACGGTGCGCGTCGGATTGTGTTCGATGGTCCGCGCGAGAAGGTCGTCGAACGAGGCAAACGCCTGCGGTCCGTTCACGAAGTCGAGCACCGCTTTTGCCTTCGCGCCGGTGACACCGGGCGTGATGTCGACAAGGGCAAGTCTGCGCACCAAGTGGGGCGAGTGACCCGCCAGCGCGAGAGACGTGAGACCACCGAGCGACATACCCACGACGATCTCTGCCGATCTTGCGTGCGTTGCAACGAGATCCGCGAGATCGGCCGCCATCGAAGCGGGCGAATACGCCGCATCGTCACGCCAATCGGAGTGACCGTGGCCGGGCAGGTCGACGGCGATCAGCGACTCCCCAAGAGCGAGTGCGACCGTGTCCCACGTGTGGGCGTTCTGTGATCCGCCGTGAACGAGCACCAGACGTGGCTCACCGCTTCCCCACTTGAGAAAACTCATCGTGCGACCGTCGGCCAGAACGTGGCCCATCCGCTCGACCCTCGGATTGGGCGACGCACCGAGTGCATACTCGGCGATGTTCTCGTGAAAGAGACCGAACTCGTCGTAGTGAATGCGCTCGCCCATGGGATCAGCCTCCGGTTGTCGTCGGCGCAGCCGTCTGAGCGGGGGCGACCGTCGTGGTTGCAGCGGGAATCGGAACCGTAGTCGGAACCGTAGTCGGCTGTTGCGGCTGCTTGCTTGCCGTCGTTGTCGGCGCGACCGACGTCGTCGTTTCGCCCGCCATCGTCGTTGTCGACTTCGCCTCAGAGGTCGTGGTCGTGTAGTCCGGGTCGGGCTTGTCGGCCGGCGGCAACGGCGAGCCGTATTCTTCGGGTTCCTTCACACCATCGAAGATGTAGATGCGATCGCCGTAGGCGACGAGCGACGGGAAGTACTCGGAGATGAACATCGGGATGCGGATGCACCCGTGCGACGCGGGACGGATCGGCACCTGCGCCGCACCGTGCACCGCGACGCCACCGTTGAAGTAGACGGGGTTCCACATGGTGCCGAGTTTGCTTTCGCGGGTTCCCGAGCGGCGGTTGTAGAAGTAGTAAAGACCTCCGGGGGTGATCGACTCGCCGCAGACTCCTTTCTTGATTGGTTCGGTGCCGTTCAGGTTTCCGTCTTCGCCCGGGTCGATCGTGACTTCCTCGCACCACGGCTTGCTGTCGCCCGAAGAGATATGGGTGACCAGAGCCGGCTTGTCCTGTCTGAAGACGATCAGCACCTGCTCGGGTAGATAGACCTCGACGTGCGTCTCGGTTTGCGCGCTCGGACGACGCGGAACGACAAGACCTTCACCTTGCGCAAGCTGCCACATCTCGGGAGTGAATTCGTCCTTCACGCCGCTGATCGGAATACGCATGACCAATTTCTGGAACGCCCACACGGCCTGGAGGGTCTGGTATCCGAAATCACCGTCGATGAGGTTCGGGTCGAACCCGATCTCCTTCAGACGCTGCTGCATGCGCTTCACGTCGTCGCCCTTGTCGCCAAGGACGAGAGTCCTCGACAATGCGATGAACGGCTGCGTCGTCGCGACGGGATTCGTCGTCGACGTCGCGATGGTTGCGGTCGACGGCTCGTCTCGGCTCGCGAACGCGACCGACACGACGGTCAGCAACACCGCAAGCGCGAGGTACGCCGGCCGCCACCTGCGCAGGTGAGAGCCCCTCGGGGAAAGGGCTTCGTATGGGTGGTCGGGGTGGGTGTCCATGCGGGCGGGATCGTCGGGGTGACGGACCCCGGGATCAACCTTGAAGGCTACGAAGTTCCCTGCGCAGTGAGAACATCTCGCGCAGGATCTTGCGGATGACCGACGGTGAACTGAGCGTCGAGATGCCCCGGGTGCGTGGGAAATAGTCAACCCCGAACTGGATGACACTCTTTCCGGTCTTTCGCGCCCGGATCACGAGTTCGGCGTCGATGAACGAGCCTTCGCTCTTCAGCTCCATCTCACGCAGCAGCGAACCCCTGCACAACTTGAATGCGAAGTTGATGTCGCGCATCTTCACACCGAAGAGCACCCGTACGAGACCGTTGTAGAAGGCCGAATAGACGGTTCGGACGTAGCCCTCACCGGTGCGGTCGAAGCGGTAGGCGCTGACGATGTCGGCCTCGTAGTAACGCATGAGACGCACCGCCTTGCGGGCTTCGAGCATGTCGAACGGCAGGTCGGCATCGGTGTAGAGAATGAGGTCGCCGGTCGCGTTGGCAAAGCCGGTCTTCATGGAGCCGCCGAGTTTGCGGTTCACGGGATGGTGCACGACACGCACCCGCGGGTCTTGCGCCGCGTACTTGTCGGCAAGTTCGGGTGTCGAGTCGGTCGATGCATCGTCGATGATCAGAAGTTCGTAGGTCTCGATCTCGCCCATGCGCACGAGTTCTTCGCAGAGTTCACGGCCCGCGGACAGCGCGCGATCGATGTACGCCTCTTCGTTCCACATCGGGAAAAAGACGGTCATCTTGTCGAAGTTCGCCATGCGCCGGTCAGGCTACAGCCGACGCATTCGGCGTAGTATTCGCCCGAATGTCCGCACTTTGGTCACGCATCCTCGCGGCCACGTGGGTATTGGTTGCACTGGCGCACGGTTTCGTGTCGGTGGCGAGCAGGCGCACGGGCAAGCCGCTGTGGTGGGTCGACGACCACGGCATCGCCGGGGACGCGACACCCGTCATCGGTGCGGCGGTCGTCTATCTCGCAATGCTCGCCGCTTTCGTCATCGCCCTGCGACGTGTGCCCGGGTCACCATTCGTCTCCGCCGTGGTCGCCGTGGTGCTCGGCGCAAATGCGGCGGTCGACCTCGGAACCGCACCGGGCTCGGCGCTCGTCGCCGCTGCTGCCGCGGCCTCTGCGCTCGTCGCCTCGTTTGCGGCTCTGGCGGGGCGTGCCGCACACCGCTAATCTTTCGCGCAGCAACGCATTCGAGATTCGGGGGAACGAAAATGCGCGGTATCAAACATCCGCTGTCGGGAGCGACCTACGACCTGACCGAAGCGGGAACCATCCTCGTCCAGAAGGACGGCCTGGCCGGTGAGTTCACAAAGGACGGCGTCTACCTGAACGGGGACATCAAGCAGTGCGATCCGCACCTGTGCGTGTGGATCGGAGGTCGACAGGTATCGGTCGACCCGAACATGGCGCGAAACCAACGGGCCGTCGCAGCGCAACGGCTGGCAACGGAAGGGGCAACGAAATGACAATGACTTCACCTGCACCCGGCGAGGCCCGCTCACCCGGCCTCTCGTACCAGGATCTGCACAAGAACGATTCGCGGCCCGTGCCCGAGGTTCTGCGCTGGGTCAATTGGGAGTTCATGGGTGATGCCGACATTCCCGTCGCCGCCTACACGAGCCGTGAATGGCACGAACTCGAAAAGGAAAAGATCTGGAAGCGCGTCTGGCAGATGGCATGTCGCGAGGAAGACGTCCCGAACGTCGGCGACACGCTGCGCTACGACATCTGCGAGAACTCGATTCTCGTCGTACGCACCGCGCCAGACACCGTGAAGGCGTTTCACAACGTCTGTCTGCACCGCGGACGCTTGCTGCGCGAGTTCGACGGGCCCGCCAACGAACTGCGCTGTCCTTTCCACGGTTTTTGCTGGAACCTCGACGGCTCACTCAAGCAGGTTCCGTGCGAATGGGACTTCCCGCACGTCGAAAAGGACGAGTGGAACCTGCCCGAGGTCAAGGTCGGCACGTGGGGCGGGTTCGTGTTCATCAACATGGACCCGAATTGCGAGTCACTCGAATCGTTTCTCGACGACTTCCCGTGGCATTTCGAACGTTGGCCCCTCGAGAAGCGCTACAAGAGCGTGCATGTCGCCAAGATCTTTCCGACGAACTGGAAGGTCGTCCAGGACGCGTTCAGCGAAGCGTTCCACGTCGTCGCCACGCACCCCCAACTGTTGTCGAGTATCGGCGATGCGAACTCGCAGTACGACTGGAAGGGCAACTACTCGCGCGCCATTACACCGAACGGCACCCCGAGTCCGCACATCAAGTACGCGCCGACCGAACAAGAGATGTTCGATGCGGTGGCCGACAAGCGCCTCGACGAGGAACCATCGGTCGTCCTTCCTCCCGGGGCCACCGCGCGACAGATGTTCGGCAACGGCGGTCGTGCAACCATGCGTGAAGTCTTCGGCGACAAGGCCGACGAGTTCAGCGACGCCGAGTTCAGCGACAGCATCTATTACACGCTGTTCCCGAACTTCCACCCGTGGGGTGCGTTCAACCGCATCTGCTACCGCTTTCGGCCGTACGAGGACCGCCACGACATGTCGATCATGGAGTGCATGTATCTCGAGCCCTACGACGAGTCGCAGCCGAAACCACCCGCAGCGCCGATCCATTGGCTGGGCGTCGACGACGATTGGGCCGAGGCACCCGAATTGGGCAACCTCGCCCGCGTCTTCAATCAGGACACCTTCAATCTTCCGAAGGTGCAGCGGGGCCTGAGGGCGATGACGAAGCCCGGCGTCACTCTGGCGAACTTCCAGGAGACGAAGATTCGCCACGTGCACATGCTCATGAACCGGTGGTTCCAAAGGCCCTGACGGGCGAATTGATTCCCTGAACGGGTGCGTGCGGTCGGTACCGTATGCGCCATGTCCGAAGCATCCCGCAGCAAGGTCCTCACGTCTCTCCCGTCGGGTGAGCGCGTGGGTATCGCATTCTCGGGCGGGCTCGACACTTCGGCCGCCGTTGCGTGGATGCGCGAGCGTGGCGCGCTTCCCTATTGCTACACGGCCGACCTCGGCCAGCCCGACGAGCCCGAGCTCGACCAGATTCCAGACCGTGCCCTGCAGTACGGGGCCGAGGCTGCCCGTCTCGTCGACTGTCGTGAGGAACTCGTGCGCGAGGGGCTCATCGCGCTGCAATGCGGTGCTTTCCACATCACCACCGCGGGCAAGACCTACTTCAACACCACGCCACTCGGACGTGCGGTCACCGGAACGTTGCTCGTGCGCGCCATGC
>SXZT01000082.1 GCA_005787785.1 Actinomycetota bacterium
GAAGTCGACGAGAATCGGCTTGTCGGATGCATTGACCGTTTCGTCGAAGGTGGAACTGGTGAGTGTCACGATGCCATCTGCCATGAAGCAGAGTCTACGGCGCGACCCCAAGGGCCACGGCACCGACGCGGCCGCCTATTTGCGTCAGTGTTGGTCTTCGAGCCAGCGCTCGCAGTCGATTGCGGCCATGCAGCCCGATCCGGCCGCGGTAATCGCCTGGAGGTAGGTGTGGTCCTGTACGTCTCCGCAGGCGAATACGCCCGGAGTGTTCGTGTAGGACGAACCGGTGCGCGTGAGAAGGTAACCGCTGTCCTCCATGTCGAGCACACCACTGAACAGTTTTGTGTTCGGTTGGTGGCCGATCGCGATGAAGAGACCACTGATATCGAGATCCGACAACTCACCCGTCAAAGTGTCTTTCAACACGATGCCCTGTAGTTGCGACTCGCCCTTCAATTCGACGACCTGGCTGTTCCACTTGAAGTCGATCTTTTCGTTGGCATGTGCACGGTCGCGCATGATCTTTGACGCGCGAAGTTCGTCGCGACGGTGGATCATCGTCACCTTCGATGCGAACTTGGTGAGAAACACCGCTTCTTCGACGGCGCTGTCGCCGCCACCAACGACGGCGATCTCCTTTCCACGGAAAAAGAAGCCGTCACACGTGGCGCATGTCGACACGCCGTGACCGACGAGGTCGGTTTCACGTGGCAGACCGAGCATCACGGATTGTGCACCCGTGGCGACGATGACCGAATCGGCGGTGAATTCCTTGTCCCAGGTCCACACACGGAGTGGCTTGGCCGAAAAATCGATGCGGGCAACTTTTTCGGTGATGTAGGTGGCACCGAAGCGACCCGCCTGTTCGCGGAAGCGTCCCATCAGTTCCGGGCCCATGATTCCCTCTGGAAAACCGGGGAAGTTCTCGACGTCGGTGGTCAGCATCAACTGCCCTCCCGGCTGGTCGGTGGTCGATGACGGTTCGCCCTCGATGACCAGGGGGGCAAGGTTGGCGCGGGCGGTGTAGATGGCGGCGGTCAAACCCGCGGGGCCCGAGCCGATGATCAGCACACGGTGATGAGGGATCGGGGACATGTTGCTCCTGTCTAGATGTCGTCGTTCGAGCGCTGCTTGCGCGCAATGACGATGCCGGCGAGAAAGAGAACGCTGCCGATGATGAGATACGAGGCCCAGACGGCAGCGTCACGCGACAGGCCCGCATCGAGGGCGGCCTGCAGACCACGGGTCAGGCCGATGAGGCCGAGGACCGCGACGAGGGCGACGCCCGTGAGGATGAGAACCCCGAAAACGATGCCGCGGACGACGGCAATGAGGGGACGTGTGGTGCGGTCGCGCACGAGGCCGACCCAGCGATCGATGAAGTCGACCGTTTTTGTCGCCCAGTCGGGGTCGGTCAGCGGGTTCGACGGCACCGCGCCAGCCTAACTGTGGGACCCGACGCTCAGCCCCCGTCACTAGCGGGCGACGCGACGCGCGCGACGATCGTGCACGCCGCGGTGTCGACCACGACGAGGGTGGCCGTGTTGGTTTCCTCCGTGCGGTAGAGCGCATACGTACCGAAATTGGTGACGAATTTGCCCGGCGCATCGAGCAAAAGGTTGGGGCATCCCTCGACCGCGGTCGTCGCGGCCGTGTCGGGCGAGGGGTCGAGGGCGGCGTTCTTCACGGGGCTCGGCGTCTCGGCCGACGGTGCACTCACGCGGCCGATGCCGAGACCGACCACGAACAGCCCCGCCGCGGCGACGGCCGTGAGAGCCATCAGCCGGGTCCGGCGGCGCGACGTAAGCGACACGACATTGCTCGGGGCGAAGTCATCGGCAACCGAACCGGCGTCGAGGGCATCGATCGCAGCGGCGATGTGCATTTCGCGGCGCGCGGGGTCGACGGTAGGCCGCGCCATGCCGCGCAGGGCAGCATCAAGTGCGTCGTCGTTCGGGCCGGTGGTGGGATCGGTCATGGTGAGTTGTCCGTCTGGTGTGACGTCGGATGGGTCAAGTTTGGTTCCCCCGCAGTCTTTTGTCCCGTCACCGACCGCGCCGGGTCAAGGTGCTGTGCGAGGGCCTCTTTTCCGCGGGCCAGACGCGAGCGAACAGTGCCAACGGGAACGCCCAGCACCTCGGCGATCTCCGCGTAGTCAAGGTCGGAGACGTAGCGCAGCACGAGGGCGACACGAAAGTCATGGGGCACCTTCGCCAGTGCCCCCGCGACGGCACTCGACTGGTCGAGGTGTTCGGCAAGGCCCGCGGTCGGGTCGGATTCAGGGTTCACCGTTTCCGTCGCGGTGAGTGCTGTGGGGTCGGCTGCACGCGGTGCGCGCTGCACGCGGCGAATCTCGTCGATGGCGGCGTTGGTGGCGATGCGGTAGATCCACGTCAACAAGTTGGAGCGACCGTCGAAACGGGGGAGGCCCCGCACGATTGCCAGAAGTGCGTTCTGGACGGCGTCGTCGGCGCTTTCGCGCGACAGGACCATGCGGTGGCACACGGCATGGACTGCGTCGTAGTGGAGTCGGAGCAGCGTATCGACGGCGGCTCGTTCGCCCGACCGGGCGCGTGTCAGCAAGTCACCCTGCTCGACGTCGACCGCCCCCGCATTCACGCCCGCAGGCTACTCAACCCGCCTACGGCGCGGCCGGAGAACGTGAAGGCCCGCCTACGGCGCGGCCGGAGAACGTGAAGGCCCGCCTACGGCGCGGCCGGAGAAGTAGTGAACGTCGCACCGGCGAGTACCCCCTGGAAGGGGTTCGTCGTACTGCAGGCCGAGCTGACCCCGACTTCGCGGAACCATACGAGCAAGTACCTGGCCGGGTCGGCGAGGACGAAGGTAGTTGCGCCGACCTCGGTGCCGTAGTTCTTTGCAACGCGTGGGCCCCACTGGTCGAGGGTTGCGGGAATGGTGTCGCTGGCTGCGTAGACCTCGATGCCCCACGGTTTGGTCTGCGGGTTCACCATCAACGTGCCGGCCGAGGCCGCGGAGAGTTCGAGAACGACACCGACGCCGCCTTTCGAACCGAAGAACTTGTCGCCGTAACACACGGTGCGCCACTGCGTGCGCGGAACACCATCGAGAAGGAACGGCAACAAGTCGTCGTTCTCGATGCCATCGTCGCCGTTCGGGTCGAAGCTCATCGCGCGTGTAATGGTGACCGGACCCGCGGGTGCTGCGGCAGCGGTTGGTGATGTTTCGACGACGACTTCGTCGGGTGTGATCGTCGTGTCGCTGGTGATGCTGCGCCACGCAACGATGCCGGCGAGTGCGACGATCAACACCATTGCCGCGGCGAGCATCGTCGAAGGTGCAAAGGTGAAGCGTCGGGGTGCGCGTTGCGTCGGCGCCGAATTGGTGCGTGTGACTGGATTGCTGATCGTCACTTCACCGGGAATGACGGAACGTTCGGTTCCCGACATCGGCGAGAGGGGATGTGACTCGATGAAGCCGGCTTGACCGCTCGGCGGTGTGAGACCGGTCGGTGTTCCGTCGACGCCTGCTTCGCGAATCCGGTACAGCGTTTCGTACACGTGCAGGCCGGTGGCGGGACGACGGTTGGGGTCGCGCTGCAACATGAGGTGGATGAAGTTCGTGAGCGGCGGCGGCAAATTTGGGCGTTTTTTCAGGAGATTCGGGGGTTCGCGCTGCACGCGGGCGAGCGCAGTTTCCACGTCGGACTCGCCGATGAACGGCACACGACCCGCGAGGCATTCGTACAAAACAAGGCCGAGTGCATAGATGTCGGCACGGCCATCGAGAGGCTTGCCGCGAACCTGCTCGGGCGACAGGTACTTCGCGGTACCCATCATGATGTTCTGATTGGTGAGGTCGGCTTCGGTTGCGTTGAGGGCTTTCGCGATGCCGAAGTCGGCGAGCATCACGCGACCCGTTTGGGTGAGAAGAATGTTGCCCGGCTTGATGTCGCGATGCACGATGCCCGACGCGTGCGCTGCATCGAGGGCGCTGCCAATCGCCATACCGATGTGGACGGTCAGCGACGGACTCAGACGCGTCCTTTGGTCGAGCACTTCGCGCAACGTCATGCCCTCGACGTATTCCATGATGACGGCTTGATGGCCTTCGTTTTCAACGACGTCGTACACCGTCACGATGTTCGGATGGCTCAGGTTGCCAACGGCCTGTGCCTCGCGGCGGAAACGTTCTGCGACGATGGGGTCGTTGTTGTGTTGTGCTTTCATCATCTTCACCGCGACTTTGCGCGAGAGCGAGATGTCGTTGGCAAGCCACACTTCGGCCATGCCGCCCTGGCCAATTCTTTTCTCGAGCCGGTAACGCGCACCAATGAGCGTGTTGGGTACGAGTGACGAGGCCATTGCGTCACCGACGCTAGTTGTGGGCGCCATTCAAATTGAGGAATTCGCGCGTCGAAGAACGCCGTGTCTATGGCGCGTCGAAGAACGCCGTGTCTATGGCGCGTCGAAGAACGCGACACCGATGGTGCCGCGGCCGGCGTGCGTGCCGATGACCGCTCCGATGTCACCGACCTCGATAGGGCCCGAGTAGACCGCGCGCAACTGCTCGAGGAACGCCTCGATATCGCCGCATTCGGCGTGCAAGACGGCGAGGTCGGAGATGTTGCCGTGCTCCTTCACCTTCTGGATGAGAAAGGCCAGCGCCTTAGAACGTGTGCGCTGGCGGCCACCCTCTTCGACCTTGCCTTCGCGGACGTCGATGATCGGCTTGATGGCAAGGGCGGAAGCGATCATCGCCTTCGCTCCGCCGATGCGACCACCCTTCTTGAGGTTCTCGAGGGTGTCAAGGGCCCCGTACACGTGGACCCGGCCCGACAGCGCCCTGCCCTTTGCCTCGATTTCGTCGAGGCCGGCACCCGCCTGGGCGGCTTGGGCGCAGGCACGCACGACGATGCCCTGGCCCATGGAGACGCTGCGGCTGTCGACAATGCGCACCGGGAGATCGCCGGCGACGGCCTTGGCCGCGATTTCTGCGCTTTGCATCGTGGCCGACAGTTCCGACGACAGCGAGACAACGACGATGCCCGAGGCGCCCTGCGCCTGCAGACCGCGGTAGGCGGTTTCGAACTGGCCGGGTGAAGGAGCCGCAGTTTCCGGCAGCAGTGGTGATGCAGCGCACTTGGCCCAGAACTCTTTCGGCCCGAAGGCCTCACGGTCGATGTAGTCGGTGTCGCCGAATCTGATGGTGAGTGGTACGACCACGATGCCGTACTGGTCGATGATCGACTGCGGGAGGTCGCAGGCGCTGTCGGTGACGATGCGGACGGTCATGGGGAGAGAACCTAGTTGAGAGTCCGGTGATTGGCTCTTTCTTGGGGCCGTGACGGGTGGTCGGCCATCGCGAGTGCGGCCTCGATGGCCCGCCGGCGTCTGCCACGCCAGTTGTGCGCCCACCACGTCAGCAAGACCAGCAATGCGGTTGCGGTGAACACCCGACCGAGACCAGCGATTGCGCTGACGGTGGCCGTGATGGTGACGGGCTCGCCGAGGGACAGGTCTCCCCGCGGGGTCAGCAATTGCACCGTGACGGGGAATCGCCCGCTCGACCTCGCCTCGACGACCATCACGACCTCGGCGCTCGCGTTGGCAGGAACTTCGAGCACCTGACGGGGTTGGGCGAACTTCAACTTCGCACTGCGAAACCGCACGACGGCGCGTAGTGCGGTGTTGGAGGTGTTGCGCACCTGCAGTCGCAGTTCGGCCTTGCGGGAACTGAGCGTGAAGTTGGCCGCGGCGGGCAATTCGAGCGATCCGAGCACGGTCCTCGTCGCGCCGCGCAGGTTCTTTTCCAGAGCGGCGTTGAGCACCGGATCGGTACGGCTCGACAGCATCGTCGTCAGCATCGCCGGCCAGGCGTCGCGTCGCGGGTCGTTGTCACCGAGCATCGAGCTGGTGTTGTTGACGCGCGGCGTGAGTTCGTCGATGAGGGCCTTGGTGCGCACGAGGCTCGTGTCGGCGCCCCCCGACAGATCGAGTACATCGCCCGTTGTCTCGGTCGCCGCGGGTCGTGGCCGGACTGCAACCGCGAGGACCGGGCTCGACCCAACCAGGCGGAACAGTTGTTGCAACACGATGGGGTCGGCGGGCCGAGCGTCGTCGGTACCAAGGGCGACCATGACGAGGCCGAGGTCCTTGCCCATGCCGAGAAGCGATTCACGCTGCAACACCAGGCCCGCCGATACGGTCACCGCTCGCGTGAATGGACTGAGGGTTGCGTCGGAAAGCTGAGCTGCATAAACGGCATCAATTCCCTGGACAAGAAGAGTGGAACCGTCGGTCGCGCGCGCACGGTAGGTGAGGGCCGAATCGACAAGGCCACGAAAACCCGACGCATCGATTCCCCGCGGCGTGAGAATGGCCCCACGTACGCCGACATCACGCAGCAACACGGCACCGTTGGCGTTCAGCTTGTCGTTGATCACGATGACACCGCGGTCAGGGGTCACGCCGATTGCCGCGGCGATCGCATCCTCGCCGGCGCGCATCTGCGATGCGAACGCCTCACCCAGGCCCACCGCAGCCATTGCACCCGCGTTGAGCGGGACGAAAGTAGAGGCGGCAAACGTGTGGCGAGGTGATTCCTTGCGTAGGTCTGCGAACGCGTCCCCGCCGGCGACGGCCACCTGGTCCGCCTGCAAGGACACGAACGCCCCGTCACTTTCTTCGCCGTACGCCCCGGCGAGGTCGGCCAGTTGGGCCGAGAACTGGGGCGAAACGACGCTCTCGCCGCTCGCGGTGCGCGCCGGTGCCGATGACAACGCCGCAACGTTCATCACTTGCAGCGTTCCCTCGAGGGTGGCGGACACCGCGTCGTCGGGTTCGAGTCGGTGAACGAAGGTGAAGGTCGATGCGAGCAACTCTTCGCCGGCACGCAGTTCGATCGTGATGGGGTAGACGCCGCTCGACCCGAAGAGAAGGTTCTCGGGCGCCGAAATGTTTGCGGCGGTCGGGACCGACACGACGAGGCGGCCCGCAGAGTTGCGAGGAATGTCTGATACAACGAACCGCAGGCGGTCGAGTGTCTCGGGCATTGGGCCGTCGATCACTCGGGCGAGTTCGCTTCGGGTGTCCACGCGACGGTGTGACACGACGTCGAGGTTCAACTTGTCGGAAACCGCACCCTCGATGGCCATGACGACCCGCCATGACGAATCGCCGATGACTGTGAAGCCCTGCTGGGTGATCGCGATGGTTGCCGTTGCGGCCGACGCCGACCCGCCACGCGGCAGGATCAGAGACGATGGTGACGCCACTCCGAGCACACTGGCGAACGCGATTGCGGCCAAGCGCTTCGTCATCGACGGCGTCCGACCAAGGTCGTGCGGTCGCATTCCATCACCCGCAGGTGATACCCGACCGATTCGAAGCCCCATTGTTGATAGAGGCTAAGCGCACCGACGTTGTTGATGTCGGTGTTGACGAACATCCGTCGAGCGCCCTGGCCGGCCGCCCAGCGCATTGAGTCGGAAACCAGCGTGCCCGCGACCCCCCGGCGTTGGGCCACGGGTGCCACCGCGAGGCGTTGCAGGTAGGAGGCGTCGTCGCTCACCCCGGTGAGGCAGTAGCCCAACGTTCGGCCGAGAGCACCAATTCGCAACGGCACACCGCGTGTCGCACCCCTGACGCGGAAATTCTGTGTGGCTCGGCAGGCGTGTTCGAAGGCCGCGGTGTCGAGTGCCCATTCGTCGCCGAATGCCGCGACATCAATACGCACCGCATCGGCCGCCCGCACGCGTCTGACATGCCATGACGAGTGGCGCACCGCGGGCCGCGCGCTGCCGGTCAGGTCGGCAACGAGAAAGTCGAGTTCCTGGCGTGTGACGAAGCCTTGTTCCAGCAGTGCCTCGGCAGTCGCCGGGCCCACCGCACTCGTGCGCACGCGCTGGAATTCGCTTGCCGCGGTCGCATCGGCCCACTCGTCAACGATTGACCGGGTGATCATGACGTCGGGTCGATGTGCCGACTGCAGTGTGAGCATTGCCGTGGTGGCATCGAAAGGCCAGACGCCGATCGTCCACGACGGCTGGTCGGCCGCGTTCGTCACGAACGATGACGGTAGTGCCGCACGTGGCAGGCCGGTCGTTGTGTCTAGCCTGATCGCGTGGTCCCCGAACGCTTTACGCCGATTCTCGCCGAGTTGGCGCCGCTCACCGAGCGATTCGTCGCCGCCGGCAAGCGCCTGTACCTGGTTGGCGGCACCGTGCGCGACTTGCTGATTGGTCGCGGCGACGCAGCGAACGTCGACGCCTTCGACTTCGACGCAACCACCGATGCACGACCGGAGGAAACCAAGAAAATCCTGGCCAGTTGGGCAGACGTGCTGTGGACCCAGGGGGAACGATTCGGCACCATCGGCGCGAAGAAGAACGGTCGCATCTATGAAATCACGACCCACCGTGCCGAGGTGTACTCGCCGGATTCGCGTAAGCCTGACGTGGCCTTCGCCGATGCCATCGACGCTGACCTGTCGCGGCGCGACTTCACAGTGAACGCGATGGCGTTGGAACTCACGGGCAGTGAGCCCGCACTCATCGACCCGTACAACGGTGCGGCCGATCTGATCTCGCGGGTGCTGCGCACGCCGCTTTTGCCCGAGGAAAGTTTCAGCGACGACCCGTTGCGCATGCTGCGCGCGGCGCGGTTCATCGCAGCGCTCAACCTGACGCCCGACGCCGGCCTTGTTGCTGCGGTGAAGAACATGGCCGACCGCCTGGAAATCGTGTCGCGTGAGCGCATCCAAGCCGAACTCGATCGTCTGATCGTGCTCGACCACCCGACCGCGGGACTGTGGTTCCTCGTCGACACCGGACTCGCACACCACTTCTTTCCTGAATTGCCGGCGATGAGCCTGGAACAAGACCCGATCCACCGACACAAGGACGTTCTCACCCACACCTTCGCCGTGGTGGAAAACGTGCGTCCCGATGCTCACCCCAACTTCGACTTCCGTCGCACGCGCCTCGCCGCGCTTTTCCACGACATCGGCAAACCGAAGACCAGGTCGATTCGCAAGGGCAAAGGCGTCGCATTCCATCACCATGAAGTAGTCGGCGCACGTATGACACGAGAGCGCATGAAGGTGCTGAAGTACTCGACCGAGGACGTCGATGCCGTGACATCGCTCGTGGAACTGCACCTGCGCTTCCACACCTATTCAATGGGCTGGACCGATGCGGCCGTGCGCCGATACGTCCGCGATGCCGGTTCGTTACTGGCGGAACTGAACGTATTGACGCGCTGCGATTGCACCACGCGCAACGAGAAAAAGGCGCTCGTGCTGTCGCGTCGCATGGACGAGCTCGAGGCGCGCATCGACGAACTTGCCGAAGAGGAACAACTTGCTGCCATGCGGCCCGAACTCGACGGACTCGCGGTGATGACGCTGCTCGACCTGAAGCCGGGGCGCGATGTCGGCCGTGCACTTGACTTTCTCATGGAGATTCGTCTCGAGGAAGGCCTGCTCGGCGAGGAAGAAGCCGGCCGCCGCCTGCACGAATGGTGGGCGGCCCAGCAGGCCTGAGGAACTAACTGCCGAGTTTGCGTGCGCGTACGGCGAGTGTGCAGGGCACCATTGCGCGTGGCTTGCTGTTCGCGTACAACTCGTAGAGCACGTCGATCGCGAAGTTCGACCGCTGCAACGACATGCACAGGTCGCCGATCGTGATGTTGGTCGCGGTGCCATAGCGACGACGCGCGATGGGTTCGTCGCCGTCGAACATCGCGTGTGCCGGGTGTTCCAGCACGGCGACGAGGGCGGCTTCGGGCTTCAGGACTCGGTGCGCCTGGCGCAACAAGCGGTCGACATCGTCGACGCCGGTCAGCCGTTCGACGCACAACACGAGGTCGAGTGACGAACTGGTGGCGAAACCCAACTGGAACAGTTCCGCGTGCTGGAACTCCACACGAACGCCGGCCGATTCCGCCGCGCGCCGCGCGGCAGCGATGCGATCGAGTGAATTGTCGACGGCAATGACCCGCGCGCCCGCCTGAGCGAGTGCCACGGAATTCGGCGGCCCCGGAGGCAGGCCAAGTTCGAGCACGCGTTTGCCGCGCACGTCACCGACAAGACGCAGGTCACGTTCGCCGGCGATGTCATCCCCGAACCACACGTCAACCACGACTCAAGTGTGCCAAGCGCAACGTTCCCGACGGGGGATCATCCGTGGCTAGCCTTCCGCCATGTCGTTCAGTGCGGGTTCGTTGCGCGGCGGAGGCGCCGTCGACCATCGCCTTGCGCGTCAACACCTCATCAACGAATACCGACGCGGCCGTCTGCGTCAGGACCAGGTGTGCGACGCACACCCCGAATTGCTGCGCGCAGCACGCAACTTTGGTGAGGAAACAAAAACAACCTGTCCCATCTGTGCCGAGGACAAACTTGTTCTCGTCACCTATGTCTTTGGTCCGCACCTGCCCTCGCACGGCCGTTGCGTGACACAGCGCAGCGAAATGGCCCAGATCCAACGCCGTGCGAACACCTCCACCGGCGAGTACACCGCTTATGTCGTCGAGGCGTGTCGCACCTGCAAGTGGCACCATCTCTTGCGCGCCGTGCCCATCGTCGGCCGCGCCCGTCGCAGCGCCTGAGGTGTCGTAGAATCCATGACGGCGTCGGGGGACGCCGCGAGGTGGGGGAAGCAACCATGACCGTCGAGGCAAAGGGTTACGTCAAGGCCGGTTTCGAGGGCGTGCGCGATGCGTTCCTGGCGAACTTCGCGGATGGCGAGAGCGAACTGGGCGCGTCCGTTGCGGTGATCCACGAGGGCGAGATGGTCGTCGACATTTGGGGCGGCCATGCCGACGAGGCACGCACGCGCGAATGGGACAAGGACACGATCGTCAACGTCTGGTCGACGACGAAGACGATGATGTTCCTCACGATGCTGGAACTTGTCGACCGCGGTGTGGTCGATTTCGATGAACCCGTCGCGAACTACTGGCCCGAGTTTGCGGTCAACGGCAAGTCACACGTACTCGTGCGCCACATCATGTCGCACACGGCAGGACTCTCGGGCTGGGAACAGCCGATGACCACCGACGACTTCGCCGACTTCGAGCGTTGCGCGACGGGACTCGCCGCGCAATCGCCGTGGTGGGAACCGGGAAGTGCAAGTGGCTACCACGCGATCTCGCAGGGTTACCTGATCGGTGAGGTCGTGCGCAGGGTCACGGGAATGACGCTCGGTAATTACTTCCGCACGACGTTCGCCGAACCATTGGGCGCCGACTTCCACATCGGCACTCCGGCAGCGTGTGATCCGCGGATCACCCTCAATGTTCCGCCACCGCCTCTTGTCATCGAGGGTGTCGACCCCGACAGCATCTCGATGCGCACGTTCACGAACCCGATCATGGACGCACGGGTCGCGTGGACCGAGCCGTGGCGACGTTGCGAGAGCGCGGCGGCCAACGGACACGGCAATGCACGTGCAGTTGCGCTTCTGCAGTCGATCGTCTCTCACCGCGGCGAAGCGGGCGGCAAGCGTTTCTTTTCGACGTCGGCGACCGATCGGATTTTCGACGTGCAGGCCGAGGGTGTCGACCTGGTTCTCAATCAGCCCGTGCAACTTGGAATGGGTTACGGACTCAATTCCGAGTACTCGCCCATCAGTCCGAACCCGCACGCGTGTTGGTGGGGCGGTTGGGGTGGATCGCTCGTCGTCAACGATCTCGACGCCAACCTCACCTATGCGTACATGATGAACAAGATGGCGGTGCAGTTGGTCGGAGACCTGCGCGCGGCCGGGCCGTTGATGGCCACATACGCGGCGATCGCCTCCTAGGAGACGTGCTCGCGCGAACGCCTGATCACCAGCAGTAACACCGCACCGAGTGCGACGAGGATGAGCGCCCATGCGCCGGCCGCCCACGGACCGCCAAGTGACCGGGCCTAGTCGACGCGTTCGTGGGGGTACTGCGATAGGCAGGAAAAGCACCACTGCTCGACGTCGGGCAACACGACCTGCTTGTGTTCCGACTCCCAGGTTTCGGGGGTCACGTACATCCGCCGGACGGGGGTGAGGGTGGCCTCGGAGCCGCCGCAACTTTCGCAGGTGTACGCCATGGACCCGAAAATAACGGGTTTCGGACGAGTTGCTACACGCTTGGCACACACTGGAGGCGATGGGAAGCCAGACCGATACCCTTTACATTTCCATATCCACCCTGCTCCGGTTAGGGGCCACGGCCCGCGCCGTGTCCGAAGGGAGAACAAGTCAATGACCCGTGCCTATGAATTGATGGTCATCATCGATGGCGGCATCGACGACAATGCTGCTCAGCAGCAGGTCAAGTCGATCACCGCGTCCATCACCTCCGTCGGGGGCTCCATCCACGGCAACCCCGATTGGTGGGGAAAGCGCCGTCTGGCCTACCCGATCAACAAGAAGGAAGACGGCTACTACGTCGTCTACAACATCCTCGCGCCGGCCGGCGCCCTTGATGAGGTCGAGCGCACGCTCCGCATCGCCGACAACGTGGCTCGCCACAAGCTTCTCCGCCTGCCCGACCACGAAGGCCAGCGTCGCGGGATGCTCGCCAAGGCCTAGTCCGGATTCATCTCCTCACGAACGGAGCACAACATGGCAGACAACACGATCACACTCGTCGGCAATCTCACACGGGACCCGGAACTGCGGTTCACCACCGGTGGACGCGGTGTCGCGTCGTTCGGTATTGCTGTCGGTCGCCGCTACCAAGTCAATGGTGAGTGGCAAGAGCAGACGTCGTACTTCAACATCACCGCATGGGGCCAGCTCGGCGAGAACGCAGCCGCGACCCTTGCCAAGGGTTCACGCGTCATCGTGACGGGCCGCCTCGAGCAGCGCGAATACACCACTCGTGACGGTGACAAGCGCACCGCAATCGAGGTCGTCGCCGACGAACTCGGACCCAGCCTGCGTTGGGCAACCGCACAGGTCGAACGCCAGTCCGGCCAGGGCGGCGGCGGCCAGGGCGGCGGTGGCGCCGGCCGCGGAGGCAACTCCCGCGTCGGCGGCGATGCAGCACCCGATCCGTACATGGGCGACGAAGAGCCCTTCTGAACCATCGAGAACATCAGAGGAACTGAGAGAGAACAATGACCAGCAAGAAAAACAAGGCCCGGGTTTCAAAGGCCGACCTGAAGAAGCCGGGCAAGAAGAAGCCGAACGTTCTCGACACCGAGCGCATTTCGTACGTCGACTACAAGGACGTCAGCCTTTTGCAGCGCTTCATGTCCGACCGCTCGAAGATCCGCGGCCAGCGCATGGCCGGCACATCGGTTCAGCAGCAGCGGGAAATCGCCACGGCCGTGAAGAATGCCCGCGAGATGGCGCTCCTGCCGTACACCAAGCGTGTCGCTTCCGCCCGCGCTCCGCGTCCGGGCGCCGACCGCGACGATGACGAGAAATACGTCGACAAGTACGCGGACCGCGTTTCTGATGCCAAGGCTGCGACCGGTGAGGCTGCTGATGGTGAGGCCGCCGAGGCCGCGGCTGTCGGCGACGATGCAGAGGGTGAGGCCTGATTATGAACGTGATTCTTCGTAGCGATGTGAAGGGTCTCGGCAAGCGGGGCGATGTCGTGTCGGTCTCGGACGGACATGCCCGCAATTTCCTCTTGCCCCACGGGCTGGCCATTGGTGCCGGCGAAGGCGCGGTCGCTCAGGCGGCCGCAATGCGCAAGGCCCGCGACAACAAAGAGCGTGCGTCGCGAGAGGCAGCCCTTGCCGTCGCCTCGCGTCTCGGCTCGGCCCCCGTCTCGGTGTCGGCAAAAGCCGGCAACGAAGGTCGCCTGTTCGGCTCGGTCACCTCGACCGAGGTCGCCAAGGCCATCGCGGCACAAACCGGCATTGAAGTCGACAAGCGCGACATCGAAATCGAAACCCCGATCCGCACCGTCGGTCGCCACTCGGTTTTGGTTCGGCTGTTCCACGACGTCACGAGCACCGTCTCGGTCGATGTCGCGGCCAGCTGAGTTACCCACAGCCATCCACAGGCTTTACACAGGCTTGTCCACACGTCCTGCCCCTAGCGATCCACAGGACCGCTAGGGCAGGGTGGCAGCCGTGTCCGACGCGCGCAACTCATCTGCACCTGCCCGTGGCACGGCCACGCGTGTGCCCCCGCACAATCTCGATGCCGAAGTTTCGTTGCTCGGCGCGATGTTGCTGTCGAAAGACGCGATTGGGTCGGCCGCCGAGCGCGGTGTCACGCCGAGCGACTTCTACAAGTCCGGCCACCAACACATTCATGATGCAATACAATCGCTGAACGTCGCGGGTGAACCCGTCGATGTCGTCACGGTCTCCGACAAGCTCCAGCGCGCAGGTCTTCTCGACACCATCGGCGGCATCGACTATCTCGTCGAATTGCAGAATCGTACGCCGGCAGTGTCGAGCGCTGATCGTTACGCGCGCATCGTGCGTGAAACATCGATGTTGCGACGGCTCATTCTCGCCGCTTCGGAGATTGCCGAAATCGGTTACAGCCAACCCGACAACATCGAACAGGCCCTTGACCGTGCCGAGTCGAGCATCTTTGAAGTCGCCCAGAACCAAGTGAGCGACACGATGGTGCGACTGAACGACCTCATGCCCGACACGATGGACCGCCTCTCCGAAATCATGGAGAAGGGCAATCCCATCACGGGTATTCCCACGGGCTTCGTCGACCTTGATGCGCTGTTGTCGGGTCTGCAACCCGGCACCCTCAACATCATCGGTGCGCGGCCCGGCATGGGTAAGTCCGCGCTGGCGATGGGCATGGCCGTCAATGTCGCCACCACGACGGACAAACCGGTGTTGTTCTTCTCGTTGGAAATGGGTCGTGCCGAACTGTCGCAGAGAATTCTCTCCAGCGAGGCGCGCGTCGACTCTGCGAAGTTGCGCAACGGTCGGTTGAACGAAGAGGACTGGCGTCGCATCGGTCGCGCCATCGGACGCCTGTCCGTACCTTTGTTCATCGATGACAACTCGGCGGTGACCGTCATGGAAATCCGCGCGAAGGCGCGACGCATCGCAGCCAAGCACGGCGAGCTTGCGATGATCGTCATCGACTACCTGCAGTTGATGGGTGGCAACACGAGCGCCGAGAACCGTCAGCTCGAAGTCAGTGAGATCAGCCGAAACTTGAAAATCCTCGCCCGCGACTTCAAGATCCCCGTGGTTGCGCTGAGTCAGTTGAGCCGCGGCATCGAAACACGTACCGACAAGCGTCCGACGTTGTCCGACCTGCGCGAATCAGGTGCACTGGAACAAGACGCCGACGTCGTCATGTTCCTCTACCGGCCATCGATCTACGACGACGACCCGCAGCGCAAGGCGGACGCAAACCTGCAAATTGCCAAGCACCGTGCCGGCCCGCTTGACGACATCCGCTTGATCTTCTCGGCGAACTACACACGATTCGACAACTTCACCTCGAAGGGCCCATAGTCAGCCCATGTTCCTTGGTGAAGATCTTCTTGCGTGGCTCGTCCTTGCACTCGGGGGCGCATTGTTTGCCGGCAATGCCTTGGCAATTGTGAAGCCACCGCCGCAGCGCAAGGAAGAGACGGATCTCGCCAAGGCGCCCGTGTTGCGCAGTGTTGTCATGGCATCGGTCGGTCTGGTCGCAGCCATCTGGTCTCTCGCGAGCCTTTTTTCTTGATGCACAGCATCAAGCGCGGAGTTCTTCCTCGATGAGATTCGCCGCCTGCCACGCAATCGCCATCGCCGGCGCACTTGTGTTGCCCGACACCAACGTCGGCATGGACGCGCAGTTGACGACGCGTACGCCCTTCACGCCGCGCACGCGCAACCGTTCATCGAGCACAGCATCGTCACCGCGACCCATGGCGCACGTTCCCATCGCGTGGGTACCGCCCGAAATTCGCGGCAAGACGCGCTCGAAGATCGCCGCGTCGTCTTGGTGAACATCACCCGGTGCGATCTCCGTTCCGACATGATGTGCGAAAGCCGGCTGGCGGAGAATTGAGCGGACCGTGCGAACCGCCCCGACGACGCGCCGCTGATCGGCGTCGTCACGAAGGTGGTTCGGGAGAAGTTCGATCGGTGCTTCGGGGTCGGATGAAGAGATGTGAACCGACCCGACGCTCGAGGTTTGGACGAGAAACACCGACACCGTGAAGCCAGGCTCACGTTCGGTCGTCCAGCGCCCCGGTGTTTTCGAATAGGCCGAGAAATACAACTGCAGGTCGGGGCGATCCTGCTGTGGATCGCTGCGGGTGAAGGCGCCGACTTCGTAGGGGCCGAGTGTCATCGGTCCGGTGTGCGCAAATGCGTAGCGCAGAAGGTCGGGAACGCGACCGATTCCCCGGAATCGGCGATTGAGGCCCCGAGCCCCAAGGAGGCGGTGTGGCATCGAGAAGTTGAGATGGTCGCGCAGGTTCTCGCCAACATGCGGACTGTGGTGCACGACCTCGATGCCGAAGCGCGAAAGACGCGACCCGTCGCCGATTCCGGACAACTCGAGGATCTTTGGTGACATCACCGACCCACCCGCAACGATGACCTCTCCGCGCAGGGCATAGCGAACGCGCCGACCCTTGATTCGGACAATCACGGCACACGCGCGTCGGTCGTCGAACTCGATGCGTTCGACGATTGCATTCGTCATGACATCGAGGTTCTTGCGCTTGCGTGCCGGGTCGAGGAACGCAGTCACCGAACTTTCGCGCCGACCATCGCGTACCGAATGTGCGTACCATCCGACACCATCGAGGTCGGGGTGATTGAGATCGTCACCGCGATCCGAAAGGCCCGCCTGCTTCGCTGCCGCGATGAACGAATGGGCTTCGGGGTAGCGGAAGGGTCCAATCGAGACTCGCACCGGACCGCCCGATCCGCGCGTCTCGCTCGGGCCAAGTTCGTGGTCTTCGATCGCGCGGTACGCCGCGAGCATGGACTCCCAGCCCCACGCGCTGCCGCCGGCTCGTTCCCAGTCGTCGTAGTCGTGGCGATGGCCGCGCGACCAGATCATGCCGTTCACCGAACTACCTCCGCCAAGTACGCGACCATTGACCCAGGTTTCGCCGATGTCCAGGCGGTCGAGTCGGGGCTGTGACACGGGGAATCGCCAGGTGAATCGCGGTGAAGCGGACACCACGGCGATGCCCTTCGGCATCGTGATCATCGGGTGAGAATCCCCGCCCCCCGCTTCGAGGAGGAGAACACGATTCGACGGGTTGGCCGAGAGACGGCTTGCCATCACACAACCCGACGCCCCACCGCCGATCACGATGTCGTCATAGGTCTCTTCAGCAATCGTCAGTTCAGTCACGTGCGGATGTTAGGTGGAGCAGGAAATGAAAAAGAGCGGGGCTTTCGCCCCGCTCTTCCTCAGTTCTTGGGTTTGGCTGGATCAGCCGACTGCCCAGAGCGTCTTCAGCTGGTCGATGTAACCCTCTGGGCCCTTCCAGTTCTGCAGACCGCCACTGTCGAGGATCGCCTTGGCCGCCTCGGGGGTGTCGATGAAGAAAGTGCTGAGCTTCGCAGCTTCGCGCTCGTCGGTGAACTCAACGCCAGCGGCGTCGAGGACACAGGCGTGGAACATGAGACCAAGGGCCATGGCCTTCGGGTTCGAGGTCCACACCGAGTGCGTGCCGTCAACGACTTCCTGCAGGTTCGGTGCCGAGAAATCGACGCCGGTCAGCTTCACCTTGTCGGAGAGACCAGCAGTCTTGACGGCTTCCGAAACGCCGGTGGGCAGACCGCCGAAGGCGAAGTGCACGTAGTTGGTGTCCGGGTTCTCCTGGAGGTACGAAACCACGAGCTGCGGGATCTTGCCAGCGCCGAGGTCGTCGATCGTGACCGGGAGGCCTTCGAACTTGCAGGTCGGGCAACCAGCTGCGAGGCCGGCCTTCAGACCCTCTTCTTCGGCGACGAGCACCTGGAAGTCACGGATGTTCACCATGACAACGTTGGCTGCGGCCTTCGAGTCGGCGATCATCCACGAAGCCATGCGCTCACCGTTGGTGTAGACCGAGGAGTCGTCACCCATGGTGGTGAGGAGACCCTCGACGCCACCGTCGACCGTCTGCGGGTCTTCGGTGGTGTAACCGAAGGCAAACTTGATGCCCTTGGCAACGGCTGCATCGAACTGCTCCTGGAAGAGAGCAAGCGGCGAACCGGTGATGGTGATGTAGTCAGCACCCCAGTCGATGGCCTGCTGCACGCCGGGGGCGGGCTCGAAGCTCTTGATGTTGATCGTCTTCAGCTCCCAGCCGAGAGCATCGGCGAATGCCTGGGCATCCTCACCGACTTCTGCACAGCTCGGAAGTTCGCAGGCGAGCCATGCGATCTTCTTCTTCGGTGCAGGCTCGGTGATCGAAGAGGTCACCGGAATCTCGGTCGGAATCTGGCGCAACTGGTCGACAATCGCTTGGGCGGCTGCCACCGGGTCGTCGGCCGGCGCTGTTGTGTCGGCAGGTGCCGTGGTCTCTTCGGTCGCCGTTGTTTCGGCGGTCGCTGTGGTGTCTGCGGTTGAGGCATCGTCTCCGCCGTCATCGCCGCATGCCGCGGCAACAAGGCTGAAAGCGAAGACGGCTGCCGCGATCCGGCGTGTGCGTTTGCGCATTCTTTCCCCTCTTTTATGAGTTAGGTGGTCGGTGTTTGTAACAGGTGGTAACTCGACGACAGACAAGAGGTGAAGCCCCCGGAGTCGCCCGTCACACGCTACGGGCAACTGGGGGGTGTCGCAAGAGTCGGAAGGACCCGAGAGAACCTGCACCCTGCAAATTTGTTCAGTGGAGGCGCCACGCACACCGGCAATGCCAGCGGTAAGGCCAAATGTCACTCACGCCCTGCATATCATGGCGAAACGCAGCCGTGCGCAGACGGCGCAAAACGACCTGGGGGGGTGCGATGGGCATCACGTTACACATTCATTCTTTGTCGAAGACCTTCCCTGGGCAGGTCGCACTTCGCGATGCGGCCCTCGACATCGAAGAGGGCGAGATTCATGCTCTCGTTGGCCAGAACGGCTCGGGCAAATCGACCCTCATCAAGATCCTCGCCGGCTTCCACCAGCCCGATGCGAATCACATCGTCACGATGCACGGAGCACAATTCGAAGTCGGTAATGCAGCTGCGGCCCACGCAGCTGGCATCCGTTTTGTTCACCAAGACCTCGGTCTCGTTGAATCCGTCAGCACGGTCGAGAATTTGGCGCTTGGCTTTGGCTACAACACCAGTTTCGGTCAGCGCATCAAGTGGCGTTCGGAAACCCAGCGCGCCAAGCAACTTCTTGCCGATTTGGGTTTCGACATCAATGTGCGAGCACCGGTTGCGATGCTTGGCGCAGCCGAACGTACGGGCGTCGCCATCGCGCGTGCGCTCCAAGATCTCGATGCCGGTGTCTCCATCGTCGTGCTCGACGAACCGACAGCGGCGCTTCCCGGTGCCGACGTCGACCGTCTCTTCGATGCAGTGCGCCGGTTGAAGGCTCGCGGAATCAGTGTGATCTTCGTGTCGCACCACCTCGAAGAAGTCTTCGAGATCGCCGACCGCGTCACCGTTCTGCGCGACGGTCAAGTCGTCGGAACCAAGCGCACGTCAGGGCTCACCATGGACTCACTCATCGAGATGATCGTTGGTCACAAGGTTGTCGCGCGATCTGCCGATCGATCGGTGTCGGCCGCAACGCCACCGCGCTTCGTCGTCGAGAACCTTGTTGGTCCGGGCGTGAACGGGCTGACCTTCGAGGTGCGACCGGGTGAGGTTCTCGGCGTGACCGGCCTCACCGGTTCGGGTCGCGACACGCTGGTTGGTTTGCTGTCCGGCGCGACCCCCCGATTCGACGGACGGGTGACGATCGACGGTGACGAAATCCCGAACGCCCAACCCCGAGGAGCAATCAAGCGCGGTCTTGCTTTCGTTCCGGTCAACCGCGTCCGCAACGGTCTTCTCCCGACGATGAGCGTCCGCGCCAATCTCACGATCGCCGACGTCGAGCGCAACAAGAAGGGCTGGCGCCTCAGCCATCGCGACGAAAAGGCGGAATCGAACGACTGGGTGAGTCGCTTGAGTGTCGTCACCGCGGGTACCGAGGTGCCGATTGCGACGCTCTCGGGCGGCAATCAGCAAAAGGTGATGATGGCGCGCAGCTTCCGCCTGTCGCCCAAGGTCCTGCTGGTCGACGAACCCACGCAAGGCGTCGACATCGGCGCGAAGGAAGAAATTCACTCCTTCGTCGACCAAGCCGCCGACAATGGCGCGGCCGTGGTTGTGTGCTCGACCGACTCGAGCGAACTTGCCCGAGTGTGTGACCGGATTCTTGTGATGTACCGCGGCGAGGTTGTCGAGACAATCTCACGCGAAATCGGTATCACCGCAGAAAACATCGACAGGGCCCTGCTTGCAGGGTCGACGCTCGCGAATTGACGAATTGGCGAAAGGACAACACGTGAACACCGAAACAAGGGGTACTCCCAAGGCATCACTGCTGACACGCCTCGGGCTCGACCGATTCAGTGCGCTCTACCTATGGGGTGCCTTCATGATCGTGTTCGGACTCTGGAAAACCGACACGTTCATCAGCAGCGCCACCTTCAAGCTGACCCTTGGAGAGAACGTACCCATCGGTCTCCTCGCGCTTGCATTCCTCATTCCGTTGGCGACGAACTCCTTCGACCTGTCAATCGGCGCGATGTGCTCGCTGTCGCTTGTCATCGCGACATTCCTCCAAAACGACGCCGAGCGCAGCTTCAATCTGCCCGGTGGTGTCAGTGCGTTGATCGCAGTACTCGTGTGTTCATGCGTCGGCTTTCTCTCCGGCTTTGTCGTCGTGAAATTACGGGTCAACTCGTTCATTGCAACGCTCGGCATCAGCCAGTTGGTGACAGCGATCGTCCTCAAGGTGTCCGACAACCGTCAGATCACGAGTGCTTACTCCGACACGTATCTCCAGTGGGGTCGTCGGGAAGTGCTCGGACTTCCGATCCTCTTCGTCTACTTCATGATCATTGCCGTCATCCTGTGGTTCATCCTCGAACACACGCCGGCTGGCCGGTATCTCTTCGCAACGGGCGGCAACGTCGATGCAGCGCGTCTCGCCGGTGTGCGAACCGACCGCATGATCTGGGGTTCACTCGTCGCCTCGGCGACCCTTGCGGGTGTCGCGGGCATTTTGCTGTCGGCCAAGATCGGGTTCTTCTCGTCAGCCACGGGCCCTGGCTACCTGTTCCCGGCAATCGCAGCCGTGTTCTTCGGTGCGTCGCAGCTCTCGCATCGTCCGAACGTGTGGGGCACCGTTCTTGCGCTCTACGCACTCGCATTCGGCATCAAGGGTCTACAGCTCGTCGTCGGTGCCGGTTCGTTCTGGGTCGAGCCGCTCTTCCAAGGCACGACTCTCATCATCGCCGTTGCGCTCGCCAGCCAGCAGGGTGTGGCGCGAATTCGCAGGAAGCGCGCCGCGTAGGTGGCAGGCAACTACGACGACGTCAGCGTCTTTGCGCTCTCCAACGAGCGCGAAGAGACGCTTCTCAACAAGCAGACAGAGTGCTGTCTCATGTGGACGACCGACTCGGGCGATCCGGTCGGTGTCTACATGAACTTCGTGTGGGCCAAGGGAAGTTTTTGGCTCACGGCTACCACCCAGCGCGCCCGCATGAAGGCGTACAAAAAAAGGCCGCGTGGTGCTATCGCCATCACCAGCCGGGGTACCGATATCGGCATCAGTCAGGCGGTGACGTACAAGGGTGACATCGTTCTCCACGACTCAGACGATGTGAAGAAGTGGTTCTACGCAGCGCTCGCCGCCCGCGTGCGACCCGAAAGCGTCGACCGCCAACGGGCATTTGTCGAGCACCTCGACACTCCCACGCGTCAGGTGATCGAACTCAAACCCGACGTGCGCATCGGATTCGACTCTGACGCGATGTTCAAAGGCTCGGCCGTCGGGCCAAGCCGAACGCAAGTGTGACCCCTCGCCAGTTCGGCTAGATGATGTTCAGCGCGTCGAGAAAGCCCGCTACGGCTGACTCGTTGCCGGTGACCTTGCAGTGTTCACGCCAGTCGGAGCGCTTGGTGCCCCAGTCGATGAACGCATGACCGTTGCTGCTGGCATCGGCAACTGCGCTTCCTATTTTGCCCGGCGTGACGACGATGTCGTCACCAACCGGAGTGATGGTCCAGCTCCCACCGCCAGGGCCGGTGAGGGTGAGGGTGATCGGTGCGGACAATGTGCGTCCGAGTCCCGTTTGCATCTGGGGCATGCCCGTGATCATCCACCCAATTGCGGGTCCGAGCCGTTGTGCGTCGGCATCGGCAACATGGCGCTCGATGGGGCCCTCGGGTGCCAAGAGGTCGATGCGCAAATGGCAGTAATGGTCGAATGCATAGGCATCGGCCAGTGAATGCATCGGATACGTGCCGAGATCGGCAAGGGGGATCGGCGTCGACGCAAGGGGCTCTTCCTGCATTGATTCGATGACGGCGACCGCTTGGTCACAAAACGCGAGATACTCGTCGAGAATCTGTTGGTTCGTCCACGTCTTGCGGGGCTCGACCAGCATGTCCATCATTCGCTCGGCCGGCAGGTTGACCGGTTCGGCCGGCGGGGGAGAGGGATCGACGGTTTCCTTGTAGTTCGAACTCATGTGCGCGACGAGGTCGCGGACGCTCCACCCCAGACAGCCACTTGGGCGGGACCACTCCTCATCGGTGAGGGTGGTGATCACCGACTTGACCTCCCCAACGGCCAACTTCAGCGCTGTCAGACCTTCCTTCGACACGATTTCCCTCCTGGTTCGGTGATTTTCGGGACGTTTTGGCGCCCCGTTTTTCGCCTGTACGACGCACGGCTACTCTACGCAAACGCCCGTCGGTCGGGCGAGGAGAACAGGGGTTTTCGATGGAACTTCAGGGCAAAGTTGCGCTGGTCACCGGCGGTACGCGCGGAATTGGCCGCGCCATCGCTGAGGCCTTCGTGGGCGAGGGCGCAAGTGTCGTCATCAACGGTCGTTCGGCCGAAAAGGGCGCCCAGGCATTGAAGGAAATGAACGCCGGCGACAAAGTGCATTTCCTTTCGGGCGACGTGAAGAGTCGCGAGGGCTGCGAAGCCCTCGTCAAGGGCACGATCGAGCGCTACGGCAGGATCGACATCCTCGTCAACAACGCGGGTGGCGCGACGGGTCACGCCCCGGTTGTCGACCTCGAGGACTGGGCGATGCAGGACGCACTCGTGTGGAACTTCTGGTCGACCTTCTGGTGTACCCAGTACGCGCTGCGCGACATGCTTCCGCGCCAGTGGGGACGCATCATCAACATTTCGTCGGTCGAAGGCAAGCACGGCAAGCCCGGCGTCTCGATTTACGTGACGGCGAAGCATGCGATCAACGGCTTCACGAAGTCGTGTGCGCAAGAGATCGGCACCCAGGGCGTGACCATCAACTGCATCTGCCCTGGTGCCATCGAAACCGACATCATGAGGGACGAAGGCCCGGCCGCAGCACAGTCAATGGGTCTCACATACCAGGGACTCCTTGACTGGTTCGCTTCGGAAGCGGCCATCAAGCGCCTGAACACCGTCGAAGAAGTTGCCGTTGTCGCGACGCTGCTGGCGTCGGAGGCCGGCGGCGGCATGACGGGCACGATGTACTCCGTCGACGGCGGCACGGCCGCTTACTGATCCGGGAAACACAAGGGACAAGGAACGAATCATGGGAAAGCTCGACGGAAAAGTTGCAGCAATCACGGGTGGCACGCGCAGTATCGGACGCGGAATGGCCGAGGCCTTTCTGCGTGAGGGTGCCAAGGTCGTCGTCAACGGTCGCGATGCCGCCAAGGGTGCACAGGCCCTGAAGGAAATGGGCGGAGGACCGAGCATCGCCTTCTTCGCCGGTGACGCCCGCGCGCAGTCGACGGCCGATGGCATCGTCGATTTCACGATCGAAAAGTTCGGCCAGCTCGACATCATGTGCTTGAACTCGGGTGGTGTGCAGAACACCGCCCCGGTGCACCTGATGACGAACGAAGAGTGGCAGCTCGAGATGGACTGGAACCTGAACTCGGTGTTCTGGGGCATGCGCAAGGCGCTGAACCACATGATCCCACGTCAGACCGGCCGCATCATCGTGACCTCTTCGGTCGAGGGCAAACTCGGCAAGCCCGGCATCCCCGGCTACGCCGCGTCCAAGCACGCAGTGCTCGGTCTCATGAAGGCAGCGGCCAAGGACGTCGGCACGCTCGGCATCACCGTGAACGCGATTCTGCCTGGCCTCATCGAAACCGACATCGTGCGTGAAACCGGCCCGGAAAGCGCAAAGGCCATGGGCGCCGAGAACTACGAAGGCCTCCTCGAGATGTTCGCCCAGGAAGCCGCAATCAAGCGCCTCAACACCGTCGAAGAGGTTGCTGCAGCCGCGGTGATGCTTGCCTCCGCTGCCGCGTCGGGTATCACCGGCACGTCGTGGGCCGTCGACGGCGGCACCCTCCCCTACTAAAGGGTTCTCGGCGCAATACGGCTCGCTTTTTGCGCCTTTTTGCGCCGAGAAACGCACCCGTTCTACCTCGGACTCGTCGAACGCCACCCATTAGCGTTTGATTTGTTGCGCCCGGGTGCGCGCGGTTCGAGGAGGGGTCCATGTCGAAGTACTTGTCGCTGTTCCAGCCCATCAAGGTGGGCCAGCTCAACCTGACGCACCGGCTCATGGTGCCGCCGCACTCGGCGGGTGCAAGCAACTTCATGGGCAACGACGAACAGTTCCAGAAGTTCGTTCAGTACTACGTCGCCCGCGTGAAGGGCGGCAACGAATGGGTCGGCGGCGGGCCGGTGTTCGTGAAGAACCCGCTTCCGCTCGGCTTCGAACCAACCGGCGTTGGCGCAAACGGCCCGGGACACTTCCGCAACCCGTTGTATCCCGACCGCGTGAAGCGAATGATGGACGCCATTCACGAAGCGGGCGGATACGGCACGGTGCAGATGGTGTTGCAAGGCGGCAAGCCGTTGTCACCGTCGCAGGAACCCAGTGGTTATGCGGACTTCAAGATTCCCCACGCGATGGATCGCGACGAGATCGCGTGGATGATCAAGGAGTACGGCGAGTCGGCAGCGATTGCCATTGGCCAAGGTGTCGATGTCATCGAACTTCATGCCAACCACGACGACCTCTTGCAGTGGTTCCTGTCACCAAAGACGAACAAGCGCACCGATGAATACGGCGGCGACGAAGAAGGTCGGCGCAAGTTCCTGAAGGACGTCGTCGATTCGATCCGCGCGCACCAGCCCCGCAACGTCACGCTGGGCCTGCGTCTGTGCATCGACGAACTGCTCGACGGCGGTTACGACGTCAACTACTGCCGCTATCTCTTGGAGAAGTTCACCGAGGACGGAACGGTCGACTATTTCTCTCTCGACGTCGGAAACAACTGGGGCGTGCCGTCATACATCCAGCTCGGCGCGCACCCCGAAGGCCACTGGGCCGACCTGTGTGGCGAGGCCAAGAAGGGCACGCATCTTCCCGTCATCTACGTCGGTCGAGTGACGTCGCCCGAGAAAGCCGCCGAGATCATCGACAAGAGCCAAGCTGACATCGTCGGCATGGTGCGCGCCAACATCGCCGACAGCAACTTCGTCAACAAAGTGCGCCGCGACCTTGCCCACACGATTCGCCCGTGCGTCGGCCTGAACGACTGCATTCACCGCAGCACGGTCGAGGGACTGGGCTTCGGCTGTGCGGGCAACCCGTTGTCGGGTCGTGAATCCGAAGGCGGCTTGAAGCCACTCGACAAGAAGAAGCGCGTCCTTGTCATCGGCGCCGGGCCCGCCGGCATGGAACTTGCCGGTCTTGCCGCCGAACGAGGACATGACGTCACCCTGTGGGAAAAGGCCCCCGAACTGGGCGGACAGATCACGCTGTCTTCGAAAGTGCGGATGAACCGCAACTACGCCAAGTGGGTGCGTTTCCAAGAGTGGCGCCTCGCCGATGCCGGCGTGAAGGTGGAGCTCAACAAAGAGGCCACGCCCGACGAGGTAATGAAATTCGGAGCCGATGCGGTGTGTGTCGCCACCGGTGCCAAGGTTCGAAAGCCCGGAATCGCCGGCGAGAACCTGCCACATGTACTGACCGTTGCGCAGGTCTTGAACGGTGAGAAGAAGCCGGGCAAGCGAGTTCTCATACTCGCCGAAGACGACCGGCCGTCGCCCCTCACCGTTGCCGAGCACATCGCAGGCCACGGCCACGAGGTCACCGTCATGTTCCCGACGATCGCCCCTTCGCAACTCGTCGGGTCGTACTCGATCGGGTCGATGATGGCGATGGTCGACGAAGCCGGTGTGAAAGTGAAGACGATGTTCCGCGCCGTCGAAATCGGCAAGGGTTGGGTCAAGGTCGCCCACTCGTACAGCAACCGCACGAAAAAACTGAAGAAGATCGACACCGTCGTCCTTGCCACCGGCAGTTACTCA
>SXZT01000083.1 GCA_005787785.1 Actinomycetota bacterium
GAAGCCTGGCCTACAGGCTGCGCTTGCAGGCTCCCGATCGAACGCTCACCGACGACGAAGTGGCCGGTGTACGTCAGAAGTGCATCGCCGCCGCCGAGAAATCAGGGGCAAAACTCCGCTGACGGGTATCCGTGTATGACTATACATCTACCTGTATAGTCATACACCTATGTCGAACAAGCGCGCAGCAATCCTCGGGGCCACCGGCTACACCGGAGTCGAACTCTTGCGCCTTCTCGCGGGCCACCCGGACATCGACGTTGTGTACGCCACGGGCGATTCGCAGGCGGGCCAGCGCATTGCATCGCTGTATCCGAATCTCGCCGCGGCATATCCGGCCCTCGTCGCCGAGGAACACGATGCATCCCGCCTCGCAGGTCTCGACGTGGTCTTTCTCTGCACGCCGCACGAATCTTCGCTGGAACTCGTGCCCGAGCTCGTCGGCAAGGTCGGTCTCGTGGTCGATCTGTCCGCCGCGTTCCGCCTCACCGACGCCTCGCAGTATCCGACGTGGTACGGCTTCACCCACACTCACCCCGAGCTCTTGTCGAGCGCGGTCTACGGGTTGCCCGAGGTGTACCGGTCGCAGCTCGCCGGTGCGAAGCTGATCGCAACGCCGGGGTGTTACGTCACCGCCGCGACTCTCGCGCTGAGGCCGCTCGTCTCTGCCGGTTCGATCGAGCAAAAGGGCATCATCGTCGACGCCGCCAGCGGCGTGTCGGGCGCGGGCAAGGCGCTCAAGGCATCGAGCATGTTCTGCGCAGTGGACGAAGACTTCACGGCGTATGGCCTCGTGTCGCATCGACACACGCCGGAGATGCAGCAACTGATCGGTGGCGAGATCCTCTTCACTCCTCACTTGGCGCCGATGAACCGGGGCATTCTTGCCACGTGTTATGCACGGCCTTCGTCGGGTGTCGCGACCACCGACGATCTGTTGGGTGTGCTGCAGGCGGCATACGCAAACGAACCCTTCGTGGTCGTGTCGGAGGCGATTCCTTCGACAAAGGCGACCCTCGGAACCAACACCGTGCACATCACCGCGCGCATCGACGCGCGGACGGGACACGCCATCGTCATCTCGGCTCTCGACAACCTGACGAAGGGTGCCTCGGGTGGGGCAGTGCAGGCGGCAAACGTGGCACTCGGTCTCGCCGAAACCGCGGGTCTTGCGTCTGTGGGGGTGTGGCCGTGAGCACACCCGCATCCACCGCACAGGTTTTGATCGAGGCACTGCCGTACATCCAGCGTTTCGCAGGCCAGACGGTCGTCGTGAAGTACGGCGGCAATGCGCTGTCCGGTACGGAACATGCCGATCCGCTCGACGTGTTTGCCCAGGACATCGTGATGCTGCGGGCCGTTGGTATTCGTCCGGTCGTCGTGCACGGCGGTGGACCGCAGATCAACGCCATGCTCGAACGCCTGGGTGTGAAGAGCGAATTCCGCGACGGCAGACGCGTCACCGACGACGCCACGATGCAGGTCGTCCGCATGGTCCTGACGGGCGAGGTCAACCCCAGCATCGTCTCGGCGATCAATTCGCGTGGCGGCAGGGCCGTCGGCTTGTCGGGTGCCGATGACGGAATGATCTCGGTCGTACAACGCAACCCCGAACTCGGATTCGTGGGCGACGTCACGGGTGTGCGGACTGCCGTCCTCGAGCAGTTGCTCGACGACGGCTGCATTCCCGTCATCGCGACGATTGGCGTCGATGCCGAAGGCCAGACGTACAACATCAACGCCGACTCGGTCGCCGCCGCCGTCGCGGGGGCCCTCGGTGCGGCGAAATTGTTGTACCTCACCGACATCGAGGGTCTGCGTCGCGACGTCAACGACGCGACGAGTCTCATCAGCAAGCTGTCCGCGGGCGAACTGCGCGGCCTGCTCGGTGACGGAACGATCGCAGGGGGAATGATCCCGAAGGCGGAGAGTTGTCTCGAAGCCGTCGCATTGGGTGTTCCTGCAGTGCACATCCTCGACGGGCGCGTCGCGCACGTGACCATCATCGAACTGTTTACCGATGCCGGCATCGGAACGATGGTTCTGGGAAACACGGTTGAAAAGGGCTGATCCATGGCAAACGAACCAATGTCCAAGCATGCATTCCCCGAAGCCGCGGGCTTTGATGCGTGTCCGTTCCTGCCGGTCTTCGGCCCACCGGCCGTCATGTTCGCGCGCGGTTCCGGAACCGAACTGTGGGACGCCTCCGGCAAGCGTTACCTCGATTTCCTCTGTGGTCTTGCGGTCACTTCTCTCGGTCACGCCAATCCCGTGGTTGCCGATGCGTTGTGTTCGCAGTCGCAGACCCTTCTCCATGTCAGCAACTTCTTCGCCAACGACCAGGCGTGGAACGCGGCAGTCGAGCTGAACGCGCTTCTCGAAGAAGCGACGGGGTGCAAGGGGCAGGTGTTCTTCTGCAACTCCGGAGCCGAGGCAAACGAGGCTGCGATCAAGTTGGCGCGCAAGTTCGGTGGCCGTGGTCGGCACGTCATGGTGTCGGCACTCGGCAGCTTCCACGGCCGCACGCTCGGTGCCCTCGCCGCGACCGGCCAACCCGCCAAGCACGAACCGTTCCAGCCGATGCCCGAGGGTTTCCGACACGTCACCTTCGGCGACATCGAGGCGTTGTCGGCCGCAGTCGACTCCTCGGTTGCTGCGGTGCTGCTCGAACCCATCCAGGGTGAGGGTGGTGTCATTCCCGCCCCCGATGGATACCTCGCCGCCGTCGAGCGGATGTGTCGCGAGCGGGGCGTCTTGTTGATCATGGACGAGGTGCAAACCGGCATGGCCCGCACGGGGAAGTGGTTCGGATTCCAGCACCACGGCATCACGCCCGATGCGGTACTCATGGCCAAGGCACTCGGCAACGGCGTGCCCGTCGGAGCCATCTGGGCCAAGCGCGAGGTCGGCGCGGTCTTTTCGCCCGGAGACCATGGCAGCACGTACAGCGGAACGGCTCTCGTCGCATCCGTCGTACGTGCGGTGATTGCCGAGATGAGGAGAATCGACGCGCCGAAGTTGGCAACCGACACGGGTGCATACCTGCGCGGGAAACTGGCGGCGGTGCCGGCTGTCGTCTCCGTTCGTGGCGCGGGGCTTCTGCTCGGAGCGGAACTTGCCACTGGTATCGACTCCGGGGCCGTCTACAAGGCTTGCCTCGCCGACGGTTTGGTGGTGAACGCGGTGAACGCCACGACGATCCGCATGGCGCCACCCCTCAACGTCTCGCGCGAACATGTCGACGAAGCAGTCGCGGTTTTCGCCGGAGCTCTCGCGCGCGTGCAAAAGGAGGCCGCACAGTGACACCCCGCCATTTTCTCGACATTGCCGGTCTGTCGGCCGATGAGGTGCGCCTCATTCTCGATCTTGCGCAGCGGCCGATCGCTTCGATCGGCCGCCCCCTTGCCGGCCTCGGTGCGGCGCTCATCTTCGAAAAGCCATCGAACCGGACGCGTCATTCGATGGAGATCGCCGTCGTGCAACTGGGCGGCCACCCCGTCTACACGCGGGGCGAAGAGGTGGGGATCGACGTCCGCGAAACCGCAGAGGACATCGCCGCGGTGATGGCCGGCTATCACGGTTTGCTGGCTGCGCGGGTGTTCAAGCACAACGTCGTCGTTCGCATGGCCAAGGTGTCGCCCGTGCCCGTGGTCAACATGCTCAGCGATCATTCGCACCCGCTGCAGGCCTTGGCCGACGCACTGACGATGGAGCAGACGATCGGCAACCTCGCGGGTCGCAGCGTCGCCTGGTCGGGCGACTGGAACAACGTTGCGCGTTCGCTTGCCGAAATCTGCGTCTTGCTCGGTGCTCGGTTCAGCGTTGCGACTCCCGCCGGCTACGCGCCCGTGGCATCCGAGGTGACGCGAATCAACTCACTCGGTTCGGGCGAATTCGTCGTCGGCACCGACCCCGAAGCGGCCGTCGCCGGAGCGGATGCGGTGCACACCGACGTATGGGTGTCGATGGGGCAGGAAGCAGAAACGGCTGCGAAGGAAAAGGCCTTCGCCGACTACAAGGTGACGTCGGGACTCATGGCCAAAGCCGCACCGGGTGCGCCTTTCTTTCATTGTCTTCCTGCTCACCGCGGGTACGAAGTCGAGTCCGAGGTCATCGACGGGCCGTCGAGTCGTGTCATTCCGCAGGCCCACAACCGTCTCCACAGCGCACGCGGTGCGTTGGCGTTCGTCATGGGGGTGAAGTGATGAGTACGAAAGCACAGCGCCAACAAGCGTTGATTCGCATCATCGAAAATGCAGAAGTCTCCAGTCAGACGCAACTGCAAAAGCTGCTGGCCAAGGAAGGCATCAAGGCCACACAGGTCACCGTGTCGCGTGACCTCGAAGAAGTGGGCGCAATAAAGGTGCGGTCGTCGTCGGGCGACACCGTGTACTCCATCGCCACGTTCGAACCCGCGCGGCGCGCCACGAGCGACCAGCTGCGTCGTGTCATGTCGGAATGGGTTGCCGAGGTGTCGCACAGCGGACAAATGGTCGTGCTGCGCACACCACCCGGTTGTGCGCACGTCGTTGCGTCGGCCCTCGACCGTGCAGCGCCGAACGGTCTGCTCGGCACGGTTGCGGGTGACGACACGATCATCTGCGTGGCAACCGAAAACGTCGGTGGCAAGAAGCTGGCGAATCAACTTTGCTCGCTCGCCGGTCTGAAAGTAGGGAAGTGATGACCGATAATTCCGGACACCTCTGGCACGGCCGATTCTCCGGCGGTCCCGCCGACGAGCTGATGGCCTTCACGGCGAGTCTCGCCTTCGATCGTCACCTCTGGCACGACGACATCACGGGATCGCGGGCACATGTGAACGGCCTCGAACGCGCAGGGCTTCTCGCGGCCGACGAGGCCGAAGCAGTGCGCCGCGCGCTTGACGTCGTCCACGGCGAGTTTGCCGCGGGCTCGTTCGACTTTGTCGATTCCGACGAGGACATCCACACCGCGATCGAGCGTCGTGTCACCGAGATTGCGGGCGATGCCGGCGCGAAGCTGCACACCTCGCGCAGCCGGTTTAATTCAAACTATTATGATATTATTATAGATACTTGTGCTGATTGGTTAGATGGATGTAGATCGGAAATGTTTGAATGGTTATCAGAAAATGATCCTGACTATATTGACTAATTAAATCAAA
>SXZT01000084.1 GCA_005787785.1 Actinomycetota bacterium
TCCCTTCGACATGTGGTCGAGAGTCGCGGCGTATTTGGCCAACAAGAGCGGTGTCCATCCGTAGAGAACGTGCACCGTCGAGATGAGCATGATGTTCTTCGTGAGTGCAGCGAGTCCGGCTGTGACGAGCAGTGGATCCTGAGTGTTCTCACGGAATCGCATCTCACCGCCGAGACCACCCGCGCCGTGCCACTGTGCGAGACCAAAGACGAGATCGAAGCCCAACTCCTCGGCCCGCACCGTGCACTCTGCGTTGTAGTCGAACGTCCAATCCGTGGAACGTGGGTACAACGACGGTGTCCACGCGCCGTTTTGCAACGGGATGAAGAGGCCCAGAATCATCTTGTTGCGAGCGGCGCGTTCAAATGGTGTCAGGCCGTCACTCGTGTCGTGTGCCGTTGCCGTGCTGAGTCGCGTCATCGGATCCCCCTTTGGTCATCTTTGCATGACCACACAAAAGGAAGATTTTTCGTGACCGAGTGTTCCGCTCAGGCCGACTGAATCGCAAGACGGAGCGTCGAAGGCCCCCAAACGGGGAGCTTCGCATGCTTCCACTCGACTGGTGCGGCGAGTTCGACGGACTCCCATCGCCGGAGCAGCACGGAGAGGGTTTCCTGTAGTTCCGCGCGAGCCAGAGCGGCACCGAGACAGTGGTGCACCCCGAAGGAGAAAGCCATGTGGTCACGCGCATTCGTTCGTGAGGGATCGAACGAGTCCGGTTGCTCGAAGTGGTTCCCGTCGTGGCTCGCGCCCGACAGGCCGATGCCGATCAGTGTGCCGGCAGCGAAGTGAACGTCGCGGTAGTCGAAGGGCTCGTGGACCAGACGCATCGCCATGCGAATGGGGTTGAGCAGTCGCAGGGACTCTTCGACGGCTCCCGCGACGAGGGACGGGTCGTTGCGCAGGCGTTGCCACGCACCGGGAGTGTCGAGAATGAGGGCCATCATCGAACCGAGTTGGTTGCGCGTCGTGTCGATACCCGCAGCGATGAAGCTGCGGATGAGTGAAACGAGTTCGCCGGTTGTGAGGCGATCACCCGCCTCCTCGGCGACGATCAGTTTGCTCAAGAGGTCGGTCGAAAGATCGCGGCGTCGAGTTTCGATGAGGCCGACGCAATAGCGGTCGAACTCGGCGGCGTCACGGGCCAGTCGCGCATCGCGTTCCGTGTCGCCGACTGCCGACGACTTCAGAACCTGGAAGTGCGACTCGGCCCACTGGCTGTAGAGAGGGAAGTCTTCGCAACCGGTCCCGAGCATGTCACCGATGACCGCGACCGGTAGTTCGTCGATCATCGACTGGAATTCGATGATGCCCGCGCCCGGAGACGTTGCCTGGTCGACGAGACTTTCGACGCGGGCGCGAATCGCGGGGCGCAGGCCGTCGATGGATTTCGGCGAGAAGGCCTCGGCCACGAGTCGACGCAGTCGCAGGTGCTTTTCGCCTTCGGCGAGAAGAATGTCGTCGGCGGGAAGAGAACTGACCGGGTCTTCGATTCCTGCAAGCAGCGCCGGCACCTTGCCCGCCGCTTGGTGCAGACGGCGTTCACGCAGAAGCGCAGTCACGTCGTCGTGGCCGAACACGACGTAGCCGCACAACCAGCGTTGGATCCACCCGTTGTCACGCGATGCCGCAACTTCGTCGTGGTACTCGCCGGGGGTCGGGTTGTCGAGCGACATGCGATAACGCGGCAGGTCGAGGTTTTCGATGGGTGTGGCCATGTCAGTCGACCCTCATCCGTTCCTCAGCAGCGGCAACACGTCTCGTGCGAAGCGCGTGCACTCATCGAGGTGCGGGTAGCCCGAGAGAATGAACGCCGTGATGCCCATGTCGCGGTAGCGATTGATCTTGTCGGCGACCTGTCGCGGAGTACCGACGATGGCTGCACCGCAACCACTGCGGGCGCGGCCGATGCCCGTCCACAAGTGTGGCTCGACGAATCCGTCGCCCGCCGACGATTCGCGAAGTTCGGCCTGTCGACGCACGCCCGCGCTCTGCGAGTCGAGCGAGCGTGCACGGATGCGGGCACCCTCTTCTTCGTCGACAGCTGCGATCAAGTGGCGCGCTGCCGCGAGCGCCTCGTCTTCCGTGTCGCGAACGACAACGTGGCAGCGGTATCCGAACCGCAACGAGCGATGGTGACGCGCCGCACGCGCGCGTAGGTCGTCCATCGTCGTCGCGATCATGTCCTCCGTGTCGGGCCACATCAGGTAGACGTCGGCTCCTGCAGCGGCAACTTCTCGTGCTTCGTCGCTGAGTCCACCGAAGTAGAACGAGGGATCAACCGGGTTCTCGATGCAGATGCGGGGTGCATCGAGATGTACCGAATGAAACTCACCGTCGAATTCGACGCGCTGTCCCCGCATGATTGCACGAACGATCGTCATGACCTCGAGCGTGCGTCGGTATCGCGCGGGACCATCGAGTTTTTCACCCGGCAGATCGGACGAGATGATGTTGACGGTCAAGCGGCCGCCGAGCGTTTGGTTCAGTGTCGTCAACTGACGGGCGAGTTGTGGTGGCCACAGTTCGCCGCAACGCACCGCAACGAGCAGCGACATCTTCGACGTGAGTGGGGCGATCGACGATGCAAACGACGTGGTGTCGATACCGAGGTCGTAGCCCGAGGGAAGGAGAATGTTGTCGAATCCGCCACGTTCGGCCTCGAGGACGATGTCGCGGCAGTGTTCCCAGCTGCTGCGCAGGTCGGGGCGCACGACACCGAGTTGGGCGTAGTCGTCGTCGCACAACGCGCCGAACCACGCCATCTCGGCCGTTGGCCGTGTGCTGTTCACGGCAGGGGTACGCCGTCGCTCGCCACGACGATGCGGTACACGTCTGTTCGCGTGAGAGTCACGCGCACCGCGGTCGCAAGGTCACCCAGGCGTCCGGTCTGCTGCGTGCCGACCAATGCCACGGCATCGGCGGGGTGCGACAGCACGAAAGCGATCGCA
>SXZT01000085.1 GCA_005787785.1 Actinomycetota bacterium
GAAATCTGCGGGCATTCTCCTGCATTGTCATCATCACATTTGCAGCGTGAACCATGTCGCGCACGCGTTCGGCCACCGTCAACTTGAGCTGACCGCGAATCTGACCGATGTCGACGCCACGTTCGTCTTCGTTCGGGTTCTTTCATGCGTCCACAATGCAAGTGTACGTCGGCTGAATCACGTCCGTTTCAGGTCGGTGACGAGGCCGCCAGCGACACGCACGATGTCAGCAGGTGCAGCACCGAAGTTGTCGTTCCACGTTCCCGCTGCTGCCCACACCTCGTCGTACTGCAACAAGTCCGAGTCCACGAACACACGCAGTTGAGTTGTGTGGCCGAACGGGGGCACGCCACCGATTGCAAAACCGGTGGCTTGGCGGACAATGTCGGCGTCGACACGGGCGCACTTGTGGCCGCCGGCGGCGAGAGCGAGTTTCTTTTCGTCGAGTTGATTCGAACCGCTGACCAGTGCAAGTACCACTTCGCCGTCGACGGCGAAGACGAGGCTCTTCACGATTTGGCCGAGGGTGACGCCGATGGCGTCGGCGGCGTCTTGGGCGGTTTTTGTCCCTTCGGGAAAGCGGCGAACCTCGATGGAGAGGCCAGCGGCCTCGGCGGCGGCACGGACTTTGGCGACATTGGGATGGGTGCTTTCGGAACTCGACACAAAAGTCAGCCTACGGATGGCGCGAATGGCGGACACCGCCGTATTCTTTTCGGCGATGGGGAGTATCCCGGTCGGAAAACCGACAGGTTCGGCTTCGTCAACACGGCAGAAATGCCCGGAGCCGCCGGCGAAAGTTGGGAGAGACCTTCAGCGAAACATCCATTTGCTGAAGGAGAACCCATGAAGTGTCCGAACTGTCCCGATTCGAAGTTGACCCTTGCCGAGCGTCAGGGAATCGAAATCGACTACTGCCCCGACTGTCGTGGCGTGTGGCTCGACCGCGGCGAGCTCGACAAGATCATCGAGCGCGCATCGTCAGCGATGGAATCAGCCCAGCCGCAGCGATCACAGCCAATGCCACAGCAGCCGATACCTCAACAAGTCCCGCCGCAGCCGATGCCGATGGGTTCTCACAAGTACCACTCGAAGTACCACACGGGGCACTACGGCAAGAAGCGCAAGAGCTTCTTGGGCGAGATCTTCGACTTCTGAGTAGTTGCTTGCCGGCTACGCCTTGGGGCGCAGCTTGCGCGCGAGGACGACATCGAAATAGTCCGAGTCGAGGGTGAACTTGCCGTCGCGGACGTTGTGCAGTGTCCAGCCGGGGAATGACCCGCCGGGCACGTTGCACGTCCACTGCGACCAGCCGACGGTCTCGTCGCCTGCACAGTCGACGAGGTCGAAGGTGACTCCGCCCTCGGGCATCTCGACGTCCATGCGCTTCATGTAATTGCGGATTGCTTCGATGCCCTCGAAGCGGCCGTACACCTGATCGGTGAAGACGCCGTCATCGGTGAACAGTTCGGCGAGTTGTCCGTACTGGCGGGTGTCCTGCATTTTCCAGAACGTACGGATGAGGTCGTGGCCTCTCCCCTGCACGTCGGTGCCCTTCGGAAGGGCCGCAGGAGTTGCCATGTCGGGCACGCGGTCGCGCGAGAGCTTTCCGTAGGCGTACGAGTCGACGTAATCGGCGACGAAGCAGACCTTCAGGCTTCCGCCGTCGTTGCGGAGTCGGTAGATGCTCTGGCCGGGAATGCCCACCTCGCCGTTCGCCCCGCGGGCGTACATCGTCCACTTGGCCCATGCGACCGTGGTTCCGGCCGAGATGTCCCACGCATCGAAACGGGCACCGGCCGCGGGGACGATTTCCTCCATGTGTCCCATGAACGTGCGGATCTGCTCTTTGCCGCGCTGCGGGCCCATGAACGGGTCGTAATAGATGGCATCGTCGGTGAATAGTTCGACCAAACGGGTGTAGCGCTGATCGTCTTCGACTGCCCCAAATTTCGCGATGATGTCGGCTGCTTCGGCCATGAAATCTCCCTTGACTTTTCACATAAGGTAGGCGAATCACGAGGGGGAAGAAAAAGTGAGCGCAAACAACGTTGAAGTGAACTTCTTCGATCCGGAAACAAACAACTGCCCGTACCACGCATACAAGACGTTGCGTGACGAAGCCCCGGTGTGGCTTGACCCGCGGACGGGGATGTACGTGATCACCCGCTACGAGGACGTACGTGCGGTGGTGATGGACACCCAGCGGTTCGTCAACCAGCGCCAGGCGTCGCGTGTGGCGACACCCGAGATGGTGGAACGCCAGAAGAAGATCATCGCCTTGTACAAGGAGAAAGGTTGGGTGCCGGCACCGACGTTGGCCGGCCGCGACGACCCGAACCACAAGGAGATGCGCGGGTTGTTCGACCACGCGTTCCGCCCGAGCCGCATCAAGCAACTCGACCCGATCGTCGAGGGAGTGACGCGCGAATTGTTCGCCAAGTTCATCGACAACGGGCAGTGCGACTGGGTACAGGCCTTTGCGGTACCGCTGCCGCTGATCGTGATCGGCGTGCAGATGGGTGCGAACCAGGAAGACATCTGGCAGATCAAGGCATGGACTGACGCCTGGGTGCAGCGTCTCGGCATGATGCAGACCGAGGAAGAGGCGCTGTGGTCGACCGAGATGGAGATCGAAGCACAGCACTACTTCCAACCGATCTTCGAACGCCTGCGCAAGGAACCGAACGACACGTTGGTCTCGGATCTCGTGAACACGGTCATCCCGGAATGGGGCCGCACCCTCACCGACGAGGAACTGCACGCCGAGATGATGGCCGACACGTTCGTCGGTGGGTCCGAGACCAGCACGAATGCGTTGTCGGGCGGCATCATGCTGCTGTCACAGCACCGCGATCAGTGGCTGAAGTTGAAGAGCGACCCCGACAAGTACGTACCTCAGTTGGCGGAGGAAGCAATTCGTCTGGAAGGACCCGTCCAAGGTTTGTTCCGCACCGCGGCTGTCGACGTCGACATGCACGGCGTCACGATTCCGGCGGGGGCAATCGTCAACATCCGTTACGCCGCGGCGAACCGAGACGAGCGGCATTTCGAGAACCCCGACGCGCTCGACCTCGACCGGTCGAACTCGCGGTCGCAGATCGGCTTCGGTGCGGGTGTGCACTTCTGCCTCGGTGCGCCGCTCGCACGCCGCGAGTTGGCCATCGGATTCCGTGCTTTCGTCGACCACATCGACGACTTCGAGTTGATCGACCCGAACATGTCGTTCGAATACCAGAAGAACTTCGCACTCCGTGCCTTGACCACGCTGCCGATCCGCTTCACGAAGAAGAAGTAGCCCGGTGCCACGTCTGTTGTCCCTGGCCGCAGGTGTTCATCCGACGCTTGCGCCCGAACGGATGGTCGAAGTCGCCGCCGGTGCGGGCTGGCCCGCGTGCGGAATCTGGTTCGACGGTACAAAGTGGACCGACGCGACGACCCGTGAAGTGCGCAAACGTCTCGACGACACGGGGATCATCGCCCTCGACATCGAGCCAATCATTCCGGCCGACGGCGCCGACGACCACGCCGAGAGATTGGTCGCCGCAGCGGCGGAAATCGGTGCGCGCAACATTCTCTTCACCAGCCGCGTAAAGGACCAGGCGTTCAACACCAAGCGTTACGGCGAGTGCTGCGACATGGCAGCCCCGCATGGAATTCGCGTGGTGTGCGAGTTCCTCCCGATCTTTCCGCTGAACACCCTTGCGATGGCGGCGCAGATCGTGGCCGATGCGGCCCGGCCGAACGGTGGCGTACTGATCGACAACCTGCACTTCTCGCGTTCGGGTGCGACGTTCGAACAGTTGTCGGGTCTCGATCGGTCGTTGTTTCCCTACATCCAGATTGCCGATGCGCCCGCTGCCGTGCCGACGACGTTCGAGGCATTGCTCGACGATGCGGTGAACGGTCGTCTGTGCCCGGGCGAAGGTGGGTTGCCGATCGCAGAGATGTGTGCGGCAATTCCCGACGTGCCGATTTCCTTCGAAGTGCGTTCGAAGGCCTTGCGCGAGGGCTTCAGTGACGACGTGGAACGCGCCCGTCACCTTTTGAAGTTCTGTTTGTCTCTCGCCTAGTTCATCCGTGAATAGACGGCGTCTTTCGTCGCCATCCATTCGTCGAGCATCGGGAGGATGACCTCGGGACCCTCGGGCGGCAGGGTGAGGATTGCCCGGGTGATGCCCTCTTCGAAAAGGTTGCAGAGGCCGTCGACGGTGGTGTTCGCACCAAAGACACTGATGTCGAGCGTGCGCCAGTCGCGACCGACCTTGTCACAGGCCTCTTCGAGCAGTTTCAACCTGTTTGCGAGTGACGGCCTCGCCGAGATCGGCATCCATCCGTCGGCCCATCTGGCGACTTCGCCGAGAAGGCGTGGACCTGTTCCCCCTCCGAGATGGATCTTCGGGCCACCCGGTTGTACGGGTTTGGGCCACTGCCACGTGGGGGGAACCTGCACGATGCCCCCGTGGTATTCCGCCACTTCGTTGCGCCACATCACGCGCATCGCCTCGGCGACTTCACGTGTCTTGTCCCACCGCTCGCGGAACACCGCACCGTGGCTTTCCATTTCGTCCTGGTTCCAGCCGATACCCACACCGACTTCGACGCGACCGTTGCTCAGGAAATCGAGCGTCGAGATCTGCTTCGAGGTCCAGATCGCATCACGTTGGGCGGGCAGCATCACTCCGGTGCCGAGGCGCAACTTCGTCGTGACGGCGGCTGCCATCGACAACGCGACGAATGCGTCGAGCATGTGCGAGTACTCCCTGGGCAACGGCTCGCCGGCCAGACTGCCCGGCCACGGCGACTTGCGGCTGGTCGGGATGTTGCTGTGCTCGGGGACCCAGAAGCTCTCGAACCCGCGTGCCTCGATTTCACGTGCGAGGTCATCGGGACGCATCGTGTAATCGACCGAATAAATGGTGACCCCGATGCGTGCGCGCATGATCAACGAATCGGTTGTGCGGTCTTGGGAAAATCGGCGAACTGCACCTTCAGCTCACGCTTCAGGATCTTGCCCGACATGTTGCGCGGCAACGGTGTTTCGCTGACGTGGAAGTACCGCGGCAACTTGAAGTCGGCGAGGTTGTCGCGGCACACCTGCAACACGTCGTTCGCCTCGACCTTGGCGCCGTTGGTGAAGACAATGACGAGTGGCGTCTCACCCCACCGTTCGTCGGGCACGCCGACGACGGCCACTTCGACGACTCCGGGCACGTTGGCGATCAGTCGCTCGAGTTCCGCCGGGTACACGTTGAGGCCGCCGGAAATGAGCATGTCCTTCTTGCGGTCGACGCCGAAGAGGTACCCCTCGTCGTCGACGTAGCCGAGGTCGCCCGTGTGCAGCCAGCCACCGCGCAGCGCGGCCGCTGTCGCTTCGGGGTTGTTCCAATAGCCCGCCATGATCTGCGGACCCTTGAGGAGAATCTCGCCGACTTCACCGATCGGAACTTCGTTGTCGTCGTCGTCGGCGATCTTCAGTGAGCCGTGGTTGATCGGAATTCCCGCCGAACCAACCTTGCGCAGAGCGTCGTGCGACGGAAGCACCGTTCCGGCCGCGGAGGATTCCGTGAGGCTGAACATCTGCAGCATCGGTACGCCGCGTGCCTGCACCGCTTTCAACAGTGACGGTGGAACGACAGCTCCACCCGAACACGCCTTTTTCCACGATGACAGGTCGGCGGTCTTCCACCGCGGATGGTCGACGATCATCTGGAAGATCGTCGGCACACCCATGAAGCCCGTCGCGCGTTCTTTTTCGAAGTTGTCGTAGATGCGGTCGATGTTCACTTCGTTGTCGAGCAGCAGACTGCCTCCCGACCAATAGGTGTAGAGCCACAGTGCGAGACCGCCGGTGAA
>SXZT01000086.1 GCA_005787785.1 Actinomycetota bacterium
CTATGCGGCACGTTGGGTCGCAAAGCACGTCGTCGCCTCGGGCGCCGCGACGCGCTGCGAAGTCCAGGTGGCCTACGCCATCGGCGTTGCGCACCCGGTCAGCATTCTCGTCGAGACATTCGGCACCGAAAAGGTGTCGCCCGACGCCATCGAAGCCGCAGTGCGCGAGGTCTTCGACCTTCGTCCCGCGGCCATCGTGCGTGACCTCGACCTGAAGCGTCCGATCTACAAGAAGACCGCTGCGTACGGTCACTTCGGCCGCAACCTGCCCGAGTTCACGTGGGAGCAGCTCAGCCGTCTCGACTCGCTGAAGGCAGCACTCAAACTCTGACCTCCGTCGTTCGCGTCGTCCCCGATGTCAGCGGGATCGACAAAACCTTCGACTACGCCGTGCCCGAACGTTTCGGGTCGGTCGCGATTGGTTCGATCGTTCGTGTCGAATTGAACGGCCGTCGTGTCGACGCGTGGGTGGTCGCACATCCAGCCGACGAAGCCCCGGCCAACTACGCACTGAAGGCCATTCTCGACGTGTTGTCGATTGGCCCGTCGTCCGAGATCGTCGAACTTGCGCAGTGGTGTGCCCACCGCTTCGCCGGGCCGCTGCGTGGGGTCCTCACAATTGCGTCGCCGCCGAAGCGCGTGAAAAAGGTTGTCGCCGCACCGTCGCGCGCATCACGGTCGAGCCGGCAAACCGTCGGCGAGATCGACGACCTGATGGCTCGCGGGGGAGGCGTCGTCGTGTGGCCCCCCGCACGCCCCGTGCGCGGGGTGCTGGAGTCGGCGCTCGTGCGTGGTCGCACACTCGTCGTATGTCCGGGTATCGGCAATGCGCGCACCATCTCCACGGCACTTCGTCGCGAGGGGTTGAGCGTCGCACTCGTGCCCGACGACTGGCAGCGCGCGGCCGAGGGGGTCGACATCGTGGTTGGCGCGCGCAGTGCCGTGTGGGCGCCGTGTCCGAACATCGCGGCGGTCGTCGTTCTCGACGAACACGACGAGCGACTCCAAGACGAGCGCAGCCCGACGTGGCACGCGCGCGACATCGCAGTCGAGCGCGCGCGTCGGGCCAACGTTCCCTGTCTCGTTGTGTCGCCGTTGCCGACGGTGTCGGCAACACACTGGGCCGGTCCGACCCGCACCATCGTGCCGGCGGCCCAACCGAGTGACTGGCCGACCATCGTCACCGCCGATCCGTACACGTCGACCTCGGCAAGCGATGACAATGACTCGCCGCGGACCGGTCTCATCTCGTCCGAGCTCATCGCCCACCTGCGCGACGACTCGAAAGTGGTCGCATGCGTTCTCAACGTGAAGGGTCGCGCGCGGCTGGTCGCCTGCAAGTCGTGTCGCGACATCGCGCGTTGCGAAAAGTGTGAAGCCGCCATGACCCTCGGCGACACGCTTGGCTGCCCATCGTGTGGCCACGTGCGGCCGGTCGTGTGCGCGCGTTGCGGGGCGGGCGCCATGGCACTGATCCGTCGTGGGGTTTCGCGGCTGCGCGAAGAACTCGAGGCCGCCGCGGGCCGACCCGTTCGCGAGATCACGGCTGAGTCGTCCGGAGTCGGCAACGCCGGTGCGGGTGTCTACATCGGCACCGAAGCGTTGTTGCACCGGCTCGACTCCGCCGATGTCGTGGCCTTCCTCGATTTCGACAACGAAGTATTCGCCCCCACGTACCGCGCGGGGGAACATGCCTGGACCCTGCTCATTCTCGCCGCGCGTCTCTTGCGCGGGTCGAAGGCCCCGGTCGTGATCCTGCAGACAAACGACGCAACCAACCCCGCTCTGGCCCGCTTCACCGCGCCGAACGCGGCGGCGGTGATCCAATCGGAAACCGAAACGCGTCGTGCGCTCGGCTTGCCTCCGTTTGTCGCATTCGCGCGGGTCGAGGCGAGCGAGGCCTCGCGTCCCGTCCTTGACTCTGCGCCACTAGGTGTCGACGTCGCCGCGGTCGGCGAAACGAGTTGGCTGGTGCGCGGTGCGGATGTGGCCTTGTTCGCAGACTTCTGCGCCGAACTGCGCCGCGCGCAGGCTCGCGTGTACGTCGACCCGCAGCGCTATTGATTTCGTGTGACGCGGAGAACCCGGAAGCCCTTGCGGCTGCCGACACGTTCAACGTCGAATCCACGACCACGCAGCCAGTCGGCGAGCGAGTCCGACCCCAGATTTTTCTGCACCACCAGGTACGCGGCACCGTCGCGCGACAGGCGGTTCAGCCACGAGTCGAGGATCGAGTGCAGTGCTTCCTTGCCCACGCGAATGGGCGGGTTGCTCCAGATCAGGTCGAACTCGATGCTCGGGTGGACGTCGTCGGGTTGCGACACGTGCACATTGTCGAGACCGAGTCGCTTGGCGTTCGTGGCGGTGAGGTCGAGTGCCCTCGGGTTCACGTCGAGTGCGTACACCTTCGCAGTCGGCGACAACGCGGCAAGTGACAGCGCGATCGCACCCCAGCCACACCCGATGTCGAGGAACACGCCATTCTGCGGGGGCGGGGGAACGCGGTCGAAGAGAACGGACGTGCCACGGTCGAGACGTCCGTAACTGAACACACCCCGGTCGGAGACGGCCGTCAATGATGCGCCGTGGATCGTCCATGTGACGTCACGCGGGTTCGACCCGAGGCGTGCAAGGTCGTCGTCGTCGACGTCGAAGTAGTGGGTCGAGCCCTTGTCAGAGGAGTGGTCAGACATGTGGTCGGCCATCACGGATAGCCTGACACCATGGCGTACGAAATTCGTACATACGGCGACCCGGTGCTGAAGTCCACGGCGCTCGAGATCCAAAAGATCGACGACAAGGTCGTGCGTCTCACCGACGAGATGTTCGACATCATGTACGACGCCCCGGGCATCGGCCTGGCTGCGCCACAGATCGGTGTGCAAAAGAAGTTGTTCGTCTACGACATCGGCGACGGAGCCGACGTTCTCATCAACCCTGAAATCGTCGAGTCGTCGGGTGAATGGGTGTACGAGGAAGGGTGCCTGTCCATCCCCGGGCTCTACGTCGAGATGATCCGCCCGAAGGAAGTGCTCATGAGGGGCATCAATCTCGCGGGCGAGGAAGTCACCGTCGAGGCTGACGAGTTGTTGTCGCGCCTCTTCCAGCACGAACTCGACCATCTCAATGGAGTGCTGATGTTCGACCGCATGACCGCCGACCAGCGCACCGAGGCACTTGCCGAGTACCGCCGTCTGCACGAGGGTGAAGCCAAGGTCAAGCGGCCCGACGAGCCCCGCGTCATCAAACTCAAGTAGGCGTCATCGCACCGAAGCTCGCACCGTCCGGCCCCACACGCGACGTCGTCTTCTTCGGCACCCCCGACATCTCCGCACAGGTTCTGCGGGCGCTTCTCGACGCGCGGGTCAACGTCGTCGCAGTCGTCACCAACCCCGACACGCGACGCGGGCGGGGTGGCAAGACCGAGGCCTCGCCGGCGACGAAGGTTGCGATCGACCACGACATCGCGGTCATCGAGTCGCCGACCGATGCGATTGCGTTCATCGAACAGCGCGGAACCGATGGAGTCACCGGAATCGTCGTCGCGTACGGTCGCATCATCCGCGAGCCGTTGTTGTCGATGATCCCGCTCGTCAATCTGCACTTTTCGTTGCTGCCGCGTTGGCGCGGCGCGGCACCGGTCGAGCGCGCGATCCTCGCCGGTGATGCCAGAACGGGTTCTTCGATCATGCAGATCGAAGAAGGTCTCGACACCGGCGCGGTGTACGACGTCGAAGCAGTCGACATCGATGACGACGAAACCGTCGAAGAACTGCGGTCGCGACTCGGCGTCATCGGCGCAGCGCAAATCGTCCGCATGTTGCGCGAGGGGTTCCCCGAGCCGATACCGCAATCGGGCGATCCCGTGCACGCCGACAAGATCACGCCCGACGAACTTCTCATCGACTGGAACAAACCCGCGATCGACATCGTCCGCTCCGTGCGTGTCGGTGGTGCGCACAGTTTCTTTCGTGGGTCCCGCCTAAAGGTGCACGCGGCCCAACCGTGCGACGGAGCGGGCGAACCCGGTGCAATCGTGTCGACCGGAATCGAGGTCGTTGTTGCGGCCGGACGCGGGGCGGTCAGGCTCGTCACGGTGCAGCCCGAAGGCAAGCGCCCCATGCCCGCGCGCGACTGGGCCAACGGGGTACGCCCGTCGGTTGGCGAAACGTTCGGCTCTCACTAGGTTCGCCCCGATGAGCAACGCACCGTGGCCCGCCAAGGTTCTCACCGTCAGCGACGGTGTCATGTCCGGCCACCGCGACGACGCATCGGGTCGGGCGCTCGTCGCATTGCTCGATGAACAGGGTTTCGATGTCGTCGAACACCGCGTCGTCGCCGACGGCGAAGAGAACGTCTCCGGTGCGTTGCGCGACCTCACGCGCGACTTCGCCGGCCTCGTCGTGTCCACCGGCGGCACCGGCTTCGCGCCGCGTGACCAGACGCCCGAAGGAGCGATGCGCGTCATCGACCGTCCGGCACCCGGCCTTGCCGAGGCCATGCGCGCGGTCAATCCACTCGGCCGGCTGTCCCGGGGTGTCGCAGGCATCGTCGGCAACGCGATCATCGTGACTCTGCCCGGAAGCCCCCGCGGATGCGTCGAGCAATTGGAAGCCGTCATCGACGTCCTTCCCCATGCCCTCGCACTTCTAAATCAGGCGCCCACCGAACACTGACCCCAATAGGCTGAGCAAGTGCTTCGCCTCGTTCTCCCCAAGGGCTCACTGGAAAAAGCCACTCTCGAACTCTTCGAAGCGGCCGACCTCACCGTCGTGCGCTCGTCGTCGGTCGACTACCGCGCCAGCATCGACGACCCCCGCATCGTCGAGGTGCGCATTCTCCGCCCACAGGAAATCCCCGTGTACGTCGCCGAGGGTCTCTTCGATTTCGGTATCACCGGTCGCGACTGGGTGGAAGAGACCAACAGCTCGGTGCACAGCCTGGGCGAACTGAAGTACTCGAAGGCCACCACCAACCCCGTGCGCGTCGTCGTGGCCGTCGACGGTAATTCGCCCGCGCAGCGCGTCGAAGACCTGCCCAACGGGGTTCGTGTCGCCAGCGAATACCCCGAGATGACCAAGCGCTTCTTCGCGCAAAAGGGCATCGAGGCCGACGTGCGGTTGTCCTACGGTGCGAGTGAAGCCAAGATTCCCGACATCGCCGACTGCGTCGTCGACATCACCGAAACCGGCCGTGCACTCAAGGCCGCCGGTCTGCGCATCATCGACACCATTCTCACCAGTTACACCGAACTCATCGCCAACAAAGAGTCGTGGGCCGACCCTGCCAAGCGCCACGCGATGGAACAGTTGCACACACTCCTCACCGGAACTCTCGAGGCCCGTGGTCAGGTGCTCGTGAAGTTGAACGTCGGCGAGGCCAACTACGAAAAGGTGCTCGCCGTGCTGCCCTCGGCCAAGTCGCCGACGGTCAGTCGTCTGGCATCGGGTGACTACGCGGTGGAATCCGTCGTGCAGAAGCGCACCATCAACACTGTCATCCCGGCACTGAAGGACGCGGGCGCCACCGACATCCTCGAATTGCCCATCTCCAAGATCATTCACTGATGTCGCAGCGCTACGCCGCCACCGATGCCCCCGCTTTCGACGGCACGCGTGGGGGAGTCGTCACCGACTTCGACACCCACGCGGGTCTCGGCTACGTCACTTCAGATGACGGCGACGTTTACCTGTTGCACTGCATCAACATCGCCGACAAGACACGTGACATCGCGGTCGGCCAGCGCGTCGAATTCTCGACGGTCACCCGTTTCGGTCGCGCCGAAGCTGCGGCGGTCGTCAAGCTTCAGGCCTGATTCAGCGCGTCTTTGTCTACGAAGACGTTGCGTCTTTGATCTGCACGAAGGCGATGCGGATGTTGTCGAGCGCCATCTTGAGCGTCGCCTGCTCTTCGCCCAAACGTCCCTCGAGGCCCTCGACCAGGCAGGCGACGGCGTCGATGGCTAGCGCCGACTCCGCAAGGCGCGGAGGCTCGGCCGACAGGTGGATGGCGGCCAGTTCATAGAGGCCCATCACGTGGTTCACCACCACAACCTCGGCGGGTACTTCGGCAAGGCGCTGGCGGGTTTCGGCCAGGGCTTCGGCGGCATCGGCCAGTTGGTCACCGTCATTGGACATGGTGCGAGACGCTAGCCGTGGGAAGGCGGATGGGCTCCGCTAGCCTTCCGTCAGAAATTCAGGCCAAGTGGGCCCCGTTCGCGGGTGCCCCACCCAGCCACCCCGGTTCGGGAGTGCGTCTGGGTCCCGTCGCACGGCCCTCCGTGCTGCGCGACCCTTCGCGCGCCCACACCGGTTCATCGGAACATCGGCGCAAACGAAAGGGAGCAGCCACTTGCACAGGAGTGAACGGCCATAGCTACGGCGCAGAACGAACCGCGGTACAACGATCGCATTCGGGCTCGCGAGGTGCGCCTCATCGGCGCCGACGGTGTCCAGCTGGGAATCAAGTCCTTGCCCGACGCACTCGAACTCGCACGGCAAGTCGACCTCGACCTCGTCGAAGTCGCACCGCTTGCCAGTCCGCCCGTATGTCGCATCATGGACTACGGAAAGTTCCGTTACGAGGAATCCCAAAAGGCCAAGGAGTCCCGCAAGAAGACTTCGCAGGTAACCATCAAGGAAGTGAAGTTCCGTCCGAAGATCGGCAAAGGAGACTTCGACACCAAGGTGCGTCACATGCACGACTTCTTGGAAGACGGGCACAAGGTCAAGGTGACACTGCAGTTCAGGGGACGCGAAATGGCGCACCCGGAACTCGGTTCGAAGATCCTCGATGCCGTTCTCGAGCAGTTGGGAGAGGCCGTCAAGGTCGAAACCCAGGCCCGTCTCGAGGGGCGCAACATGACGATGGTTCTTGCGCCCGAAAAGAAAGCCGTGAAGAAGCCCGAAAAGAACGCAGACAAGCCGTCCGCGCCCGGTGCCGCAACACAGATCGCCAGTGAGTCAGGAGAATCACATGCCGAAAATGAAGACAAGTAAGACAGCAGCCAAGCGTTTCAAGAAGACGGGTACGGGCAAGTTGCGCCGCCAGCAGGCCAACCGCCAGCACCTCTTCGAAAAGAAGGCATCGACCCGCACGCGCCGTCTCGACGGCACCGTCGACGTGCACAAGGGTGACGAGAAGAAGATCAAGCGCCTCCTCGCCGAGCGCTGATCAGGTTCTGTTGGAAGATTCGAAAAGGTAGGTACATGAAATGGCACGTGTAAAGCGCGCAGTCAACGCTCGCAAGAGCCGCAAGCAGGTTCTCGAACGCGCGAAGGGTTACTACGGCAACAAGAGCCGTTCGGCCCGCGCCGCGAACGAGCAGGTGATGAAGTCGGGGCAGTACGCATTCCGCGACCGCCGCGCAAAGAAGGGCGAATTCCGTCGTCTCTGGATCCAGCGCATCAATGCCGGTTGCCGTATCCACGACATCAGCTACAGCCGCTTCATTGCGGGTCTGAACGCCGCGGGCATCGAAGTCGACCGCAAGATCCTCGCCGAGCGCGCCGTCCACGACATCGACGCCTTCGGTCGTCTGGTCACCGAGGCCAAGGGAGCCCTGGGCTGAACCAGCCGACCATCGGTTTCACGAGCACCCCGGTCCGCCGACTGCGTGATCTTCTTTCAGAGAAGAAGGCGCGTCGTGCGGCGGGGTGCTTCGTTGTTGAAGGGGAAGTTCTCGTCCGCGCAGCGGTCGAAGCGGGTCTGAGCGTCGTCGAAGAGTTCGTCCTCGTCGGGGAGTCACCGGTTTCGACCGCAACCGTGCACTTCATCGATGAAGCGACGCTCGAACGAGTCGCGTCGACCGTCTCGCCCCAGCCGCACATCGCCGTGGTCGAGATCCCGCGCTCCACCGCACTGTCGGAAGACGGAGACTGTTGGGTGCTCGTCGCCGACCGCGTTCAGGACCCGGGCAATCTCGGCACGATGATCCGCAGCGCGGCCGCCGCCGGCGCGTCTGCACTCGTTGTCACTCCCGGCACCGTCGACGTGTTTTCCCCCAAGGTGGTCCGGGCGACTGCCGGGGCGCTGTTCCTTCTTCCGTGCATCGAAGTCCCGTCGCTCGGGGCACTCTCCGCGTCGAAGTTGTCGCTCGTCGGCACGTCGTCGCACGAACAGGCGGGCTCGGTCGCCTACGACGAGTTCGACTTCACGGGTCGCATCGCATTGGTGATGGGTAACGAGGCGGCCGGACTCGATGCGTCCGCACCGATCGATGCATGGGTCACGATTCCCCACGTCGGGCCGGTCGAAAGCCTGAACGTTGCGATGGCCACCACCGTGCTGTCGTTCGAAATCGCCCGTCAGAGAAAACACCGCTCGTCGGCAGGGTCAGGGCACTAGCGTTGTCTCGCCATGCGTAACGACATCGCCGCCGCCGTCGACGCCGCTCTCGCCGAAGTGGCCGCCGCCTCGTCGGCAGCCTCGCTGGCGGGCCTTTCGGGTTCCGTGGTCGGCAAGAAGTCGCCCCTCGGTCAGTTGAAATCCAAACTCGGCTCGATCGGCGACATCGACGAGCGCAAGGCATTGGGCCAGGCACTGAACGACGCAATGCGCGCCGTCGAGGCTGCAATCGCCACCAAGCGGGCCGAATGCGAGTCCGCCGAGCTCGAGGCGCAAATGGCCTCCGAGGGTGTCGACCTCACCGAACGCATTGCTCCGTCGCGTCGTGGCCGCACGCACCTCGTCACCCAGGCGACCCAGCGACTGGAAGACGTGTTCGTGGGTCTCGGCTTTCAGGTTGCCGAAGGTCCCGAGGTCGAAAGCGATTTCTACAACTTCGAGGCACTCAACATGCCGAAGTCGCACCCGGCACGCAGCATGTGGGACACGCTCTTCGTCGAAAGTGCCGAGCCGGGCAGCGTCGTTCTGCGTACGCACACCTCGCCCGTGCAGATTCGCGTGATGCAAGAGTGGCCCCCGCCCATCTACGCCGTGATGCCCGGTCGCGTGTTCCGTCGCGACACCCCCGATGCCACGCACATGCCGGTGTTCCACCAGATCGAAGGCCTCGTCATCGACCGCAACATCACCTTCCGTGATCTCGCCGGAACGATCGAGGCGTTCACGAAGGCTTTCTTCGGTGCCGACTTCACCAGTCGTCTCCGCCCTTCGTACTTCCCGTTCACCGAGCCGAGTGCCGAATTCGACATCCGCCGTGCCAACGGTTCGTGGATCGAACTCGGCGGGTGCGGCATGGTCCATCCGAACGTGTTGCGCGCGGGTGGCCTCGACCCCGAAGAGTGGTCGGGTTTCGCCTTCGGCTTCGGCATCGACCGCATGGCGAAGGAACGTCACTCGATCGACGACATCCGCGAGATGTACACGAACGACCTGCGATTCCTGAGGCAGTTCTCCTGATGAAGGTGCTGCTGTCCTGGCTGAACGAATTCGCCGACTTCGGTGACGACGTCGAGACCTTGGCCGACGAAATGACCGCCCTCGGCATGCCGGTTGAGGAAACCATCGCGGCCGGAACGAAAGTGCCCGGTGTCGTCGTCGCACAGGTGTTGCGCACCGAACGTCACCCCGACGCCGAAAAGGTGCACCGGGTGTACCTGACGACCGACGGTTCGAACGAGCTGCACGTGTGGTGCGGCGCATTCAACATGAAGGCCGGTGACAAGATTCCGCTTGCCACGCTGGGCACGAAGATGCCCGATGGCCGCGAGATCCTTCGCCGCGGAATTCTCGGCATCGACTCCGAGGGCATGTGCTGCAGCGCGAAGGAACTCGAACTGAACGACGACCACGGCGGCATCCTCATTCTTCCCGCCGACCTGCCCCTCGGCGTCGACGTATTCGATGCGCTGGGCGTCACCACCGACACGATCTTCGACCTCGACCTGACGCGCAACCGTCCCGACTGTTGGGGTCACATGGGTGTTGCGCGCGATCTCGCAGCGCGCCTGCGCCGACCCTTTGGCGCCGAGGTAAACGGATCCGCCACCCACGATGCCCACACCCTTCCGCTGGCCATTGTCGACGATGCGGCGTGCGGTCGTTTCACCGCCACGGTCGTGAAGAACATCCGCGTCACGCAATCGCCGCAGTGGCTGCAGGACCGCATCGCCCGCAGCGGCATGCGACCGATCAACAACATCGTCGATGCATCGAACTACGTCATGCTCGAGCGCAACCAGCCGACCCACGCATACGACCTTCGCAGCGTCGAATCGGGGTTCCGCGTTCGATTCGCCAAGGCGGGCGAGACATTGGTGACGCTCGACGGTACGGCGCGCGAGCTCCATGCCGCCGACGTCGTGATCGCCAACGGCGACGACATTGCGGTCGGCCTCGGCGGAGTCATGGGCGGCCTCGACTCCGAGGTCGTCGAATCGACCACCGCAATCGCGTTGGAAGTCGCGTGGTTCCCGGCCGACACGGTGCTCGAATCCGCCGCTCGTCACGGCCTGCGCTCTGAGGCGTCAGCACGGTTCGAGCGTGGCGCCGACCCGTGGGGTTTGGAGTCCGCCGCGTGGCGATTCATCGAGATTCTGCGACTCACATGTCCGGGTCTCGAGGTGCACGGTGGACCCCAAACGACCCGCAACGCCTCGTGTCCCGAGCCCACCGTCGACGTGACCCTGCGTCTCGCGCAAGTCGAGCGCATCCTCGGGGTGTCGTTGACGGCTCGTCAGGCCGCCGATCTCATCGAGCCGATCGGTTTCCGCTGCTCGGGCGAGGGGAGTGCGATCACCGTCTCCATTCCGTCGTGGCGGCCCGACTCGTCGACCGAGATCGACGTGATCGAAGAAATTGCCCGTCACTACGGCTACGAGACGTTGGGCAAGAGCGTGCCGAACTCGACCGTGCACGGGCGCTTGTCGTCGATCCAACAACGCCGTCGTCTGGTGCACGGCGTTCTCGTCGAGGGCGGCTGGAGCGAGGCCATGCCGAACCCGTTCCTCGACCCGGCAGCGTCGCGGCTTGCGGGTGTCGATGACTCGGCCCAATTGGCTTTGGTCAACCCGCTCGTGGCGGAAGAATCCGTTTTGCGCGTGTCGTTGCGACCCGGCCTCCTGCGATCAGTCGCGTACAACCAGTCGCACCGCGTCGACGACATTCACCTCTACGAGGTCGGCCACGTCTACCCGCGCGGTTCCGGATCCCTGCCCGACGAAGAGGAAATGCTCTGCGTGATGTCGGTCGACGACAGCGATGGTGAACTTGCGGCACTGCGTTCGTGGTCGCTTCTCGTCGATGCGCTCGGTTTCGGGGCGCAGGTCGACACCAAGTCGACGCCGGGTGGATACCACCCCGGGCGTTCGGCGACGCTGCGCCGTGGCAAGCAGGTGATCGGCGCCATGGGCGAGATCTCGCCGGTCGTGTTGAAGCGCCACGGCATCGTTGGCCGCGTCAGCTGTCTCGAACTGTCACTCAGCGTCGTTCTGCGCGAAGAACCCAAACCCGTCGCAGCGCGGGCGGTCAGTCGCTTCCCGTCGAGCGACATCGACCTTGCCTTCGTGGCGCCCGAGTCCGTGTCGGCTGCCGATCTGCACCGTGCCTTGAAGTCGGCGGCAGGCAGTCTTGCGGTCAGCCTCGAACTCTTCGACGTCTACCGAGGCAAGGGTGTGGCGGAAGGCTCGAGAAGCCTGGCCTACAGGCTGCGCTTGCAGGCTCCCGATCGAACGCTCACCGACGACGAAGTGGCCGGCATACGCCAGAAGTGCATCGCCGCCGCCGAGAAATCAGGGGCAAAACTCCGCTGACAGGTATCCGTGTATGACTATACATCTACCTGTATAGTCATACACCTATGTCGAACAAGCGCGCAGCAATCCTCGGGGCCACCGGCTACACCGGAGTCGAACTCTTGCGCCTTCTCGCCGGCCACCCGGACATCGACGTTGTGTACGCCACGGGCGATTCGCAGGCGGGCCAGCGCATTGCATCGCTGTATCCGAGTCTCGCCGCGGCATATCCGACCCTCGTCGCCGAGGAACACGATGCATCCCGCCTCGCGGGTCTCGACGTGGTGTTTCTCTGCACGCCGCACGAGTCGTCGCTCGAACTC
>SXZT01000087.1 GCA_005787785.1 Actinomycetota bacterium
GTCGATCTTGACCACCGTTCCGGAGACGAGTTGTCCGTCTTTCAGTTCGACCATCGTGTCGGCGATGGCATCTGCGAACGATGTGTCGCGCTCAGTGATTTGACGGGGAATGTAGGTGGTGTCGGACAAAGGGGTATTCGCTTTCGAAGGGACGGGAATCGGTGGATATGACCCTGAAAATCTACCAGCGGTGCCCCAAAACCAGAAACTCCGCACTTTCCAGGGATGCTTCGGCTTTTCCGTACATGCCCGGTTCGACCGAGTAGACGGCGTCGGCGCTCAACCCGGCCTGTCGACACATGAGACGCAGTTCGCGGGGAGTAAAACAACCGGTCCGCAGCTCCGCCGCGAGCGCCTCACCCGCAGCGTTGTGGACCTCGGTTTGCTCTGACGACATACCCGTTCCCGCGTCGAAAGAGGCTCCGGTGTGGTACTTGACGGCGTAATAGGCGTTGAAGGCGCTGAGAGCGAAACCTCCGCCCGGACGCAATGCTGCCGCGATCCCTCCGAGGATCTCGATGTCATGTGCGAGATGGTCCATCAGGCCGAAGCCCCCCTGGCAGAGACACACCGCCGCATCGAAAACCGGAGGGAGATTCACCGCCCGCGCATCGGCGCGCTCGAAGGTGGCGAACTCGCCGAGACCCTCGCGCTCGGCCGTCGCGTTCGCGACATCGACGAAGGTGTCCGAGATGTCGATTCCGTGCACCCTCATCCCCCGCCGCGCGAGGGCCAGAGCATGCCGCCCGGGTCCACAGCCGACGTCGAGTACCCGCGAACCCTCGGCCAGACCGAGCGCCTCGACGAGAAAATCGACTTCTTGCTCTGTGCCTTTCGTGAAGGAATAGCGCAGGTATGTCTCACCCATGTGGGCTGCCAACTCTTCGAACCAATGGCCATCCGCGCCGACCTCACCCCGCGACATCGCGTGTCATTTCGCCGTGTTCATTTTGCCGTACTCACTTCGCTTCGGCCCATGTTCGACCCCAGGCCGCGTTCACCTCGAGCGGCACCGCGATGTCTGCTGCGCCGCGCATGATGCCAAGCACCAATTTCTCGACAGCGCTCTTTTCCGCCGCTGTTGACTCGACGATCACTTCGTCGTGAACCTGCAGGATGAGACGCGCCGAGAGACCTGATGTCTCGAGTTCGCGGTCGATACGGACGAGTGCGATCTTGAAGATGTCCGCTGCGAGGCCCTGGATCCCCGCGTTCATCGCTTGACGCTCACCCGCCTGGCGGATGCGGAAGTTGTCACTCGTCAACTCGGGAATCGGACGCCGCCTGCCGAACAGCGTTTCCGTGTAGCCACGATTGCGCGCTTCGGTCACCGTGCGGTCCATGTACGCCCGCACGGCGGGAAAGGCCGCAAAGTACGCATCGAGAATCTCCGTCGCCTCGGGAACGTCGATGGCCAGTCGCTGCGAGAGTCCGTAGGCCTCCATCCCGTAGGCCAGTCCGTAGGAAACCATTTTCGCCTTCGATCTCTGGTCGGCCGACACGGACTTCGCACCCACCCCGAACACACGGGATGCCGTCGCGTTGTGGATGTCGACTCCGGCGTTGAAGGCTGCGATCAAGCCGGGGTCTGCGGCAAGATGCGCGATGCATCGGAGTTCGATCTGGTTGTAGTCGGCGACCAGCAGCTCGCATCCCTCACCGGCAACGAACGCCGTGCGGAACACCTTGCCCATGTCGCTGCGTACGGGGATGTTGTGAAGATTCGGGTTTTCGCTACTGAGGCGACCCGTGCGCGCAACGGTTTGGTTGAAGACCGCATGGATCCGACCGTCCCGTGCCACGACTGCCCGGAGACCCTCGCCGTAGGTTCCGCGCAGCTTTTCGACTTCGCGATACTCGAGCAGCGCATCGATGAACTCGGGCCATTCGCCGCGGAGCTTTTCCAGCGTCGCGGCATCGGTGCTGTAACCGGTCTTGGTTTTCTTGCCCTTGGAAAGGCCGCGCTCGTCGAAGAGGATCTTCTGCAGTTGTGTCGGAGAGTTCAGATTGAAGTCTCGTCCGGTCAAGCCGTGCAGAAGTGCCGTCAGTTCGTTTGCCCGATTGGTGAGGTTGCGGGTGATGTCGTCGAGGGTGGCAGTATCGACGCCGATACCCCGCACTTCCATCCGGGCCAGCACCCCGACGAGCGGCATCTCCACTTCAAAGAACAGGGCCTTCATGCCCGTTGCCTCGAGCGCAGCCTCGAGCGGAGCAGCAAGCGCGGCCACGGCACGTGCGCGGGACGCCCCGGCTGCGAAGGCACAGTCGTCGCCCGACGCGGACCCACCGAAATCAAGTTCACCGTTCGATTCCGGAGCCCCGACCGGCAAGGACGCTTCCAGATGCACGTCGACGAGACGATCGATCCGATTTCCACCGTCGACCGGTTCGAGAAGGTACGCGGCAATCGCGGTGTCGAAGCCAACCGTCCCGACGTCAAAGCCGGCCTCCAGCATCCGTCTCCATAGTGGCTTTGCATCGTGTGCGACGATCTTCTTCGCCGCAACGAGACACCGAGACAGCGCCTCGAGATCGCGCGGCGCGAACGCCACGCACTTGCCGGCCGTATCGTCTCCGACGCACAACACCGCACCTGCATGGCCGCTATCCCAGATCGCCACCGACGCAGATGCCGCAATATCCTTCACGAGGGACTTCTCGCCCTTGGCACTCCAACGCTCGAACTCGGACGAAATCGAGTCTGCGACCGTCGAGGCACCTCCCGCTGTAGGCTCGGAGTCGCTTCCGTCAGACGTCGACCAATTCCCGAATGCTTCACGCAAGCGCTTCGACATTGTTCGCATCTCGAGAAAGTCGAGGAGCCGCTGCGTAGCCGCCCAATCCGGTCGCGGCTGGCAGTCCGCGGGACGGACATCGATGGGAAGGTCGTCGCGCAACACCATCACGGATGCGTTGCGCAGAACGCGTTCGCGGCCCTCTTCCAGCGCGGCCTTCAGCTTCGGTGTTTGCTTGTCGTGGGAGTCAAGAATCGCGGTGAGGCTCGGGTACTCGTTCACCAGCTTCGCGGCGGTCTTCTCGCCGACGCCGTTCGCACCCACGAGGTTGTCACTCGGGTCACCACGCAGCGCCGCATAGTCGACGTAACGCGACGGCACGACACCCGTGCGCTCGAGGATTCCCGCTTCGTCATACAACGCGTAGTCGCTGACGCCGCGCTTGTTGTACAGAACCTTCACGTGCGGGTCGCTCACCAATTGGTAGCTGTCGCGGTCGCCCGTCACGATGACGATGTCAACATCCGCGGATCGGCACATGCGGGCGAGGGTGGCGATGATGTCGTCGCCCTCGAAACCGGCCATGTCGAGGGCAGCGATACCGAGGGCGTCAAGCAGTTCGCGGATGATTCCCATTTGACTGCGCAACGCATCAGGGGTGGCCTCGCGCTGGGCTTTGTACTCAGGCACCGCTTCGTGACGAAAGGTCTTTTCGGGGCGGTCAAAGACCACAATGAGCGAATCGGGTTGCTGGTCCTTGACCAGGTTCACGAGCATCGAGGTGAAACCGACGATCGCGTTCGTGATCTGCCCGGCCGATGTCGCCATGTCGCTTGGCAACGCGAAAAATGCGCGGTAGGCGAGAGAGTTGCCGTCGAGAGCCAGACACTTCATCGGTCCGACCGCCACATGCCGCCAATCTAGGGCAACAGATCGCCGGCGAGAATTCGCTCCGCCACGTCACGCATCTTCGTGCGCTCGGACATCGCAGCGCGCTGAATGTAGGCATAGGCGTCGGACTCGGACAGGCCGGTCTTGTCGATGAGAATGCCCTTGGCGCGGTCGATCAACTTTCGTGTCTCGAGTTGCTCTTCGAGTGCACCGACCTCGCTGGCGAGCAGTTGGATCTCGCGAAACCGGCCGAGTGCGACTTCGATCGCCGGGATGAGATCGGACTTCTGGAACGGCTTGACGATGTAGGCCAGCGCACCGGCATCGCGCGCCTGCTCGACGATCTCGCGCTGGCTGAATGCGGTGAGAAGAACTACCGGACACAACTTCTCCGCCGAGATCGCACGGGAGGCTTCGAGGCCGTCGATACCCGGCATTTTGATGTCGAGTATTGCAAGGTCCGGGCGATGCTCGCGTACGAGTTCCACTGCTTCGTCGCCTCGACCGGTTTCGGCGACGATCACATACCCCTCCTCCATGAGCGTCTCACGCAAGTCAAGGCGGATGATCGCTTCGTCCTCGGCAATGACGACGCGAGTAGCCATCAGATGCTGCCGTTGTCCCGAAGAGTCGAAAGTCGGTCGAGCAACTGGTCCTGACGTGCCTCCAGGTCGGCGACCTCATGTCGAAGGTCGTCGCGATGACGGCGCATCGCCGCTGCATGCGCAGAGGCCTGCCGGTACTCGAAGGCCGAGTCGGGTGTTTCGGAGACGATTGCCCGCAGCTCCTGGCTCGACGCCTCGTCCTCGAGCGCAGACAACTGTTCGTTCGCAAGAGAGAGCTTGGCGCGCGCAACTCGAATCCGAGCAGCGTTTTGTTCAAGACGACGATTCACGAGCCAACCTCCTCTTTTCTTGCCTGTGTTGCTTCTGTCTGTGTCGCTTTCGGACATCCAAGCCCTCCACATCCGTGCCCACAGTGGTGCCCAAGGTGGGATTCGAACCCACACGCCCTTTCGGACAGCGGATTTTGAGTCCGCCGCGTCTGACATTCCGCCACTCGGGACGCCGCGACACAACCTTCGCGATGGGAAAGAAGAGGCTACTGGCTGGTAGCGAAAACGGTCCCGAAACAGCCGAGGGTCTAACCTCGGTTTGTGCTCGCGTTCACTTTCCCCGGCCAGGGATCCCAACGTCCAGGTATGGGTCGCCCGTGGGTCGACCACGAGAGCTGGGAGTTGGTCGGCGAAGCCTCCGAGATCGCCGGCCGCGACGTGGGCAAGCTCCTCTTGGAGGCCGACGCCGAGGAGCTCAGGGACACCCGCAACGCTCAGTTGACGACCTACGTATCGTCAATGATGGTGCTGGATGCCGTCGAGCGCCTCGGTATCGAGCCGAGTTTCTGTGCCGGGCATTCCCTCGGCGAATACACCGCGCTCACGGCCACCGGCGCCCTCGCCTTCGACGAAGGTGTCGCGCTGGTTGCCGAGCGGGCTTCCGCGATGCACGAAGCCGGTACCGCGTCACCCGGCACCATGGCTGCAGTCCTCGGCCTCGATGACGACGACGTGGAGGTCGCATGCCGTCGCGCGGACGCCGAGGTGTGGGTCGCCAATTTCAACGCGCCCGGCCAAGTCGTGATAGCGGGCTCACCCGCAGGGGTCGAAGCGGCGGCGGCCCATGCAAAGGAACTCGGAGCGAAGAAGGTGATGCCCCTTCAGGTGTCCGGCGCTTTCCACACTCCGTTCATGGCAGCCGCACGTGATCGGCTGCGGCAGGCAATTGCCGGTGCGAACATCCGCGATGCCGAAGTTGCCGTTGTGTCGAACGTCGACGCCCTGCCCCACGACGCAGCCGACGAGTGGATTTCGCTGCTGTCGGCGCAACTCTCCAGCCCCGTGCGATGGAAGCACTGCCTGCTCACCATGGCCGAGGCCGGTGTCACCGGATTCGTGGAGCTTGGACCCGGAGGCGTTCTCACCGGCATGGCGAAGCGCACCGTCAACGGCGCCCGCACCATCAGTGTCGCCACGCCCGACGAACTGGACAAATTGATCGATTGGGTGAACAAGGCCGCTGCGGCCGGTCCAGCGCCGCTCGAGGGCGAGCTTCTTTTTGCCACCGAACGCCTGGTCGTGAGCCCGTGTGCGGGTGTGTTTTCACCCGACACCCTCCACCCGGCCGGAACACGCATCACTGTGGGTGACATTCTCGGTCGCGTCGGCGACACAGAAGTACGCAGCGCCTTTGCAGGAATCCTCCAGAGCTACATCGCAGTCGACGGGGAACGCGTGACGCACCGCCAACCCATCGCTTGGCTTCGGACCCACTGACCATGCCGCAGATCCCCGGTAATGCCGTTGGTGCCCGGTTCACCGGTTGGGGACGTGCCCTGCCCCCGAAAGTCCTGACGAACCACGACCTCGAGGGAATGTTCGAGACGTCGGACCAATGGATCCGCGAGCGCACGGGGATCGAAAGACGCCATGTCGGTGGAACAACCGCAGGCCTGTCGATCGAGAGCGGCGGTCTCGCGCTCGGGATGGCGGGAGTCGATCCACTCGACATCGATGCGCTCGTGTTGTCGACCTCGACACCTGACCGCACGGTGCCGGCCACATCCGCGACCGTTCAGCACGGCCTCGGCTTGAAGTGCGGTGCGTTCGACGTGAACGCGGCATGCAGCGGGTTCGTCTATGCCACCGTCGTGGCCCACGGGCTCATCGCCATGGGTGCGCGCAAGGTGCTGCTCATCGGCACCGACACGCTGTCGCGCATCACGGACTGGGACGACAGGAACACGGCGATCCTCTTCGCCGACGGCAGCGGTGCAGCAGTTCTCGAAGCGACCGACGGCCCGGGTCAGTTGCTGGGGTGGGACATCGATTCCGACGGTTCCGCCGAAGAACTGTTGTTCTGCGAAGTCGGCGGAACCATCCACATGGACGGCAAGGAAGTGTTCCGTCGCGCGGTCCGCATCATGGTCGACTCCGCCAAGAAGTCGATGGCGATCGCAGGCGTCACGGCCGACGACATCGCGCTCGTCGTCCCCCATCAGGCGAACATTCGCATCATCTCTGCCGCATGCGACCGACTCGGGGTTCCGATGGAGCGCGCGGCAGTGTGCATCCACGAGACCGGCAACACGTCGTCGGCTTCGATTCCCCTCGCTCTCTTCGAGGCAGCCGACCAGGGTCGGCTCTCGGCCGGCGATCTCGTCCTCCTCGTCGGTTTCGGTGCAGGAATGACCGCCGCAAGCGTGATCATCCGTTGGGGCGTGTGACGTGTCACGGGTTGTTCTCGTTACCGGTGGCTCGAGGGGCATCGGAGCCGCGTGCGCACTGCGCTTTGCGGGCAACGGTGACAGGGTCGCGATCACCTACAACTCGACGACTCCCCCTGCGGCGATCACCGATGCCGGCATCCTCGCCGTCAAATGCGACGTGACGTCCACGGAGTCCGTCGAGGCGGCTTTCACCGAGGTCGAAGAGAGATTCGGCAAAGTCGAGATTCTCGTGTCGAATGCAGGCATCACGAAAGACGGGCTCTTCGTGCGCATGAACGAAAGCGACTTCACTTCTGTGATCGATGCCAATCTCACCGCTGCGTACCGCGTCTCGAAGCGCGCGTCGCAACAGATGTTGCGCGCCCGTGCGGGTCGAATCATTCTCATGTCGTCGGTCGTCGGCCTGCTCGGGTCGGCGGGACAAACGAACTACGCGGCGTCAAAGGCCGGTCTCGTCGGCCTTGCCCGATCCCTCGCACGCGAACTGGGTTCACGCAACATCACGGTGAACGTCGTTGCCCCGGGGCCCGTCGCCACCGATATGACCGCGGCTCTCGGCGAAGACCGCCTTGCGGAGCTCACAGCCGCCGTACCGCTCGGACGCATGGCGACTGTGGACGAAATTGCAGGAGTCGTCGCTTTCCTCGCCTCGGATGACGCCGCCTACATCACCGGCGCCGTGATTCCCGTAGACGGCGGACTGGGCATGGGTCACTGAACCTGACCAGCACCCACTTTCTGACAGAATGGCGGTACCCACCCAAAGGAGCAACCATGAGCGATGACCTCTTCGCCCGATTCACCAAGTGCGCCGTCGACGTCCTGTCGGTCGACGCTTCACAGGTCAAGAAGGAGGCCACCTTCGGCGATGACCTCGACGCTGACAGCCTCGATCTCGTCGAACTCGTGATGGCGCTCGAAGAAGAGTTCGGCGTGGAAGTTCCCGAAGAGGATCTGAAGGACATCCGCACCGTCGGCCAGGCGTTCGACCTGGTGGTCTCCAAACTCTGATGCGCAACCCCTTCGCGGGAGGCGGCCCCCACCGAGTGGCCATCACCGGCCTCGGCGTCGTTGCCCCCTGTGGAATCGGACGCGAGGCGTTCTGGTCGGGCCTTCTCGGGCCGGGACTGTCCGACACCAAGGCGAACGAGATCGCGGACTGGGACCCTTCCCCCTACTTCGACAACCCCAAGGAAGCCCGTCGCGCGGACCGCGTCGAGCAATTCGCCCTTGCAGCCGCGGCCGAGGCGTTCGAGCAAGCCGGGGCCATCACTGCCGACAGGGGCCGGTTCGGCACGATCTTCGCCACCGGCGTCGGCGGCCTTCACACTCTCGAAGAACAGGTCGGCGTTCTCCTCGAAAAGGGGGCGCGTCGCGTGTCCCCGTTTCTCGTTCCGATGATGATGGCCAACGCTGCCGGAGCCGCGATCTCGATGCGACACGGCCTGCGCGGCCCGAACGAAACGATCTGCACCGCCTGCGCCGCTTCCACCCACGCGATCGGTTATGCGGCGCGACTCGTCGCGTACGGAATGTGCGATGCGGTCGCAACCGGTGGATCCGAGTCCGCCGCAACACCCACGTCGCTCGCTGGATTCGGCAACATGACGGCGCTGTCCACCTCGGGGTCGAGCAAGCCCTTCGATGCCGCCCGCGACGGTTTCGTGATGGGCGAGGGATCCGCAGTGCTCATTCTCGAACGATGGGACCTCGCGGTATCGCGCGGCGCAACGATCATCGGTGAAATCCTCGGAGCCGCAAGCAACGCCGATGCCCACCACATCACTGCTCCTTCACCGGGCGGTGTCGGCGCACAAGCATGCATGCGCCTCGCCCTCGAGGATGCCGGGCTGTCGCCCAGCGACATTGTGCATGTCAATGCCCATGGAACCTCGACTCCTCTCAACGATGCGGCCGAAGCCCAAGCCATGAAAGAGGTCTTCGGCGCGCATCGACCGGCGGTCACCTCGACGAAGGGCGTCACAGGTCATGCACTCGGGGCCGCGGGTGCGCTCGAAGCGGCGGCTGTGTTGATGTCGTTTGCCAAGAAGCTGATTCCGCCGACTGCAGGCACGACCGCACTCGACCCGGAACTCGACATCGATCTCGTGATCGGCTCGCCACGGCCCTGGACCCCCGGTCCGGCGATGTCGAACAACTTCGGCTTCGGTGGCCACAACGGGTCGATCATCATCGGCACCGGTGCCTGACGCCGTCAGGCGTCGACGAGCACGAACATCAGGTCACACTCGCATGCGACTGCGTCACCGACGAGCACCCGACCACTCCCCTTGCCTGCCCGTGACGACATGCGCCCGAGCGTCACCTCGATCGTGAGCACGTCACCCGGCACCACTTGGCGGCGGAATCGCGCCGAGTCGAGGCCACCGAACAACGGCAATTTCCCGGCCATCATCGGATCGGACAAGACCACGTAGGCGCCCAATTGGGCGATTGCCTCACACATCAGCACGCCGGGAAGTGTCGGTCGACCGGGAAAGTGTCCCGAAAAAAACCACTCGTCCCCTGTCAGCCGCCACGAACCCCGGGCCGACGCACCATCGACGATTTCGCTCACTTCATCGACGAAGAGAAATGGTGAACGGTGTGGCAGGACTTCGGCGGGTGAAGGCAACGACATACGGGAGGCTTACTTCCCGAGAGCCCTGAGGAGGTTGGCGGGAGTGTCTTTGGGCGACACCTTGTGCCACGCCTCGAGAATCACCCCGTCGGGACCGATCAGAAATGCCGAGCGCTCGATACCCAGGTACTCACGACCGTACATGCTCTTCTTCTTCCACACCTTGTAGGCCTTTGCCACTTTGTTGTCGGTGTCGGCGAGCAACGTGAAACCGAGTTCGTATTTCTCATCGAACTTCTTCTGCTTCTCCGGCTTGTCGGGGCTGATGCCGATAATGACGGTGCGACCGATCCGGTCCTTCACGTCGCGCAGACCGCACGACTGGGCCGTACATCCGGGCGTGTCGGCCTTCGGGTAGAAGTACACGAGGACCTTTTTCTTCGCAAACTTCGCAAGTTCGACCGTCTTGCCGTTCTGGTCGAGCAACACGATGTCAGGAGCTTTGTCGCCGGCTTTCAACATGCGAAAAAACTACTGCGTGTCGATTGCGTGACGCACTTCGGATATGTAGTCGCCAACGGCGTCGGGGCCCGACTCCATGAGACGTCGCACGACCGAGGCCCCCTGAATGACACCGTCCGCGACGCGACAGGCCTCTCGCGCCTGCTGTGCGTTCGACACTCCGACACCGACGAGCACGGGGAGATCGGTCACGGCCTTCACCCGACCGGCTATGGCCGTGGCGGTGTTCGCAAGCGCGTCACGCTCACCGGTGATTCCAAGGAGTCCGACCGCGTAGACGAAACCGCGAGCCCGCGCGGCGATGCGCGGCAATCGCTCGTCGGGCGCAGTGGGAGCGGCGAGCATGACCGTCTCCACGCCCGCATCATCGGCTGCGGCACACCATCTCGTCGCCTCTTCCAAGGGAAGATCGGGCACGATCGCCCCCGACACGCCGTTCTGCCGACAGAGGGACGCGAAGCGTTCGTGTCCGGTGCGGAACACGGTGTTGTAGTACAGCATCACGACGATCGGTACTTGAACGTCGAGGCTCGGAATCTCGGCAAGAATCGCCGGTGGGGTCGCCCCCGCATCGAGCGCCCGCTGCGACGCCTCTTGGATGACGGGACCATCCATCACCGGATCGGAAAACGGAATACCGACTTCGACTGCGTCGGCTCCGGCGGCGACCGCGGCACGGATGCCTTCCTTCCAGTTCGCCAGACCACCCGTGACGTAGGGAATCAACAGTTTGCGATCCTCCGACCTGCGCGTGCGAAGGTGGGACTCGAGTCCCGTCACGCCAAGATGTCCATCATCTGGGCGACGTCCTTGTCGCCTCGACCGGACAGGTTCATGAGAACGGTCTGGCCGGCCATGTTCGGCGCTTCACGCGCGATCCACGCCACTGCGTGTGCGCATTCGAGCGCCGGAATGATGCCCTCCGTCTTGGCCAGCAGGCTGAAGCCACCGACGACTTCTTCGTCCGTCACCGACGGATATTCGGCACGGCCGATCTCGGAGAGATACGAGTGCTCGGGGCCCACACCCGGATAGTCGAGACCGGCGCTGATCGAGTGCGCCTCTTGCACCTGACCATGCTCGTCTTGCATCAGATAACTCTTCATGCCGTGCACGACGCCGGGCACACCGCGGCCGACGGCCGCACCGCCGGCAGGTTCGACACCCACGAGACGCGCCTTCGTGTCGATGAAACCCGAAAAAATACCGATCGCATTCGACCCGCCGCCGACACACGCAACCACCACGTCGGGGTCGGCTCCCGTGGCCGCGAGACATTGTTCTCGAGCCTCGTCACCGATCACGCGGTGGAACTGTCGAACCATCCACGGGTACGGATGCGGTCCCATCACGGAACCCAAGCAATAGTGCGTGGTCTCCACGGTGGCGACCCAGTCGCGCATTGCTTCGTTGACGGCGTCCTTCAGGGTGCGGCTTCCCGAGGTTGCCGGCTCAACCTGCGCGCCGAGGAGGCGCATGCGGAACACGTTCAGGGCCTGACGCTCCATGTCGACTGCACCCATGAAGACCTTGCACTCAAGACCAAGCAGCGCCGCGGCGGTCGCAGAGGCAACACCGTGCTGGCCTGCGCCGGTTTCCGCCACGATCCGCTTCTTGCCCATTCGCTTTGCAAGCAGGGCCTGGCCGAGAACGTTGTTGATCTTGTGCGAACCCGTGTGGTTCAGGTCTTCCCTCTTCAACAACAGACGTATGCCAAGTTGACGACCGAGGTTGTTGCACTCGGTGAGAATGGACGGCCGCCCTGCATACGTGCGCAGCAAGTGGTCGAGTTCCGCGCGGAACGCCGGATCGCCCCATGCCTCGCGGAAACCAAGTTCCAGCTCTTGGCACGCAGGAACCAGCGTCTCGGGCACGAATCGGCCACCAAACTGACCGAAGCGACCCGATTCATCAGGTTCGACCATCACGCTCATAGACGACATTCTCGCAGGCGATTCCCGCACCCCACGATTCGTTTTGCGTGAATTTCGACCGCGCCCGCGCGGCGACTAGAGGTCATCCTGCCAGTCGTAGGGCATTTCGTCGGGACCGACGTAGGGCGAAGGTGTCGCGGCACGCGCCGCTGCGATGAACGCACGAACCAAACGGGGGTCTTTCTTCCCGGGTTCACTCTCCACGCCAGTCGACACGTCGACACCCCACGGGCGCGTCTGGGTGACGGCATCAGCGACATTCGTCGGTGTCAGCCCGCCCGCGAGGATGATTCGCGGCCCAAGTGCGACGTCACCGGCCAGGGACCAGTCGAACACCCTGCCCGACCCGGGAGCAGGTGCATCGAGCAGCACAAGACCCGTGCCGAACTTGTCGGCGTGGCGCGCATCGGTGGATCCGGCGACGACCGCCTTGATCACGAAGCGCACACTCGCACTCACGGCTGCGACATCGGCAGCGGATTCGTGACCATGCAATTGCGCGGCCTTCAGGCCCGCTTCGTGCACGAGGTCGACGACACGGCTCGGGTGTTCGTCACGAAACACCCCCACGGTCAGGATCTCCGGAGGCAATCGGCGACTGATGTCGTAGGCGCGTTTGACCGCAATCTGACGTGGCGACGGCGCAAAAATAAACCCGACTGCGTCCGCGCCCATGGCGACGGCGAGAAGCGCGTCGTCCTCGCTTGTGATCCCACAGATCTTGATGAACACCGCCCCCGAAGGTACTACGGCACGCGCAGATCCTTGAGGGATGCACACACATCACCCGAAGTCACGAGGCTTTCACCGACGAGCACGGCGTGGTAGCCCGCGTCCCACAGGCGCCGCGCATCGTCCGCCCCGCGAACACCCGACTCGGCGACACGCACAACTCCCGAGGGCATCTGCGCCGCCATACGGACCGCTCGGTCATGGTCGACGGCGAAAGTCACGAGGTCGCGCTGGTTCACACCTATCAGTGTCGCTCCTGCGGCGAGCGCGACTTCGAGCTCGTGCTCGTCGTGTATCTCGACGAGTACGTCGAGGCCGACAGACGTTGCGACGGAGTGAAAGTTCACCACCTCGTCTGCTGACAGCGCCGCAGCGATCAGGAGCACGCAATCCGCCCCCATCAATCTCGCATCGCACACGTCGCGCGCATCGACGGTGAAGTCCTTGCGGACCACGGGCAGTCCGCAGGCACCACGGGCCAGCTGCAGGTCCTCCACGGAACCCCCGAAATGCGGTGCATCGGTCAGCACCGACATTGCGGTCGCACCACAACTCTCGTACACGCCGGCCATGACACTCGGATCGAGACCAGGATTCAGGTCGCCTTTCGACGGCGACCGACGCTTGATTTCCGCGATGACAGCCAATCGATCGACGCTCTCGGCCGAAAGACGCGCGCGAAACCCCCTGGTAGCGGGCATTGCCCTCGTGGCCGCTATGAGATCATCGAAGTTGCGCTTGTCGGCCGCGGCACGGTCGCGATGGTGCGCGACGATCTTGTCGAGATACGTCGCCAATGCGGACTAGCAGCCTTTGCCGCCGAGGGGCTTCACGAAGATCAGTTCGGGCCGACCACCCATGAACGGCGCGAGGGACGGACCCCAATCCTTGAACCACTGTGCGCCCATGTGCGAGTTCAGAGCATCCTGATCGGTGTACATCTCCCACATCCAGAGAACGTTCTCGTCGACCAGGTCTTCGTTCAGGATGTAGTGGATCGTCCCTGATTCCTTGGCTACGTGATCCTGTGCCTTCATCAATTCACGTGCGAGATCCGCACGCTTCCCTGGTGCGGCAGTGATCTTGGCGACGACGCCCACGCGATTTTCGATACTCATGTTTCCCCCGTCTACGTTCCCGTGTTCCCGGAAATCTCTCTTCTCAGAACCCTAGCCGTTGGCCAAGTTCGGCCGTCAGGTCGGCGATCGCAACGCGCGCCTGATCAGTGGTGTCGCGTTCGCGGATGGTCACGCAACCATCTTCCAGCGAGTCGAAATCGACGGTGACGCAGTAAGGGGTTCCGATTTCGTCCTGCCGGCGGTACCGCCTGCCGATCGCCTGGGTTTCGTCGTAGTCGACCATGTAACGGGCGGACAACGTCGCAAAGATCTCGCGTGCGAGCGGCGTGAGCGTGTCCTTCTTCGAGAGAGGAAGCACCGCGACTTTGTATGGAGCGAGGCGCGGGTGGAGCCGCAGAATCGTGCGCGCTTCGTCGTTCACGACGTCTTCGTCGTACGCGGCCAGCAGGAAGGCAGCCATCGTGCGGTTGGCTCCGGCTGCCGGCTCGACCACGTACGGGACGTAGCGCTCGTTCGTCGCCTGGTCGAAGTAGTCGAGCTTCTGCCCGGAATGGTCGGCGTGTTGCGTGAGGTCGTAGTTCGTGCGCTGCGCGATACCTTCGAGTTCGCCCCATCCCCAAGGGAAGAGAAACTCGACATCGGCGGTACCAGCGGAATAGTGCGAGAGTTCATCCGATTCGTGGGGGCGAATGCGCAGCATCTCGCTCGGGATTCCGAGGTCGACGTACCAATTCATGCGTTCGGTGCACCAGTAGTCGTACCACTTGCGACCCTCTTCGGGTGGCACGAAGAATTCGAGTTCCATCTGCTCGA
>SXZT01000088.1 GCA_005787785.1 Actinomycetota bacterium
AAGGCAAGATCGCGGCGGCCGAGTTTGCGCGGGTGAACAAGGTGCCCTGTCTCGGCTTGTGTCTCGGCATGCAGGTGATGACGATCGAGTACGCGCGCAACGTTCTTGGCTTGTCGAGCGCGAACTCGACGGAGTTCGATCCTGCCACGACGCATCCCGTCATCGACTTGATGCATGACCAGCGCGACGTGAGCGACAAGGGCGGAACGATGCGTCTTGGCGCTTATTATGCGGTGTTGATGCCGGGTTCGAAAGTGGCCGGCGCGTACGGCGAACCCGTCGTGAGCGAACGCCACCGTCATCGCTACGAGTTCAATTCGGCTTACCGCACCCGGTTCGAGGACAGCGGCTTTTTGTGCAGTGGAACGTCGCCCGACCGTCGACTAGTGGAGTTCATCGAAGCCGTTGATCATCCGTACTGGGTCGGGACGCAGGCTCATCCCGAGTTCAAGAGCCGCCCCGACCGGGCTCATCCGCTGTTCGTGGGTCTCGTCGGCGCGTCGCTCGCCAATCGCGCGGCCGCCGGACGGCGCTCGTCCAACGCCTGAGTTGGGCGGGTCGATGTTCCGCTCCCGTCGTCGGCGCGCAGTTCACGAGTGGTCGGTGTGGTCGCTGATCGAGGACCATCTGGAGTCGCCAACGGGTGAGGAGTTCGTGCGCACTTACGTCGATTCTCCGGGCGCTGTCGGTGTCGTGGTGCTCGATGTTCCGTCGTTTGCGGATCTGCGCGGCCGCGATTCAGCGGCAGTGAACACTGTGCTGGTCAGCCAGTACCGAGCGTCATTTGGTGAAGTGATGTGGGAGATACCTGCGGGCATGCGCGACATCGACGGCGAGCCTGCAGAGTCGACGGCGCGACGTGAGCTGGCCGAAGAAGCGGGCTTGGTTGCCCAACACTGGAGATACCTCGGGACGATGGCCTCGGCGCCGGGAATCACCAATTCGACCGTCGAGATTTTCGCCTGTTGCGGACTCTCGGACGTTGCCGTCGAGAGACACGGCCCGGAAGAAGACCACATGGAGCTTCGGCGGCTCAGCCTTTCCGCCGCGCTCGAAGAAGCCCGCAGTGGTCACATTACCGACTCCAAGACGATCGTCGGCTTGCAGTGGGTAGCAGAATTGCGTTGAATGGAATCGTCCGTCGAGGCATCCCCTGAGATCCATGAGTTTCTCGATTGGTTGGTGGTCGAACGTGGTCGGGCAAACAACACGATCGATGCGTACCGTCGTGATCTCGTTCAGTACGACGCATGGTTGCAGTCACAGGGCACCGACCCCGCAGAGGCGTCCGTTTCCGACATCGAGAGGTTCCTCGCGGAGCGAGCCACGGCCGGGGCGGCAAAGTCGTCGATGGCCCGACAGTTCTCGTCGATTCGGATGCTTCACCGGTTCATGGTGGAGGAGGGTTTCAGGCGTGACGACCCGGCTGGACTCGCCGAGGGAGTATCGAAACCTGCCGGGATTCCCAAGCCGTTATCGGAAGACGAAGTGACGAGTCTCATCGCGTCGGTGTCGGGCAACGAGCCGCGCGACGTGCGTGATCGTGCGTTGCTCGAGTTTCTCTATGCGACGGGAGCGCGTGTGTCGGAGGTGTGCGGCTTGAACCTCGCCGACCTTGACATGGAGGCTTCGCTCGTGCGGCTTTTCGGCAAGGGGTCCAAAGAGCGGGTCGTGCCCTTCGGATCGGTTGCCCATCAGGCGCTCGAAACGTGGTTGTCGTCGGGACGCTCCGCGATGGAACCCGTGCGCTGGCGCAAGAAGGACGACTCCTATGCGGTCTTCCTCGGCGGACGTGGAACGCGACTCAGTCGGCAAGTCGCATTCCAGGTGGTTCGCGACGCGGGACTCCGTGCCGGTATCGATCGCGAGGTGTCACCGCATGCTCTGCGTCACACCTGTGCAACCCATCTTCTCGACCACGGTGCCGATTTGCGCATCGTGCAGGAGATGTTGGGCCACGCGTCGATCACGACGACACAGGTGTACACCCGCGTCTCGCAGGAGCGTTTGTGGCAGGTGTATGCCGAGGCACATCCGCGGGCGCGGCGTACGAGGAAGCCTGCATGACGCGGTCGCGATTCGTTCATCTTGTTGCGCGCTTTCGTGAAATGGGTGAGCCCGTGACGACCGAGGAATCGGATGCGGCCTTTGCCTCTGCGGTGCTCGCTCCCGACGAACTCGCACTATGGATGCGCATGGACCCACGTGACCGGCGCCATGCGGTCGCTGTGACCAAACGTTTCGCCGGTGCGTGTCCGGGGGCTGTGCGCGAGGAAGTCGCGGGTGCACTGATGCACGACATCGGCAAGTCGCAGGTTTCGATGGGTCGAGTCGCCCGCAGTGTTGCAACGATTGTCGCGTTGACGCCGGCCATGCGTCGGTACCGCGACCATGAGCGCATCGGGGCGGAGATGTTGCAAGAAGTCGGATCGCACCCGCGCACCATCGAGCTGGTCGCCGGAACGGTGTTCGACGCAACTGCCGATGCTTTGCGCGCTGTCGACGACGCGTGAGACGTCAGTAGGGAAGGAAACCGATCGCGTTCTTGGCCCTGTCGAGGGTCTCCGACGCGACCGCGCGCGCCTTGTCGGCGCCTTTCCGCAAGAGACGCTGCAATTCGGCACGATCGGCCATCAATTCCGCGTAGCGGGTCTGGATCGGTCGCACGAGTTCGACGACGGCTTCGCCCGTGTCGTTTTTCAACTGTCCGTATTGCGTGTAACGCTCGGCCAGATCGGCGGGCTTTGTGCCGGTGGCTGCGGACAGGATGTCGAGCAGGTTCGAGACCCCGGGTTTCTTCTCACGGTCGTAGAGGACCTCACTGTCGGAGTCGGTGACGGCCCTCTTGAATTTCTTCATGATGGATGCGGGGTCGTCGAGCAGGTAGACGCATCCGGCGTCGGTGGTCGCTGACTTGGACATCTTGTTCGTCGGCTCTTGAAGGTCCATCACGCGTGCACCCTCCGCGGGCGTCACGGCTTTCGGGATCACGAACGTGTCGCCGAAACGGTGATTGAAGCGAATGGCGATGTCGCGCGTGATTTCGATGTGCTGGTGTTGGTCGGCGCCGACCGGCACTTCGTTGGCGTCGTAGAGAAGGATGTCGGCCGCCTGCAGGGCGGGATAGGTGAAGAGTCCGGCCGAGACGAAATCGGCCTCGCGTTTCGCCGACTTGTCCTTGAACTGCGTCATTCGCGACAACTCGCCATACGAGACCGTGCATTCCATGATCCATCCGAGAACCGAGTGCTCGACCACGTGGCTCTGCACGAAGATGGTGGCGACATCGGGGTCGAGGCCGACGGCGAAGAGCATCGCCGAGAGATCGAGGGAGTTGGCGCCGAGCACGCCCGGCGTGTCGGTGATCGTGAGCGCATGGAGGTCGACGATGCCGTGGAAGACATCGTTCGCGTGCTGGCCCTTTTCCCATTCCCGCAGGGCCCCGAGGTAGTTGCCGAGATGCACGGCACCGGTGGGTTGGATGCACGAAAGAACGCGGGCCACGGGCGGATGGTACTCGTCGGTTCGGGGTCGGGGCGAGTAAGTTCGACTCGGTGCCGTACGCAGTTTCCACGCCGGTTTTCGAGGGCCCCTTCGACCTGTTGTTGCACCTGATTCTCCGCGAACAGGTGGACATCCACGAGGTGTCGCTTGCGCACATCGTCGACGCGTACCTCGCAGAGATCGAGCACATGCAGGAACTCGACCTCGAGATCGCGACCGAGTTCCTGCTCATCGCCGCAACCCTCGTCGAACTAAAGGCGCGGCGCCTGTTGCCGGGCAGGGAAGACGTCGATCTCGACGAGGAGCTCGCCCTCTGGGAAGAGCGCGACCTGTTGCTTGCGCGGCTGCTCGAGTGCAAGACGTTCAAGGACGTGTCGCGGGTGCTGCAACAGCTCGCCGACCTCGCCGATCGGGCTTTTCCGCGGGTGTCGGGTCCCGATGAGCGCTTCGCGGACCTGATGCCCGACCTCATGGAGGGCGTCACGCCGGAGAAGTTGGTGCGTGCGCTCGTGCGTGCCATCACCCCCAAACCCGAACCACGCATCGACCTGTATCACGTGGCGCCGATCAGGGCGAGCGTGGCCGACGCGGTCAGCGAACTGGTGTCGACGTTGCCCGGTTTTCGGTCGATCACGTTCCGCAAGTTGACGGAGTCCCAGATCGAGAGACTCGAGGTTGTCGTGCGTTTCCTTGCACTCCTCGAGCTGTACAAGCAGGGTCTGGTCGACCTCGAACAGGGCGATCGTTTCGGAGATATTCAGGTGCGCTGGATCGGCTACGAGAAGGCTTCCGCTGGCGCCACATTCGCGATCGACGACTACGAGGGCTGACGATGTCGACGGGTCAGGCTCACGACGCCGTACGCGTGATCGAAGGCGTGCTGATGGTGGCAATCGAGCCGGTCCCCGTCGAGTTGCTCGCCCAACTGCTCGAAACACCCGTCGCGGGTGTCGAAGCGATCATTGCCGAATTGAAGGCGAGTTACGCGGAGCAAGGCCGCGGCTTCGAGCTCGTGAAGGTGGCGGGTGGCTACCGGTTCCAGAGTCACCCCGATGTGTCACCGTACGTCGAGCGATTCGTGCTCGACGGTCAACGTGCGCGCCTTTCTGCCGCTGCCCTCGAGACGCTCGCAATCATCGCCTACAAACAGCCCATCTCCCGTCTGCAGATCGCGTCGATTCGCGGTGTCGACCCCGATGCCGTCCTGCGTACGTTGCAGGGTCGTGGCTACATCGAACAGCGCGGCCGCGACGACGGTCCGGGTCAGGCGGTTCTGTGGGGAACGACACCGCTGTTCCTCGAGAAGTTGGGAATCAACTCCGTCGACGAATTGCCGCCGCTCGCCGAGTTCGTGCCGGACGCAGAGATCGTCGAGGCTCTCGAGGCAACGTTGCGGATCACTCCGATTGAGGCCGAGGCGGGCGGAGCCGGTGGCGATGCGCCAACCTTCGACGACTGACTCGAACGACCCCTCCGCATCCGAGGGTGAACGCCTGCAAAAGGTGCTTGCCGCGTTGGGCTGGGGAAGTCGTCGCACCTGTGAAGACCTGATCGCCGATGGGCGGGTCACCGTGAACGGCGATGTCGCAGAACTCGGCCGCCGCGTCGACATTCTCATCGACACGATTGCCGTCGACGGTGTGCCCATCGGTGCGCGCCCCGACTTCGTCTACTACCTGTTGAACAAGCCGCGTGGAGTGATCTCCACGGCGAGCGATCCGCAGGGCCGGCCGACCGTGGTGGACATCGTCCCTCTGGAGCCGCGCGTGTTTCCTGTGGGGCGCCTCGACGGCGACACCGAGGGTTTGTTGCTCCTCACCAATGACGGCGAACTCACGCATTTCCTCACACATCCGAGCAAGGGCGTAGAGAAAGAGTACGTGGTATTGCTGCGCGGCAACCCCCGTCTGACCGATGGTCAATTGCGGCGATTGCGTGATGGGGTCGAATTGGAAGACGGCCCGACAGCGCCGGCCAAGGTCGGCCAACGCAGCGATTCGACCGTGTCGATCACGATTCATGAGGGTCGCAACCGACAGGTCCGGCGTATGTTTGAGGTCATCGGCCACGACGTCGAGCGCCTGGTTCGAACACGGATCGGTCCGATCACCGACACGCGGTTGAAGCCCGGCGCGTGGCGAGAATTGTCGCTGGCCGAACGAAGGGCGCTAATTCAAGCGATGGCGGGCGATGCCCGTCGGTAGCGTCACGGGGTGATGACTACGGACGCGTTCGAACGCATCGCCAACGTCGTTGGGCTGGGATTGATCGGCGGATCGATCGCCGCGCGACTGGTTGAGTCGGGATGGCGTGTCCACGGAACCGATCCGCATCCAGGTCGGTCCGAGCTGGCAATCAATCGGGGCATCATTTCCGCCTCGTGGTTGAACCCTGAAGCAGAGATCACTTTTGTCGCGGTGCCCGTACTGCAGCTGCGTGGAGAAGTGGCTGCCACGCTCGCGGCGACGAAGGGTGTCGTGACCGATGTCGGAAGCGTGAAAGGCCCGTTGGTGTCGCACATCGCGAATCCGCGATTCATCGGTGGACACCCCATGGCTGGCTCTGAGCTCGATGGACTCGACGGCGCCGACCCCACCCTCTTCGAGGGCGCAACGTGGATTCTCACGCCGAGCTCGAACACTCTGGACTCGGTATTCGCACTTGTGGCCGGAGTGGTGAATCAGTTGGGTGCAAACGTTCTCGCACTGTCGGCCGACGACCACGACAGGCTGATTGCCGTCGTCAGTCACGTTCCGCACCTCACGGCAGCAACTTTGATGACACTTGCTGATCGCAGGTCCGAGGAGCACGCCTCACTTCTGCGCATGGCGGCGGGTGGTTTCCGTGACATGACCCGTATCGCATCGAGCAAGCCGGGGATCTGGCTCGACATCTGCCGAGCGAACCGCGAGGCAATCGTCGCAACACTCGACGACTTCATCGCAGGTCTCATCGACCTGCGGGGCACCGTCGACGCCGAGGACTCGGTTGGTCTCGAAAGACTGTTGCTGCGCGCCCGTGCGGCGCGCAGCAATCTGCCCGCACGCGTTCGGTCGCTGGAGGATGCCGTTGAAGTGCGGATACCGATTCCCGACCGCCCGGGTTCGGCGGCCGAGATCTTCACTCTGGCTGCAGAGTTGAATGTGAACCTCGCGAACTTTGAAGTCGTGCACTCGGCAGAGGGCGACCGCGGCGTGGCCGTGGTGCTCGTCGAAGCGGGTCAAGTCGAGTTGTTGCGCGGGGGTCTCATTGCCCGTGGTTTCAAACCGGGGCGGTGAAGGGCGTGAGGTCCGTGATCGAGGTGTTCGAGTCACCAGTCGACTGCACCGTCGTGGTGCCGGGGTCGAAGAGCATCGCCAACCGTGCCCTCGTGTGCGCGGCATTCGCGGGCGAAGGGACCACGGTCGCCAACGTTCCCGACGGCGATGACTCGGTGGCGATGGTGTTCGGTCTGCGCGCACTCGGTGTTGACATCTCCGAAGCGGGCGACGGCGTTTTACGGTTCGGGTCGGCTCTCGACATCGAGTCCACGCGTTTTGCACGGGTCGACGCCGGGCTGGCCGGAACGACGTCGCGGTTCCTCACGGCTGTGTGCGCGTTGCGCGCGGGCGGTGCGATCATCGATGGCGCCGCGGCGCTGCGCGGCCGTCCGATGGCCGACCTGCACGACGCCCTCGAGGCCTTGGGTGCTCACGTCAACCCGAGCGACGCTCGGGGTCATCTTCCGGTCGAGGTCTCGGCGGGCGCCATTCGTGGCGGGGAGATCGAAATTCCCGGTGGTGTGTCGAGTCAATTTGCGACGGCGCTCTTGTTGGTGGCTCCGTACCTACGGGGTGGGCTGCGTCTCGTCGTTGCGGGGGAGCGGGTGTCGGATTCGTATCTCGAGATGACCGTGGAAGTGATGCGCGATTTCGGCATCGATGCATCGATCAACGACACCGCAAAGGGTCGCATAGTCACGGTGCCCGAAGGGCGTTACGTGCCGCGTCACTACGAAGTCGAGCCCGACGCGTCCTCCGCGTCGTACCCGATGGCCCTCGTGGCGGTGTGCGGAGGGTCGGTGACCATCCCCAACCTGACGGCAGATTCGTTGCAGGGAGACGTTGCGTTCGCCGACATTCTCGAAGAGATGGGCTGTCGCGTGGAGCGGGGACTGACGTCGATCTCGGTGCACCGTGACCTCGAGCGACCGCTGCGCGGGATCGACATCGACATGGTCGACGTGTCGGACCTCGTCCCGACGGTGGCGGTCGTGGCCCTCTTTGCGGCGGAGGGGTCACGTATCCGCGGCGTCGGATTCATACGCGCCAAGGAAAGCGATCGCCTCGGTGACCTGGCTCGCGAACTATCGAAAACGGGTGCATCAGTGGTGGAGACCGACGATGGTCTGATCGTGCAACCATCTGCGATCCACGGCGCCCACCTCGAGACGCACCATGATCACCGTCTCGCGATGGGCTTTTCCGTTCTCGCGGGACGTATCGCGGGTGTATCGATCGACGACCCGTCGGTCGTGTCGAAGAGTTGGCCGGGCTTCTGGTCGGTACGCGAACAAATGCGCGCCACGGCGCGCTGAACCCTTCAGAACCTGCGAAAGTCGATGTTGCGGCGACGCGGGCCGAACTTCGGCGCGGAGATGCCGCCGAGGGCGAGCCATGACAACACACGACCCCTGTTGCCCGCGTACGGGGAAAGGGCCGCGAGCATTTCGTCGTCGGAGCCCCGGGGGCGACCGGTGAGCGCGTGCGCCACGACGTTCTTCAGATGGAAGTCGCCGACTGCGACCGCGTCGGGATCGCCCAGGGCTTGGGCCTGAACGAGTGCACGGGTCCACGGGCCAAATCGTGGGACGTCGACGACGAGACGTCGCAGCGCCGCGGGTGGATCGTCGTGGTGATGGCCGGGGCGACGAAAGACCCGTGCGATTGAGATGAGGGTGCGCGCTCGGGCTTCTTCTATGCCGAGAGTGTGGAGTTGGTACGGCGCCATGTCGGCTAGGCGTGCCGGGTCGGGGGGTGCGAGAAGGGTGCCCACGGGCGTCTCGACGGGGTTGGGAAGGGCACGGCAGAGTCGAGCCCACTGGTTCACTGCGTCGGCCGCGGTGATGCGCTGGCCGAGAGTCGCCGTGAGTGCGGCCTTGTAGACGTCCCCGGACGAACCGATGCGCAGGTCGCCGAAGTCGCGTTGCAAGCGGGCGACGATCGGGTGCCTGGCGTCGAGGCCGCTGAAGGTGTCGCGCAGGCCACAGGGGTCGGGGTGGCGACGGCAAATGATCGCTCGCCCTTCGCCCCCGTGGGTGACGCCCGTGGTCGAGGCGTCCGTCCAAGCGGGCCCGACGGGTGTCATCGAAGTCATGACGAGGAGGGCACCGTCGAGGTGCACCGTCGGGTCGATTGCGCCGAATCGGAACGCTCCGAAGGTGTGGCGAAGGAGACGGTCACCCTCGGGCGCACGCAGCACTGAAGTCTCGGCGACGTTCATCGCTGCGATGCTAGACACCGGGTGTCGTTCAGTAGGTTGATCGCCGTGATCGAACGCTATGCGCCCTTGCGACCCGATCACGTGGACCACCCACTGCCTTCGCGCCTGCCTCGCGATGCGGCACTGGTTGAAAGAATTCTCACCGAACATCGTGGGGCCGTCGACAAGGGCGACCCCGTGTACATCGACCCGTTGACGAAACGGAGTGTGATGACCGCGACTTTTCTCGCATCCCGGGGCCGCTGCTGTTCGAGCGGATGCCGGCATTGTCCGTACGAAGCGTGAACGACTAGGTTCTGTTCGAAACGAGGGAGATGGCGTGTCTGATCAGCGCGAGATATTGACGTGGGACGGTTTCGGAGAGGCCTCGCGGGACATCGCGCTGGACATTGCAAAATCCGGTTACGACCCCGACATGATTCTTGCCATCGCCCGCGGCGGCCTTTTTCTTGCGGGAGCCCTCGGCTACGCCCTGTCGGTGAAGAACACCTACACGATGAACGTCGAGTTCTACACCGATGTCGACGAGCGTCTCGACATGCCGATGATCCTGCCACCGGTTCCCGATTTCGTCGACGTCCGTGACGCGAAGATTTTGATCGTCGACGATGTGGCCGATACGGGGCACACTCTGAAGCTCGTTCAGGAATTCTGCGAAGGGCGCGTCGCCGAGTCGCGGGTCGCAGCACTGTACGAAAAGTCCCACTCTGTTGTGCGTTGCGACTACGTCTGGAAGCGCACCGATCTCTGGATCAACTTTCCTTGGAGCGACAAGGAGCCGATCGTCAAGCGCGCAGGTGCGGCGAAAGACGCCTGAGCAACGTCTACCAGCGTCCGCGCGAGACCAAGACCTCGCGCAGTGTCGCCGGTTTGTCGGTCATGATCCCGTCGGCGCCGCGGTCGATCAGTTCCAACATCTGAGCGGGCTCGTCGATCGTCCAGTAGTGGACGTGGAGGCCCGATTCGTGTGCGATCTCGATGAATCGCTCCGAGTGCAACGGAATCGGCCCTTGTTTCGGCGGAATCTGAACCGCGTACACGCCGTCGGGGAATCGAATCGCGCGACCGAGTGAGACCGCGAGGCGCAGGCGGGCGACGCCCTTCGGTCCGAGAGAGGTGGCGACACCGGGTCCGAGTTCGGCGCGCAATGTGCGTAGGCGCCGATCACTGAACGAACCCAGACACACGCGGTCGAGGATGTCGTGCCTGCGTAGCGCGTCCACGAGGCGGGGCAGTGCATTGTCCGCCTTGCAGTCGATGTTCCAGCGCAGGTCCGGCCACGTCGTGACCAGTTCGTCGAACGTGGGTATCGGTTCGCGTCCGTCGACCCGTGCAGAGCGCACGTCGTCGTAGGTCATCTCGGAAATGCGGCCTTCGATGCCGCACGTGCGTCGCAGGTCGTCGTCATGGAATGCGAGGAGGACACCGTCGGCCGTGGCGTGCACATCGGTTTCCATGTACGTGTAGCCGAGGTCGACGGCGTGTTGGAACGCGGACAGCGTGTTTTCGGCAGCGTCGCTCGCTCCGCCGCGGTGGGCGAAGGCGTGGATGCCCGTCCAGTCGAAAAACGGATGGCGACGCAGTCGCATTGTCGCGAGTCGGCTCAGATCGAGCGACCCGCCGCCTTCCAGTACTCGTCCTTGAGGAGGCGCTTGTAGAGCTTTCCGGTCGGATGGCGCGGAAGATCCGGGCGGAAGTCGACCGAGCGCGGACATTTCAGGTCGGCAAGCTGCGAGCGGCAGTAGGCGATGAGTTCGCGCTCGAGGGCCTTTGCCTCGTCCTCGTGTGCCGGCATCGCCACGGGCTGCACGACGGCTTTCACTTCCTCGCCGAACTCGTCGTTCGGCACGCCGAAGACGGCAACGTCTGCCACCTTCGGGTGGTTGATGAGAATGTTCTCCGACTCCTGCGGGTAGATGTTGACTCCGCC